>NZ_JABFTW010000007.1:0-233325 GCF_021404355.1 Halomonas sp. MCCC 1A11062
TCCGGAAACTTAGCCTGCCAGAGATCGTGCACCTAAACCCCGAGCGGGACCCAGTGCCACAGGCAGCCGGATTTTAAAGAGCGAGAACTATTTCATGTGCCAACTATGTTGACAGACTCCGATCATCGCGGGCTGTTAGACCATCCCACTGAGGCGCGCGTGCGGGGATTCTAATCTGTCAAACCACTAAGCCGCAACAGTCGCGTTTCCTTATTTGTTACGGCAGCCTGCTTGACCCACCTCATTCATCACATGTAGGCCGCCGTCCCCCCCCCTAATTGTGCGGAGATTGCTTCATGACTGTTCAAAACCCCCGGTTATAGACGCACAGCCTTACGGCGGCCCTGCTGCTTGCTCCCTTCAATATTCTTGCTTCTCTCGGCCTGGACATTTACCTGCCGATCGATCGTTCGCTATGCTGGGCAAGCGCCGCGACAGCCAGCCCTCGAAAGGCGTCCGCCCCTACCTGCCCGACATGAGGTCCCGCCCCCAACAAGGTGGGGCGGTGGCTTGCCTTCGGCCACGGCCACCAGGGCTTCACCCTCGGCCCGGCTACCGGCGAACTGCTCGCCCAGATGATGGATGGCGAAGAACCCGCGGTGGATATGGCACCGTTCCGGGTTGATCGCTTCTGAAGACGGGCCTCTACACCACTACGAAAGCGGGCGCCCTTGAGGCGCCCGTTTTATATAAACTCTCGCATCTGAATTGGCACAGGGAGACACCCACGCCTCCCCCGCGCCACTGAAGTGGCCAACTTCATTCGCCGCAGCCAGAACCAGGCAAGATGATGTGTCCAGCTACGCGCCGAGTAAGGACTATTGCTAATCGACCTGGCCAGCACCGGCAAACACTCTATCGTCGATCTTGAGCGGAGCAAACCAACCCTGCGGCTGCAGGAAATACTAGATGTGCTCGTCTTGATAGGCGCTTGAGGTCATCGTGTGGCGCAAGGGTGCCATTATTGCACATGTAACCTAAGCGTAAAAAGCCGAGTACAGCGCTCTTCTAGGACAAAGTTTTGAAAAGAACTGCGGCGGCTGGAAATTTTTTTCATATTCCCTCATGGTATTTAAGCTAATATCTTTACTTAACGGCCTAACATTCTTTAAGCCTATAGCTGAAACAACGCTTCGCCCTTTTGTATATTCGTCAAATTCTTCTTTTGATATGCATATCTCTTTTCCATACTTGACCCATACTTCCTCTGGAGGCAATGAATCAGTAAACATAATCTCCGCCGAAAGCCTTACTTTTCCAACAGGCAGAGTCACATAAACCCATAGCCTAGACCCAGCCGGCAAAGTTATGCTTCTTGTTCTAAGTTCAACCGTCTTGGCTCCAGATAAAATATTATCAACATGTCTAGGCTTTATAGAGATAATCGCATCACTCATCGAACGCTGCCTCAATCAGAACCTTCAGCTTGGCCATACCTATTTTTTCTGGAGAAGCAAGATTTGCATTGCTGATCACTCCTAATTGTTTAGCCTGCCTGAAGGGAATCCTGCGGTCAAACTCTAAGAAGTTATCAAATGTGAAAACATGAAGCTTGCCCGAACTATCTGTCTGTGCAACCAACTCTTCGTACGACAAAACTCCCTGTCTATCAACTTTTACAATTGCCTCATCAACAGTTATAACATCAGAGTACGTTATACGCGCAAAACCAATTATTTCTTGAATGCTCTTGGACCCCGAAATATAGAAAGCCACGACCCTCCCTTTTTTGAAAAGAGAGGCTTTAGTTTTAGATCGGAAATATGCCTTTTCAAGTAAGAGAACTTTATCATGGCTTGGCAGAAGGGAGAGCTGACTTGTAACGTTTCCGATCAAACCATTAGCGTAGTTTTCACGAATAGGAACGAGAACACACTCTCTCTCATAACTTAATATAAACCTTGGCGAGATCATTGTCTCAAAATCGAACCATGATAAAACCTTGTTCTGGCCAGTAGAGTCAGTAAAGTAAACCCCTGTATGTGAAAGCTCCTTTTTCGAAGGAAATTTGTTTGAAATGGAAAACCCACAAAGCGATTTAATCTCTCTTGCAAATCCAGCCCAGTTATTAGAACACAAAAAAAGACTGCAAATTATTTTACAAAAATACCCTTCTGCCTTAAAAAAACCTTTCCTCAGCAAAGTTTCCTCAGTATGCACCTGTCCCTGACCAATATAAAAGTCCAGCCGATAAGAAAACCCACTTTTATATCTAAGCGCTGTTTCTAAAAAATGATCTATAGCCGCCATAGCTTTAGGGGACGACTCGTCCACATACAAGAAAGCCATTGCTCTTTTTGTTGACTTTATAGGTTTTTGAAAAAAATATACTCCGAACAGATTTCCATCTAGCCTTGCTTCATAAACAGTCCCACCATCCTCAATCGGAGAAGTAGAAAAAAGTTTATCCAAAACGAGCCCGGGAGCTGAAAATTCCTGTAAAAAAGCTCTTACACACGGAGTACCTGTAGAGGCCTCTAAGATGAAATCTGAATTCAGAGGACTAGAGACATCTAACGTATCACCATTATCTAGAATTAGCTCATCAGGAGAGATGATGGAGACATTATAATCTTCCTTAAGAGCGTCGCATGCCCTTAACAAGGCCTTTTCTCGCGTAACAAACCCACCAACTCCAGATAAGACACAATACGCCAGATGAATTAAATCAGACTCATCGTTTTTTACAGCCTTCCTATTTGGCGATCGGTCAGGGAATATGATTTTCCTTAGCGAATCTGCCGTGTTAGTTATATTTCCCTCCGTTTTTAGCTCTGGAAACGCCTCAGCAAGCCTAAGCACAGGGTCTGTGGGAAAATTAACAGACTGTCGCTCTAGCTCACGTTTAAATTCAGGAGTAATACAGATTGAGAACCCACCCTGAAAACCTATACGCATAAGCTTTATTACTTTCTCATAGCCTTGCCTTTGCTTAAAAATATCCAGCAATAAATTTAAATCTAATACATAAACAGGACGAGTCAGGATAGGACGGCTCGGTGTCAGGCCTGAAGGATTGTCAACGATCCCCCCCAACAAGTCATTAGACTCAAGCGAGCATCCTCTTATATTAATTGTACGCTTTTTTGCTTCACTCCCTTTGACTTGCCTATATATGGAAAAACCTAATTTTTCCCAAAAGATATTTGCAGGCAAATCAGACGCCACCCTAGCTGAGATCGTGTGATAGTGATTTTTAGCGGCATATTCTTTTAAAGAATTAATTAAAAGCCTTCCAACTCCGCGCCCCATAACAGATCCGCATACGTATATCTGAAAAACCTTAAGGGTTGGCATGGTGCCGCCAAACATCAAGTATCCCTTAAGATATTTATCTTTATCAACTGCAACCCATAACCTCCCTTTTGACGCCATTTGCTCATATACTGAGGCAGACAAAAAACCAAAGGCATCTTTATTCTTATCTGCAATTGATGAGACTTGGCTAACGTAATTACTAACTTCATCAAATTTCTTCAAAACATCATAACTCATACCCCCCTCCCTGAATAATTTTATAAAGTGCTTTTATATTTATTTCTCGACCACAGAGTCTCACGCTCCGATGGGCCTGTTGGCTCCACCACCGATTTGATCTTGAACTCGGTATTATAGCGTTGCGTTTTCTTCCCCGTGATCATCTCGGGCATCGGTTCTCTCCTGTTGGGGAGTTATCGATGCGTGTCTACTGGAGTGGGGAACTCCACGGTCACCTTCATCCACTTGTTACATCTTGGTTACTTAATTCCAAAGACTGCAACGATAAGGGCAATTGCCACACCGATGAAAACATGCCCCCACCAAGTTTCATGCCACGCGGGGTCGTTGTTAGTTGCATTGCTGATAACTACATCAACAGTCGCATTCTCTGCCACCGTTTCCAAACCAGCCTCTTTGCGCATTTCACGTAAGTTAATCTCTTTTTCAATCTCAGATTTTAGCTCATGAAATTTAACTCTTAACGCTCTATGGTCTGAGATAAACAGAGCACAAACTCCAATTACGACCATTGGAGGAACAATAACTTTATAAAATTCCAAAATGCCTCGACCCTCGAAAGGTACGGCGGGTATTGATTGCCAGAGATTACTGATCGGAAATATCCATGTGGCAGCTATTACCCAGCTCATTGCAGAATTTATACTGAGAGCGAGCCTGACGTCACTTTGATCAGTCCAAAGGTAAAGGCCTTTGACAATGGACATTAAAAAATAGAGAACTGCTAAAAAAATGACCAAATAGGATAAGAGTGACCTCCTTCTCGTTTTCTTCAGTTTTTCCTTTAGCTTCAACTCAAACTCCTATTTTCGATAGAAAATGTAACGCCGCCAACATGCGCGGATTTTTAGTGGTGGCGAAGCCGCAACGGAAAAGCCGTCGCAGTGCTTGGCCTGGTCATGAATTTTTACCTGTGTAAAGAGGACTGGCATTATTATTAGCTGACAGCCACTGCTCAAAACCTTCTATGGTTCGACCACCAATATTCAGAGCAAACTCTACTCCAAAGATTGAAACCACAGAATAGTACTCCAAGCGATCTGTGATGAATATGTCAAACTCATGGAGAAGTTCGTAGGTTTCCGCCCCATCGTCAAAAACAGCGTTCACTGGATGAAGGGTGCGAACTGCAAATGGCCAATCTTCTCCTTTGTTAAATCGCACGTGATTTCTTAGTGCATCAAGCTCAGCTTGATTTACAATTTCCTTATTCCAAGAGCCAACTTCTTTTATCTTATAAACTAAAACTTCTAGTCCGACTTTGCCTAGAAACCTGCCCATCAAGCGTTTGTCTGGAAGATTTAGTCCATCTGAAGGACTCCACACCGGAGTTCGACCGCGTTTTGAGGGAACTCTCATTCCCGCTCTCAGGTGCCGAAAAATAGGAGATTCCAACAAGGGCCTTTCAACCTTTCTTGCAAAGTACTGGTTGCAGGTGTGGCAAACAGCACCCAATGGAAGGACATGTTCAGAATTCCCCATTGACTCAGGGATTATATGCTCACGTGATCGCTCGTTATTTGTGTCTGATTTGCAGAAAATGCAGTGGGTCATTTCAGTATGCATAACGCCCGGCTCACGCGCTGGTTTGGAGCCGCGAAAGCGGCGGAAAATTGGTCTCCGTGCAGCCAATTGTTATGAAATACTTCCTCTGGAAAGGCCTTCAAATGCCCTCCAGTTGGGGAAGGATTTCTTTTCCACCTGAACCATTTCAATTATCGAATCCCAACCTTCTAAAACATTTATTGGGGGAAACACCACCAGATTTATTCCACCAGGATCCAACGTGCTTTTATAGATTACCGCGTCTATTCCCTTGCGGTCTCCAATCTTCAGCACTTGTCCAATATACTCAGAAACGATTTGGGACGGAACATACTCAATATGTTGCTTACCATCCTTGGCAACCGGTTTCGAAATAGCCGCTACAAATTCTTTCATGAAAATTAAGGCATCCCTTTTTAGCTTATTCTCCGTGTCAAAGATCGATGGTGGTTCGGGGATAGAGGTAAAATCGACGGCTACCAATGGTCGAACGATTCGGAAGGTGCCAAAACTTAAAGTCGTGGGTGGCACGCCAATCACTTCGAGTACAGCTGTGCTTGGTCGCAACGCAAAGTACCCATAACTTATCCCTGGGGGGTTCATCCGTCCAGCAGACGCAAGTGAAGGTGGTGGGGGGCCCATTTCCTCAAATGTTTGGAAAGAGTGTTCGGAATCCATTCGACGCACACGATACAAGTCTGTCCCGATAGGCAACTCCTTTAAAAGACCATGATTTTCAATATCTTGCCCTATGATCTTCAATATCTGCTGCGGTGCATAGCCATCTTCATCAATGTAATCTGCGTCGGTTGCATCAGAAAAGAAATAACGTGTCCTGTGCTTGGTTTTCTCCACGAAGGCGTTCCAAGCATAATGACGCCGCTCGTGCTCGTGATTACCTAGCCAATGACCGTCTGCACACCGAACCCAAAAATCGTTGTCGAATGACTGACAAATGTCTTGGAATAAATCGTCATTGCAGAACCAACCGAAACTGAGAAACGCATCCTCAGTGCCTGTGATCAAGTTTTCACCTACCCATTCACCAGAATCTCTCGGCAATCCGGCTGCAGCTGGTTCTGCATAATGCTGAAAAAAAGCACTGGAAACATGGAACATGATCTCTTCGAGTGGTGCGGCTATTGCAACATCTGAAGAATTGCCACAATAGGAGCATTCATTTGCACATGCATTTTTATCAACAATTTCCGCAAGGAATTCGTCAGCCACACAGGCTGAGCAAACGAACGTCTCTGGTGCAAACCAACCGCGCTCCTGAGCCTCGATCCACTCGTCTTTAGCTCGCCCCATAATTCTCCCACTTAGCGATCGTGTCTGAACTTAAAGTATCGGGCTTGCCGAGAAATTCATAACAGGTATTATACCGCCCAGTCTGATATCGGTTGAACACGCATGCACGTTCAACAATGCTATACTGCTCGGCGCGCCATTCCTAACCCATTGAAACTTAAAAATATTAAGAATAATTCGGCTGTGTTGCACCAGACACCGCGCATGGTGCATACCAAGGGTGAACGAGCATGCTGCCTTTGCCGGCATAGCCGCTTAGGGTCGTAAGCAGAACTCTTCACTAAGATAATCCCGGCTAATTGTGATGGTGGAGTTATCGATATAGGTGCTTTTATTTTCTAAGCACGCTACCGCCCGGGGATAACATCCTTTCCCTGCGACAGCCCTGTCTGCGTTGTACTACCTGTTCTATCGGCGGTCGTCTCGGCGACCTTAACCTGAGTAAACAAAACCCTGTAACGAATTGCAAAGAAAAAGGGCTTACCAAATGGTAAGCCCTTGATCCCGGTCAGCCTAGCCGCGTCAGGCGTTCTGCCTAGGCGTGCCTCACTCCCACTCGATCGTCGCGGGAGGCTTGCTGCTCACGTCATACGTTACGCGGGAGACGCCGCGGATCTCGTTGATGATGCGGTTGGAGACTTTCTCCAGCAGCTCATACGGCAGGTGGGCCCAGCGTGCGGTCATGAAGTCGATGGTTTCCACGGCGCGCAGGGCGATGACCCATTCGTAGCGGCGGCCGTCGCCGACCACGCCTACTGATTTGACCGGCAGGAACACGGCGAAGGCCTGGCTGGTCTTGTGGTACCAGTCGGCGTTGTGCAGTTCCTCGATGAAGATGGCGTCGGCTTCGCGCAGGATGTCGGCGTACTCCTTCTTCACTTCGCCGAGAATGCGCACGCCCAGGCCCGGCCCCGGGAAGGGGTGGCGGTACACCATGTCGTAGGGCAGGCCGAGTTCCAGGCCGAGCTTGCGCACTTCGTCCTTGAACAGTTCGCGCAGCGGTTCGACCAGCTGCAGCTTCATGGTCTCGGGCAGGCCGCCGACGTTGTGGTGCGACTTGATCACGTGGGCCTTGCCGGTCTTGCTGGCGGCGGATTCGATCACGTCGGGGTAGATGGTGCCCTGGGCCAGGAAGTCGACACCTTCGATCTTGCTGGCCTCTTCATCGAACACGTCGATGAAGGTGTTGCCGATGATCTTGCGCTTGGCTTCCGGGTCGTTCTCGCCTTTGAGCTTGGAGAGGAACAGCTCTTCCGCGTCTACGCGGATCACCTTCACGCCCATGTGGCGGGCGAAGGTTTCCATCACCTGGTCGCCTTCGTTCTTGCGCAGCAGGCCGTTATCCACGAATACGCAGGTGAGCTGGTCGCCGATGGCTTTGTGCAGCAGCGCCGCCACTACCGAGGAGTCCACGCCGCCGGAGAGGCCGAGCAGCACGTGGCGGTCGCCCACCTGGTCGCGCACGCGAGCGATCTGGTCTTCGATGATGCGCGCCGGGGTCCACAGCTTCTCGGAACCGCACACGCCAACCACGAAGTGCTCGAGGATGCGCTGGCCTTGCAGGGTGTGGGTCACCTCGGGGTGGAACTGCACGGCGTAGAAACGCTTCTCGGGCCAGGTCATGGCGGCCACGGGGCAACTGGGGGTGGAGGCGGTCACGGTGAACTGTTCAGGGGCGCGGGCCACCTTGTCGCCATGGCTCATCCACACATCGAGCAGTGCCTTGCCGTCGTGGTCCACGTGGTCCTTGATGTCGCGGAACAGGTCGTCGTCGCTGTCGATCTTGACCTGGGCGTAGCCGAATTCCTGCTTGTCGGAGCCTTCCACGGCGCCGCCGAGCTGCACCGCCATGGTCTGCATGCCGTAGCAGATACCCAGCACCGGCAGGCCCATCTCGAACACGCACTGCGGCGCACGGGGCGAGCCGGAGGCCACAGTGGATTCCGGACCGCCGGAGAGGATGATGCCGTTGGGGGCGTATTCGCGGATCTCTTCCTCGGTGATGTCGTAGGCACGCACTTCGGAGTACACACCGATCTCGCGCACGCGGCGGGCGATCAGCTGGGTGTACTGGGAGCCGAAGTCGAGGATGAGGATCTTGTGTGCGTGAATGTCGGTCATCTGGGCGTCTCTACTGGCAGCGTATGGCGGCGGGCCAAGGGCAAGGCGTCTGAAAAGCGTGCGGCGGGATGATACCCGCCGCGTTTGTTTCTTACGAGCTGGCGGTTAACCGGCTCGGTAGTTCGGCGCTTCTTTCGTAATCTGCACGTCATGCACGTGCGATTCGGCGAAACCGGCGCCGGTGATCTGCACGAACTCCGGCTTGGTGCGCATCTCCTGGATGTTGCTGCAGCCGGTGTAGCCCATGGAGGCGCGCAGGCCGCCCATCAGCTGGTGCACGATGGCGCTCATCACACCCTTGTAGGGCACGCGGCCTTCGATGCCTTCCGGCACCAGCTTCTCGGCACCGGCGTCCTTGTCCTGGAAGTAGCGGTCGGCGCTGCCCTGGCTCTGGGCCATGGCGCCCATGGAGCCCATGCCGCGGTAGGCCTTGTAGGTACGGCCCTGGAACAGCTCTACCTCACCCGGGGCTTCTTCGGTACCGGCCAGCAGGCCGCCCACCATGATCGCGCTGGCGCCGGCGGCAATGGCCTTGGCCAGGTCGCCGGAGTAGCGTACGCCGCCGTCGGCGATCAGCGGGATGTCGTACTCCTTGAGCGCTTCGGCCACGTTGGAAACCGCGGTGATCTGCGGTACGCCCACGCCTGCCACTACGCGGGTGGTGCAGATGGAGCCGGGGCCGATGCCCACCTTGACCCCATCGGCGCCGGCTTCGGCCAGGGCACGAGCAGCGGCGGCGGTGGCGATGTTGCCGCCGATCACCTGGATCTGCGGGAAGTGCTCCTTGACCCAGGCCACGCGGTCGATCACGCCCTTGGAGTGGCCGTGGGCAGTGTCGACGATGATCACGTCGACCCCGGCTTCCACCAGCGCGGCGACGCGATCGGGAGTTTCCGGGCCGGTGCCCACGGCGGCGCCCACCAGCAGACGGCCGTCGGCGTCCTTGGCGGCGCTGGGGAAGGTGCGTGCCTTCTCGATGTCCTGGAAGGTGACTAGGCCGCGCAGGTGGAAGGCGTCGTCCACCACCAGCATCTTCTCGACCCGGTGCTCCTGCATCTTGGCCTTGATCACGTCGAGACCGGTGTTCTCGGACACCGTCACCAGCCGCTCGCGCGGGGTCATGATGTCGGAAACGCTGTCGCCGTGGTTGGGCTGGAAGCGCATGTCGCGCTCGGTCACGATCCCCACCAGGGTTTCACCCTCTACCACCGGGAAGCCGGAGAAGCCGTATTCCTGCGCCATGGTCAGCAGGTCTTCGAGCTTGGCCTTGGGCCCGACGGTGACCGGGTCCTTGACGATCACGCTCTCGTGCTTCTTGACCTTGCGCACCTCGGCAGCCTGAGCGGTAACGCTCATGTTCTTGTGGATGATGCCGATGCCGCCTTCCTGAGCCATGGCGATGGCCAGGCGGGCTTCGGTCACGGTATCCATGGCGGCGGAGACGAGGGGGATGTTCAGGTAGAGGTCGCGAGTCAGGCGGGTCCGCAGGCTGACGTCCTTGGGCAGGACTTCCGAGTAGCCGGGTACGAGTAATACGTCGTCGAACGTAAGAGCTTCTTGGGCCATACGTAGCATAGTCGGCAACACCCAGTGCTGGTGGGGGAGTGGGGAAAAGTTAATCGACCATTATAGCGCCCGGGCCAAGGCACGGGCAATGCGGGTCGGGGTTTCGGCAGGGCTGCCGCCCATCGCCCTTTCCTAATTACTCTTCGAAACAGTCCGAAACCTAATCTGACTTACAGCGGCAAGAACGTGATCTAGTTTGAGAAGTGCACGACGGGTCCACTCAAGGAAAGGAGTGACGGAAAATGAACTGGGATCAGATCGAAGGCAAGTGGAAAGAAATGAAAGGTAAGGCCCGCACCAGTTGGGGTGAGCTTACCGACGATGAGCTGGATCAGGTCGGCGGCAAGAAGGATGAACTGATCGGCAAGATCCAGCATCGATATGGCCTGGAGCGCGAGGAAGCGGAACGCCAGGTCGACGACTGGGCCAACAAGCTCTGAGCCAAGCTCAAGCCTTTACCCAGCGAAGCAAAGCAAATCCAAGGTCTAAGGACAGGTCAAGGAGAGTGAAAATGCAGAAGCGTGCACTGACTATCGCAGTAGCGGCCATCGCCGGTGGCCTCGCCTTCGGAAACCAAGCCGTTGCACAGGACGACCCGCAAGCGGCGCAGGGCCTCTATTCCGCCAATGACATCATCGGCGCCGACGTCTACCACGCCGACGACACCGACGAGGAAGTCGGCAACGTCGAGAACATCCTGCTGGATGACGAAGGTCAGGTCAGCGCTCTGATCGTCAACGCCGGCGGCCTGTGGGGCATGGGCGGTGACGACGTGGTGGTCGGTATCGAGCACTTCACCATGGAAACCGACCGCAACGACGACGGTATCTTCGGTCAGGATCAGGTGACTCACCGCATTCTGGTCGACGCCAGCGAAGATGAGCTCGAGAACTTCCCCGAGTATGACGAGCAGTGGTTCGGCGACGAGCAGGATCGTCGGGCTCAAGAGCGTGGCGATCAGGATGGCGTATGGCAGACCACCGGTACGACCGGCACCGGCGCCGTGGGCGACGATGGCGACACCGCCTTCCGTGACGGTGAAGCCGACGGCGACACCGTGGGTGCCACCGATGGCGTGAATGACAACGGCGACGACGATGCCGAATACACCGACGAGGATGTCGTCGACGATTTCGATTGATACGTCGCTGTTCGAACGAAGTACCCCTCCCATGACGCTACTTGCGCCGGGCTCGCCCCGGCGCTTTTTCGTGCCCGCCACCATGCCAGCGCGGTTTCGCCATGCTAGCCTTGGTGGCTCATTGATTGGCTCAGGAACGCCGGCCCATGCCCCCGCCTACCGATAGCGCCCTTTCCGTCACCGAAGTGAACCGACGCGCTCGCGCACTGCTCGAGCAGGGTATCGGTGAGGTGTGGGTCGAGGGCGAGCTTTCCGGGGTCTCGCGCCCGGCCTCGGGGCATGTTTACTTCACCCTCAAGGACAGCTCGGCCCAGCTGCGCTGCGCGCTGTTCCGCAACCGCGCCCGCTTCGTCGCCGCCCCCATGCGCGACGGAGACCGGGTGCGGGTGCGCGGTCGGGTGTCGCTGTTCGAGCCCCGTGGCGACTATCAGCTGATCGCCGAGGCGGTGCAGCAGGCCGGCGAAGGCGAGCTGTTGCTGGCGTTGGAGCGGCTCAAGCAGCGTTTGGCCGCCGAAGGGGTGTTCGCCAATGCCCGCCCCCTGCCCTGCCCGCCGCGGCATCTGCTGGTGCTGACCTCGCCCACCGGCGCCGCCATCCGCGACGTGCTGGCGGTGCTCCAGGCGCGCTGGCCGCAGGCCAAGGTCACCTTGATTGCGGTGCCGGTACAGGGCCGCGAGGCGGCGCCGGCGCTGATCGCCGCTCTGGGGCTACTCAATCGCCAACAGGCGCTCGACCCGAACCAGGACGTGATCCTGATCACCCGTGGCGGCGGCAGTCTGGAAGACCTGTGGGCGTTCAACGACGAGCATCTGGCGCGGGCGATCTTCCATTCGCGTCTACCGGTGATGTCGGCGGTGGGCCACGAGGTCGACACCACCCTCTCGGATCTGGCCGCCGACGTGCGCGCGCCGACCCCTTCCGCCGCCGCCGAGATGCTGGTGCCGGACCGCCGTGAGCTGGCACGCCGCCTGACCGGGCTGGAGCGCCAGCTGCAGCGCGCCATGCAGGCTCGACTGGAGCGGGAAGGCCAGCGCCTCGATCATCTGCGCGCCCGTCTGCGCCACCCCGGCGAGGTGCTGGGCCAGAAGCGGCGCACGTTGATGGAGCTGGATGCCCGCCTGCGGCGTGCGTTGCAGGTTCGCCTGGCCACCGAGCGGCGCCAGTTGGCCCATCTGCAACGACGGCTCAGCGCCTGCCACCCTCAGCGTGAGTTGGCACGCGGCGAGCAGCGCCTGAGCCGTGCCCAGGCCCGCCTGGAACAGGCCATGCAGCGGGAAGTGGCACGCCAGCGCGAGCGTCTGGTCGGCCTGGCGCGTCAGCTGCAGGCGGTGAGCCCGCTGGCGGTGCTGGGGCGCGGCTACGCCATCCTGCAGGACGAACAGGGCCAGGTGGTGCGGCGGGCAGACGATACCCAGCCCGGCCAGGCGCTGACCGCAAGACTGGGCGAAGGACGCTTGCAGGTGGAAGTGAAGCGGCGTCTGAAGTGACGAAAAAAGCTGAAGAAAAAAGCTGACGAAAGCAGACGAAAGCGCCCGACGCGGCAGGCGTCGGGCGCTTTCTTTACAACTAACGAAGTCAGGCAACAAGACCGGCTTCACTCGGGCTTGAAGGTACTCGGTTCGAGCTCGTGGCGTGCCAGCAGCTTGTAGAAGTCGGTGCGGTTGCGCCCGGCGATGCGTGCCGCCTGGGTCACGTTGCCCTCGGTGATCTTGAGTACCTTGACTAGGTAGCTGCGCTCGAACCCGGCGCGGGCGTCATTGAAGGTCGGCAGCGCGCTGTCTTCGGCGGCCAGCGCCTGGGCCACCAGGGCCTCGGGAATCATCGGTGAGCGGGTCAGCGCCACGCACTGCTCCACCACGTTGACCAGCTGACGCACGTTGCCCGGCCAAGCGCTGGTGGCCAGCAGGTTGAGCGCTTCCGGCGAAAACCCTTTGACGAACGGCTTGTGCCGCTCTGCCGCCTGGGCCACCAGATGCCGCGCCAGCAGCGGCACGTCTTCGGCGCGATCCTTCAGCGCCGGCAGCTTGAGGTTGACCACGTTGAGGCGATAGAAGAAGTCCTCGCGGAACTCGCCCTGATGCATGGCCTGGCTCAGGTCGCGGTGGGTGGCGGAGAGAATGCGCACGTTGACCGGGATCGACTGGGTCGAGCCCAGCGGGCGGATCTGGCGTTCCTGCAGCGCGCGCAGCAGTTTGACCTGCAGCGGCAGCGGCATGTCGCCGATCTCGTCGAGGAACAGGGTGCCACCCTCAGCGGCCTGGAACAGGCCCTTGTGATCGCTCACCGCGCCGGTGAAGGCGCCCTTGGCATGGCCGAACAGCTCGCTTTCCAGCAGCTGCTCGGGCAGCGCGCCGCAGTTGATCGCCACGAACGGCTTGCTGGCCCGCGGGCTGGCGTCGTGAATGGCTCGCGCCAGCAGCTCCTTGCCCGAACCGGAAGGACCGGTGATCAGCACGCTGACGTCGGAAGAGGCCACCATGCGCGCCTGCTCCAGCACCCGCTCCATCTCCGGGCTGCGGGTGATGATGCTGGCACGCCAGGCGTCGCTCTCGGCGCTGCTGCCGGCCGGGGTGTGAGCCAGGGCCTCGTCGATGGCGCTGAACAGCTGGTCGCGGTCCACCGGCTTGGTCAGGAAGCTGAACACTCCCTGCTGAGTGGCGTTCACAGCGTCGGGGATGGAGCCGTGGGCGGTCAGGATGATCACCGGCAGGCCCGGCACCTCACGCTGGATCGCCTGGAACAGCGCCATGCCGTCCATCTCGTCCATGCGCAGGTCGGAGAGCACGATGTCGGGGCGCTCGGCTTCCAGCTTGCGCAGCGCCTCGGGGCCGCTCTCCGCCGTGGTGACCCGATAGCCACGGCTCTCCAGGCGCATCCCCAGCAGACGCAACAGGCTAACGTCGTCATCGACCAGCAGAACGTGGGCAGCGGCTGACTTCGCACCCGAAGTACGTGCCACTGACCTGCGAGCCTCACTCTTGCGTGTATCGGACAATCGAGCCGCTTCCATCACGTCTGTTCTCCCTTATCGCCCAAAAAGCGCTCAGGGCGATTGTTGTCTCAAGTTCATGTTCTGCTCGATGGCAGTCAGCGCCTCGAGCTTCTCGGAGAGCTCGGCATTCTCGCGCTGCAGGCTCGTCAGTTGCCCCCGGGCGTTGTCCCTGTGGCCGGCCAGCGAACGTCGACCCTCGAGCTCGTTGCGCCAGTAGCGCAGCAACGGTTGCAGATCTTCCGGTGCAGCGGCGGTGTACTCCTGATAGATCGTTGCCGCCTCGCGCCACTCGCGCTCGCTGCCCCAGGCCAGGGCCACGGCACGCGCCAGCTCACGTTCGGCCTCGCTCCTGCCGGCAGCGGATTCGATCTCCGTGACGGCCTGATTGCGCCATTCGTTGTCGCCCCGCTGCGAGGCCAGGCCGAAGGCCACCCAGTTGGGCAGCAGGCAGGCCTCGTCGGCAAAGGTGGGCTGTAAAGAGCATTCCGCGGCTTCCGGCGTCTCTTCCGGCTCCGTACCCAGCATGGCGTGCTCAGGCAGCAGTTCGCAGCCGCTCAGCAGGGCCGCCACGCCACCCGCTATGAGCACCTTGCTCATGTATCCGATTGCACTTATGCGTCTGGTTTCAGTCGTTGGCACTCTTACATCGAATGCTTCACCCTTCATCGTTCCTCGCTCCTTGCGTTTATGCCCATTGCTACGGGCTCCGTTTTTTCTTGTGTCAGGGGTATTGCCTGCCACGGCAGTGTCAGGCGGAAACATACGTCAAACTCACGGTCCTCGACCAGTGCCAGACCACCGCTCTGGATGCGCGCGCAATCAGCCGCCACCGAGAGCCCGATCCCGGAGCCCTTGAGCGGCCCCTTGCGCCGCGAGCGCCCTTGATAGAAGGGCTCGAACAGCAGCGGCCGGTCCTGCTCGCAAATCGGCTCGCCGGTGTTGGCCACGTCGAGGAACAGATGGTCGCGCCCGGCATGGGCCCGGATCATCAGGTCGCCGCCATCCTCGCCGTAGGCGATGGCGTTGGAGACCAGATTGTCGAGAATACGGCCCACGGCGGTGCGGTCCACCACCCACTCCATGGGGCCATCGAAAGCGGTCACCCGCATGCCCTTGTGTTCCAGTGCCAGGCGATGCTTGGACAGCACGGTCTTGACCAATGTGGCCAGATCCACCCGTTCGAGGGTGACGCGCTGGTTGTGCTGCAGCAGGTTGTAGTCGAGCAGTTGCTCTATCAGCCGCTGCAGTTCGCTGCCGCTGGCATCGATCAGGGTCAGAATCTCGCGCTGGCGCGGGGTGATCTCGCCCGCCACGCCGTCGGCCAGCAGCGCCGAACCTTCGCGCACGCTGGCCAGCGGTGTCTTGAGCTCATGGGACATGTGGCGCAGGAACTGCTGCTTCTGCGCCTCGAGATCGCTGAGCCGGGTCGACAGCCAGTCGAGCCTGTCGCCGAGCTGAACCAGCTCGGCCGGACCCTGGATGGTGTCGCGGTCATTGGTTTCCACGCCACTGCCGATACTGAGAATGCGACGCTCGAGCTGGCGCACCGGACGAATGATCAGCCAGCTGAACACCAGGATCAGCAGCAGGCTGGCGGACACCAGCGCCGTGGTCTGCAACCACAGGCGCGACTGCACGGCCTCGGCCCGGGCGCTGATCATCTCGATGCTGGCATCGATCTGCTGGCTGGTGGCTCGACGCATCGCCTCGGTGTGTTCGGCGAAGGGCACGAACAGCGCCAGCCATACCTCCAGCGCCTCGGGTTCCAACTCGGGCAGTTGGGAGAGCAGCAACAACTGCTCTTCCAGTGCCAAGACATCGGAATCGCCGGGCAGGAAGCGACGCTGCTGGGCCAGCAGTTCGGTGAACTCGGCATGGCGCTCGGCATAGAGTTCGAGCAGGCTCTCCTGCTCCAGTACCGCATACTGGCGGGCACTGCGCTCCATTTCCACGGCGAGGTTGCTCAGCACGCGGGCACGACGGCTCTCTTCGACGGCCTGACGAGCGCTCACGTCGGCCAGGTGAGAGAGTTCGGAAAGTGCCTGACCGGCCTGATACATCAGCACTCCCAGCGGTAGCATTACCACCAGAAATGCCAGCAGCACGAGCTGCAGCAATGAGCGAGGACGCCAGCGGCGCGAGACCCGTTTGGTCATGACCAATGTTCTATTCAGGAGAGGGTAAGAAACCACCATGGTACGTTCCTGAAGAGGATAACAGAGTTACGCGCCTGACTTCCGCCCCGTTCCAGATCACTGCGAAAAAAAAGAGGCCGGCAGGTGCCGGCCCAAGTACGCAGGGAACTGAAGGGGTTGAAAATATGGGCATCGATCGCCTGGTCGAGCCATGTCCCATACTTTCAGCGGACCCGAGGGTCCCGAAGCCCCGCACCGGCCCTTTGCTACCAGGAGCTACCGGATTGGGCGAGCGGCGAACCGCTCTGCTTCGATCCTTGGCGCCACCGCCGCGAGACATCTCGCCGACGCTGGCCCGAAATTCGATCCCCCGAGGGGGATGAGGCATCCATGCCGGGGCATCCTTGCCCTTCTGGTACCCTTCCATGCCTAATCGGCGGTACCCGTCTCATCGCAACCTAAGTTACACATCGCGGAGCGAACGCCGAACGTCTCGATGCCCGGGTAGCACAGGGCATGGGGGGGTGGTGGTTCCCCGAGCCTCTCGACGATCCGAAGTGATTCGAGCCGTTTGAATCACTTCTTCGTTGCTCATCCTAAGTATTGCCAGTAGCGTGCCAAAAAACTCGATACGTCATATTTTTCAAAAAGTTAAATGATAGAAAAAGTTGGCACGCAGCCACTCGGCAGGAAAAACAGGGAAAAACCGGTCCGGCAGGCCTGCATTTCGTCACCGTTTGGCGACACCAATTCACATGGCGCTACGATAGTCATTTAAAAACATAGGGTTATAGCGTAGCCTTTTTGAGACAAGATTCTCGATGACGTTGCCACAGAGCGACAGCCGCCGCCCGGAGTGCTGAATCCGGGCGGCGGCAGGCCTCACACCAACGGTTTGACGAGGATCTTCGACTTGCGCGCGTGGTTGTAGGTATCGCGCTTGAGTGTCGGCAGCGACTCGATGTCAGAGGGCCTGAAGCCGTGCTCGACGAACCAGTGGGCGGTGTGGGTGGTGAGCACGAACAGCGACGCCAGCCCCAGCCGGCGTGCGCGCCGTTCGATACCCGACAGCAGCAGCGAACCGCGGGCGCCGCCGCGGTACCCGACATGGATAGCCAGGCAAGCCAGCTCGCCCATCTCGGCCTCGGCGAAGCGGTGCAGCGCCGCGCAGCCGATGATCATGCCGTCGCGCTCGATCACCAGATAGTCGTCGATCTCGTGCTCGAGGCGCTCCCGCGAACGCGGTACCAGCATGCCCCGCCGCTCCAGCGGCTCGAGCAGTTCCAGCAGGCCGCCAATGTCGCCAAGCTCCGCCGGACGCAGCTGCTCGTAGCGGTGCCGGGTGATCATGGTGCCCACCCCGTCGCGGGTGAACAGCTCGCCGAGCAGGGCGTCATGGTCGTGCCAGGAGAGCAGATGCGTACGTGCCACGCCGTGTCGGGCCGCGGCACAGGCGGCAGCGATATGGCGCGCCTGCTCGCTGCCGGGCTCGGAATGGTTCAGCAGCGGCTCGGCTTCATCGGGGCTGAGCTGACGTTGCAGGGCGCCGTTCTCGTCGTAGAGCCCGGGCGCCTCGCCCATCAGGATCAGTTTGTCGGCAGCCAGCGCCATGGCCGCATGCTGGGCCACCTCGGCGGCATCCAGATCGAACACCTCTCCGGTGCTGGAGAAGCCCAGCGGCGGCAGCAGCACCAGCGAGCCGCGGTCGAGCAGCCCCTGCACCGCCGAGACCCGCACCCGGCGCACCTCGCCGCTGTGGTCGTAGTCGATGCCTTCGCGCACGCCTAGCGGCTTGGCCATCACCAGATTGCCCGAGACCGCGGTGAGCTCGACCCCGTGCAGCGGCGTGTTGGGCAGGCCCAGCGACAGCCGTGCCTCCAGCCACAGCCGCTGCTCGGCGGCGACCCGTTCGACACAGGCCATGATCGCCTCGTCGGCGACCCAGCGCCCGTCGTGGCGCCGCGGCACGATACCCGCCTCGTTCAGCGCCTGCTCCACCTGGGGGCGAATGCCGAACACCACCACCAGCCGCACCCCCAGGGTGTGCAGCAGCGCCAGGTCCTGGATCAGCTGCTCGCCTCGGCCTCGCGCCATGGCCTCGCCCTCGATCAGGATCACGAAGGTTCGGCCCCGATGCGCATTGATATAGGGGGAGGAATTGCGGAACCAGTCGACGAAGGGGAAACGAGTGTCCAAGGCCGCTCTCCGGCAGCAGGTGGAAAGAAGTGCGTATCGGCTTTGACTATATCAGGCGACGAAAACGGCGGCACCATCAAGGGAAGACTGCACAAATGCCTGCGCTTCCCAAGGTGCCGCCGAGTATGAGCAACTCTGACTTAGTTGCAGGCGCGGCAGTCAATCAGCCGAAGATGCCCTTGAACATGAAGAAGAACATGATCGCCAGGCCCGCCCCCGCTGGCAGGGTGATCAGCCACGACATCACGATGGTGCCGATCACGCGCAGGTTGAGCGCCGCCATGCCGCGGGCCAGACCCACGCCGAGCACCGCCCCGACCAGGGTGTGGGTGGTGGAGATCGGCAGCCCCGTGCCCGAAGCCAGCACCACGGTGGTGGCGGCGGCCAGGGTGGCGGCAAAGCCACGGCTGGGAGTCAGCTCGGTGATGCCGGTGCCCACCGTGGCGATCACCTTGTGGCCGTAGGTGACCAGCCCCGCGACGATGCCGCCGCCGCCAAGCACCAGCACCCACCACGGCACCAGCGCGGCGGTGTCGATCACGCCGTCGCTGCGAACCACGCTGATCACCGCCGCCAGCGGGCCGACGGCGTTGGCCACGTCGTTGGAACCGTGGGCAAAGGCCATGGCACAGGCGGTGAAGATCATCAGCACGCCGAATACGCGCTCGACGCTGCCGTAGCCGAACTGATCGCCGATGCGCCGCTCATGCTTCACGCGGTTCTCCATGACGATGCCGATGCCCATGATGCCGATACCCAGCAGCACCGAGAGCATGAAGCTCTGGCCGAAGGTGAAGTCGAGCCCCACGTGGGTCAGGCCCTTGGTCAGAGTGACCATGGAGACGATGAAGCCGACCAGGAAGATGTAGAACGGCACGGTGCGCTTGGCCGCGGCGAAGGGGTCCTTGGCCTCGAAGATCAGATGCTGCACCGACTTGAACAGCAGGAAGGAGATAGCGCCCGCCAGCAGCGGCGAGACGACCCAGCTCGAGGCGATGGTACCGACCCGGTTCCAGGCCACGGCCTCCATGCCCAGCCCCACCGCACCGAAGCCGACGATGGCACCGACGATGGAGTGGGTGGTGGAGACCGGCCAGCCCTTGGCCGAGGCGATCAGCAGCCACAGAGCGGCGGCCAGCAGCGCCGAGAGCATGCCGTAGACGAGCAACTCCGGATTGGCCTGGAGCAGTTCGGGGTCGACGATGCCGCCGCGAATGGTCGCGGTGACCTCGCCGCCGGCAAGCCAGGCGCCGAGGAATTCGAAGATGACGGCGATGACGATCGCCTGACGGATGGTGATGGCCTTGGAGCCCACCGAGGTACCCATGGCGTTGGCGACGTCGTTGGCGCCGACGCCCCAGGCCATGAAGAAGCCGAAGAGGCAGGCCAGGATGATGAAGATTTCACCGTGCTGCGCAATGATCGACATAGGGGTTTGGTTCCTATGTGGCTGTCGGGTTATGGGCACACCGTGCCGGGGTCGCCGGGCGGTGTCCTACCGGGCAGTGAGAATCTGCAGGCGGCTGCCGACGCGTTCGGCACGGTCGGAGAGTTCCCCGACCCAATCGATGATCTTGTAGAGGAAGACCACGTCCACCGGCTTGAGCCGATCCTCGAGATCGAACAGCAACCGGCGAATGGAGATCTGCTGGTTGTCGGCCTGCTGCTCGAGAATGTGCAGCTCGCGGATCATGTTGAGCATCACGTCGGAAGCATGACGGCCGAAGCCCGATTCGAGCAGATCCTGGAGCTCCTCGAGGGCCTGGCGTGCCTGAGCGACGCAGGCTACGGCGGTGTGCATGTAGTCGCGCATGGGCTGGGCCAGCTCGGTGGGTACCTGCATGCGGCGCCCCAGCATGATGCCGGTGATGTCGCGCACCTTGTTGGCGATCTTGTCCTGTACGGTGATCAGATCGAGCAGATCGGTGCGGGAGACGGGCAGGAACATGGTGTTGGGCAGGTTGAGCCGCAGCTCGGTCTTGAGGCGGTCGGCCTCGTGCTCCAGCTCGGTGATGGTCTCGCGGATCTTGGCGGCCTCTTCCCAATCGCCCGTGAGCGAGGCCTCGAAGAACGGCAGCAACTGGTCGGCACACTCGTTGGCCTTGCCGATATGAGCCAGAAGAGGCTGGAACGGCGAACGGCCGAACATCGCCGAAAACGGGTTGGGTTTGACCATGTCTAGGATGCGCTTGTGAAATGGCGGCGCCAGTATAAAGAATGGCACCCTGTCACGTCATGGAAATATTTCCGTCACACGATATGCCCGTCGCACCCGGGCGCGCCTTGAAACGAAGAGCAGTCACACGACGAGCAGGAAACCGCATGAGTCACGAAATCGAGATGAAGCTGGCACTGGGCGAGACGGGGCCCGAGCGGCTGCTTGCGCATCCGCTGTTGCGCAACGGCGTGGACGGCGCCCAGCGCCTGGCCAACACCTACTACGATACGCCTGAGGGCGAGCTGGAGGCGACGCGGGTGGCACTGCGCCTGCGCCGACGCAACAACAGCTGGGTGCAGACCCTGAAGACCAGCGGCGAAGGCAGCGGCGGGTTCAGCCGGCGCCGGGAGTGGGAGTGGCCGGTAGCGGGCGACGCGCTCGATCTGGTCGGGCTGGCCGGGCTGCCGCCCTTCGCCGAGCTGGGCGGCGATATCCTGGAGCGGCTAGAGCCGCGCTTCACCACCGACTTCGAGCGTCGCCTGTGGCGCCTGGAGCTGGCCGAGGCCAGCATCGAGGTGGCGCTGGACCAAGGCGAAATTCGCGCCGCCGGACGGCGGGTGCCGATCCGCGAGCTGGAGCTGGAACTCAAGGACGGCGACCCTCAGGCGCTGTGGCAGCTGGCGCAGGCCCTGGCCGAGAGCGTGCCACTGCGCCCCGCCGATGCCAGCAAGGCGGTACGCGGCAGTGCGCTGCTGTCGGGCCGCTGGACGCTGCCGGCCGGTACGGCTCCCGGCGAGCGGCTGCATCGCGCCCTGCTTTCATTGGACGCCTACGACGACACCGGCGAGGATGAGTGGAAGCACACGGCCAGAGAGGCGCTCCAGGCGCTGGCCGACACCGGCGAGAGCGAAGCCGGGCAGCTGGCCACCCTGCTGGAGCGCCCCGACTGGCTCGAGCGGGGCTTCGGCCGCCTGGCACTGCGGCTGGCACACCGGCTGGCGGCCTAAGGAAGAGAAAAGGGAGCGTGAACAGGGAGAGCGCGCATGAGCGAAGCGTTTCGGCCGGCCGGCGAGGGCGTGCGAACACGCCTGTTTCAGATCATCTTCGAATCGGATACGCCGCTGGCCAAGGGTTTCGATATCGTCCTGATCGCGATGATCCTGACCAGTGTGCTGGTGGTGATGCTGGACAGCGTCGAGCGCTTCGGGGCGGTATATGGCGGGCTCTTCTACTGGCTGGAGTGGGGCTTCACCCTCGTCTTCACCATCGAGCTGCTGGTGCGCATCTACATCCTCGACAAGCCGATGCGCTACCTGCGCAGCTTCTACGGCATCATCGACGTGGTGGCCATCCTGCCGACCTGGCTGATGCTGCTGATTCCCGGCACTCAGACCCTGGTGATCGTGCGCCTGCTACGCGTGCTGCGCATCTTCCGCGTGCTGCGTCTGATGCAGTTCGTCGGCGAGGGGCGCCTGCTGGTGGAGGCGCTGAAGAACAGCGTGCACCAGATCTTCCTGTTTCTGTTCACCGTCTTGCTGCTGGTTACCCTGTTCGCCGCGCTGGTCTACATGATCGAGCCCGACGAGGCCGGCTTCAGCAGCATTCCCATGTCGATCTACTGGGCCATCGTCACCCTGACCACGGTAGGCTACGGCGACATCGTGCCGGTAACGCCGCTCGGCCAGGCGATCTCCACCCTGGTGATGCTGATCGGCTACTCGATCATCGCCGTACCCACCGGGGTGTTCTCCGCCGAGGTGATCCGCTCGATCCGCGCCGACCGCTACTCCGACCAGGCCTGCCCCGGCTGCGGTCACGACCGCCACGAGAAACGCGCGCGCTACTGCCTCAAGTGCGGCACCTGGCTGGACGAGGAGACACCCGACCCCAACAACCGGGCGTCTGAAACATGATGGCTCGCGTTGCCGAGGCTCAACCGCCGAACGGCGCCAGGTCGCCGCGCCCCTCACGCAAAATGGTGGGCGGCAGCTCGCGCAGATCGATCACGCTGGTGGCCTCGAGATGGCAGGCGCCGCCGTCGATGATCAGGTCGAGCTGGTTCATGTAGCGATCGCGGATCTCCTCCGGGTCGGTCATCGGCAGCTCCTCGCCCACCGGGATCAGCGTCACGCTCATCAGCGGCTCGCCCAGAGCTTCGAGCAACGCATGGGTGATGCGGTGGTCGGGCACGCGCACGCCAATGGAGCGCCGCTTGGGGTGGAGCAACAAACGCGGTACCTCGGAGGTGGCGTTGAGGATGAAGGTGTAGGCCCCCGGGGTATTGGCCTTGAGCAGGCGGAACACGCTGTTGTCGACCTTGGCGTAGGTGCCGATGTCGGAGAGGTCGGAGCACACCAGGGTGAAGTTGTGCTTGTCATCCAGCGAGCGCAGCCGCTTGATCCTCTCGATCGCTTTCTTGTCGCCCAGGTGGCAGCCCAGGGCGTAACCGGAGTCGGTGGGATAGGCGATGACCCCACCCTGGCGAACGATCTGCACCGCCTGGTCGATCAGGCGCTTCTGCGGGTTCTCGGGGTGGATCTGGAAGAACTGGCTCATGGTCGATTCCCTGCTGTATTCGATTCTTGCTGCCACTATAGCGCGCCGGCGGCCGGCGCGTCGCAGTCGGCGATGAAGCCGGCCAGCCGCGGATGCGTCCATACCGGCGGCACCGCGGTGCGCGGCACAGGGCTCATGCTGCCCGGCGCCAGATGCCCGCCGGGAAAATGGAAGTCGCTGCCCAGCGAGGCGTAGAGCTCCCGCTCGGCCAACTGACGCGCCAGGTCGCGGGTGACGTCGGCATTCTGGAAGCCGCTGATCAGCTCTGCCGCCTGCCCGCCCGCCGCAGCAAAGTCATCCAGCAACTGGCCGCGCTTGCGCCGGGTCAGCCCGTAGCGCAGCGGATGCGCCAGCACAGCCACGCCACCCGCGGCCACCACCCAGCCCACCACCTCGTCCAGCGCCGGCCAGTGCGCCTTGACGTCACCCGCCTTGCCGCTGCCCAGATGCTTGCGAAAGGCCGTGGCCACGTCGGGCACCAGGCCTGCCGCTACCAGCGCACGGGCGAAGTCGGGTCGCCCCAGGGGCCGGTGGGGGCCGGCCTGCTCGCGGGCGCGGGTCAGGGCGTTGTCGAGCCCCAGCTTCTCCATGCGCTGCGCAATGACCGCCGCGCGGGCCTCACGGGCCTCGACCTGGGCGTCGAGCCCTTCGGCCAGCGCGCCGTGGGCGCCCTGGGGCAGCAGCGCCACCACGTGAATGCCGATTCCCTGCCAGCGGGTGGAGAGTTCGGATGCCGGCAGCAGACACACGCCAAGGCGCTTGGCCGCCGCAGCGGCCTCGCTCACCCCGGCCACGGTGTCGTGATCGGTCAGCGCCATCAGCGTCACGCCGCGCTCGGCGCACAGGGCGACCACATCGGCGGGAGCCAGGGCGCCGTCAGAGGCGGTGGAGTGCATGTGCAGATCGACCCCGAGCGGGCCGGGGTCGCCGGCAAAATGCTCGGGCAGGGGGGGCATTGGCATGACGCAGGCAGGCAACTTTGTCAAAATGATGGCCCATGGTGCGCGTCCGACGACAGTCGGTCAACGCACGGTTGGAGTCCGCGGTGATACCGCTCGACCGAGGAAACGCTGCGATGCTGTACGCAATCATCAGTGAAGACGTGAAGAACAGCCTGGAGCGCCGACTGGCTGCCCGCCCCGACCACCTGGCCCGGCTGGAAAAGCTGCGCGATGAGGGCCGCCTGGTGCTGGTCGGCCCGCACCCCGCCGTAGACGCCGAAGACCCAGGCGAAGCCGGTTTCACCGGCAGCCTGGTGGTGGCCGAGTTCGACAGCCTGGAGACCGCTCAGGCCTGGGCCGACGCCGACCCCTACATGATTGCCGGGGTCTACGCCAAGGTGACCGTCAAGCCATTCAAGAAGGTGCTCCCCTAACCCGCCCCTCGACCTGCCGGTTATCCACAGAGACTTTGCTCACAGCTTCTGTGGATAACGCTGTTGAAACGCCGCGGATGGCTTTCCGAATACGCCATGCCACGCCGCCGCGGCGACAACGGTCAATTTTTGAGCAGCCCTGTTCGTGTAGAGTTCCTGCTTTCGTTCTGACCCGCACTGGAGAAGTCCGTGTCCCTGCCCCATGCCTCGCTGCCGCCGCTGGCCGCGCTCGAGCCTGCCAGTCTCGACTGGCAGCACGACGAGAACGGCGAGAGCACCCCGCTCTCGACCTGCTTCGACGACGTCTACTTCTCGCGCCACGACGGCCGGGCGGAGACCGAGCATGTCTTCATTCAGGGTAACGACCTGCCGCGGCGCCTGGCCGCCTGGCAGGAGGGGCGCCCCTTCACCATCGGCGAGACCGGCTTCGGCACCGGGCTCAACATGCTCTGCGCCTGGGCCTGCTTCGACGCCCACGCCCCGGCCGGGGCCCGCCTGCACCTGATTTCCACCGAGCGCTTCCCGCTGCTTCGCGACGACCTGGCGCGGGCGCTTGCGGTCTGGCCGGACCTGGCGGAACGCGCCGAGCGGCTGGTACGCCAGTGGCCCGAAGCGGTGGCCGGCGTGCATCGGCTGTGGCTCGACGAGCGGGTGACGCTGGATCTGCACTTCGGCGATGCCAGCGAACGCCTGGCCCTGCTCGAAGGCAAGGTGGATGCCTGGTTCCTGGACGGCTTCGCGCCGGCCAAGAACCCGGAGATGTGGCGTCCGGAGCTGTTCGCCGCCATGGCCGCCCGCTCACGCCCGGGGGCGAGTTTCGCCACCTTCACCTGCGCCGGAGTGGTCAAGCGCGGGCTGGCCGCTGCCGGGTTTGCCTGGCGCAAGGTGCCGGGATTCGGCCGCAAGCGCGAGATGCTCAGCGGCGAGATCGCTTCGCCGCCCGCCGATGAGCGCCGCGCCCACACGCCCTGGTTCAGCCCGCCGCCGGCGCTTCCGCCGCGCCACGTGGCGGTGATCGGCGCCGGCATTGCCGGCGCCAGCACCGCCGCCGCCCTGGCCCGGCGTGGCATCGAGGTCACCCTGATCGACCGCTTCGACCGCGCCGAGCTGGGCACCACGCACCTGCAAGGGGCGCTCTACGTCAAGCTCGCCGTGGAGACCAACCTGCAGAGCCGCACCTATCTGGCCGGCCTGTTGCACAGCCGCCGCTGGCTGGCCGAGCTCGACCCCAAGCAGGCTCTGTGGCGGCCTAGCGGCGTGCTGCAGCTGGCCCTGGACGACAAGGAGCGCGCGCGCCAGACGCGCTTTCTGGCCAACCACCCGCTGCCGCCAAGCGTGGTGCGCGGGCTCGACGCCGAAGAGGCCAGCGCCGTCGCCGGCATCCGCCTCGAGGCAGCGGCGCTGGACTACCCCAACGCCGCCTGGGTCAAGCCACTGGAGCTGTGCATAAGGCTGGCCGCCACGCCCGGCATCAGCTTCCGGCGCGGTGAAGTGACAGCGCTGCATAGCGGCGAGAGCGACGAGAGCGACGAGAGCGGCTGGACCCTGACCCTGGCCAATGGCGAGCGTATCGACGCCGACCAGGTGGTGATCGCCACCGCCAGCGAAGCGGCCCGCTTCGAACAGAGCCGCGCCCTGCCGCTGCAACCGGTGCGCGGCCAGGTCAGTCAACTGGCGTTGCCCGAAGGCGCTCCTGCGTTGGGCCGGGTGGTATGCGCCGGCGGCTACGTACCGCCTGCAGAGGATGGGGTGCTCAACTTCGGTGCCACTTTCGGCCCCGGCGACACCGACATGAGCGAGCGCGAGGCCGACCACGCCGCCAACCTGGCGGAGCTGGAGCGGGGGCTGCCGCACTTCGTGGCGGCGCTGCGCGAGGCCGGCGCCGAGCTTTCGCCCGAGCGGCTCACCGGCCGCGTGGGGGTACGCGCGGCCAGCCCCGACAAGTCGCCCTACTGCGGCCCGCTGCCCGACGTCGAAGCCTGGCGCGAGGATTACGCCGTGCTGGCCAAGGACGCCACCCGGGTGCCCGACGTGCCCGGCCGCCACCACCCAGGGCTGTGGATCAGCGCCGCCCACGGTTCCCGCGGCATGGCCAGCGCCCCGCTGTGCGCCGAGCTGCTCGCCTCGCGCATGTGCGACGAGCCGCTGCCGCTGGAGTGGCCGCTGGTGGATCACCTGCACCCGGGGCGACGAATCATTCGCGATCTGGTTCAGGGCAAGTAGCCGCTGTCAGCCGGGCCAGGCACAAGCCTACTCGATGGCAAGGACCTGCCGACGGCTGACGAAGTATGGCCCCGGCCGCCCCAGGTGGTAGCCCTGGCCGAAGTCGATACCCAGCGCCTCGACGGCGGCCAGCACCTCTTCGTCCTCGATGAACTCGGCGATAGTGCTCACGCCGAGGCTCTGGGCCAGAGTCACGATGCTCTTGACGAAGGCCATGTACTTCTCGTCGCTGAGCATGTTGCGGATGAATTCGCCCTCGATCTTGATCACGTCGATGGGGAACTGCTTGAGGTAGCGGAACGAGGAGTAGCCCGAGCCGAAGTCGTCGATGGCGAAATTGAAGCCCTCCAGCTTGAGGTCGAGCACGAACTTCTCCAGCAGCTTGAGGTTGCTCACTGTCTCGCGCTCGGTGAGTTCGAAGACGATGCGCTCCGGCAGGATGTCGTAGTCGATGGCCAACTGGTGAATACGACCGATGAACTCGCCGATGATCAGCGACTTGGGCGAAAGGTTGATGAACAGCATGCCCTCGTAGCCCTGCTCGCGAACCTGGGCGAAGGCCTTCTCGATCAGCTGATAGTCCATCTTGTGAATCACGCCGATGCTCTCGGCGATGTCGATGAACTCGCCGGCCGGCACCAGGCGGTCGTCGAGCTGAATGCGCATCAGCAGCTCGTGGATGTTCACCTCGCCGGTACGCACGTCGGCGATGGGCTGGAAGTAGGGCACGATGCGCTGCTCCTCCAGCGCGCTGAGCACCATCTGGTTCTTCTCGCCGACCTCCTTGAATACCGCCGCCACCTCCTCCTGCTCCGGCAGGGCCACGCAGTTCTTACCCTTGCGCTTGGCCTTGTACATCATGTTGTCGGCCATCAGGAAGAGGTCGTGAGGGTTGCCGGCGTGGTGGGGGTAGCAGGCGATGCCGATCGAGGTGGTGGCCCGCACCGTGCTGCCGTCGGGGGCGGTGAGCACCTGCCGGGTGAGGTTCTCGGCGATGCGCAGCGCCACCGAGTAAGCCTGCTCTTCCTCGGTCTCTGGCAGGATCACGGTGAACTCGTCGCCGCCGTAGCGGGCCAGGAAGTCACCGGGGCGTATCGATTGGGCGAGGGTGTCGGCCACGGCGTGGAGGAACTGGTCGCCAAAGGCGTGGCCGTGGCTGTCGTTGACCGTCTTGAAGTTGTCCAGGTCGAGCATCAGCAGGCTGAAGTGATCCTGGTGACGTGTCGCCCGGCCCACCTCGTAGGTCAGCATGTCCTTGAAGATGCGCTGGTTGTGCAGGTTGGTCAGCGGATCGCGGGTGGCGTAGAACTCCAGATCCTGGGTGTACTTGTAGATCGCCTTGACCGAGCCCACCAGGTTGAGCAGCGTCGACAGGATGCCGTCGATGACGATGTGGCGGATCGGGTCCTGGGCCAGATCCGACTGCACGCCGATGCCGACGATACCGCCGATCTTGGGCGCCTCGAGCAGCAGCGACTTGGTCTGCAGGCGGATGTCCTCCGGCGTGAGATCCGCCAGTGCCTCGTTTTCTCCCAGGTTCATCACTGTGTGGTGGGAAACCTTGAGGATGATGCAGGCAGGCTGCCCCTCGTGCTTGCCCTCGAGCAGTTGGGTCAGCAGCGCTTCGAAGGTCGCCCGGGTCTCCGGCGCCACCTCGCGGTACCAGAACACCTCCAGCTCGTAGCCTTCGTCCTCCACCTGGAAGATGGTCACCAGGGTGTGGGCCTGGATGATGGTGTTGATGTCCGCCAGCAGCTCCTTGATGAACTCGCGCCAGTCGCGCACCACTTCGGAGGTGATGATGAACTTGCTCAGCAGGCGAATCTCGAACTCCAGGATGTCCTTGTCTACCGCCACGTTGCGCAGCCGATCCACCAGCGCATTCACCTGCTGCATGGCCTCGTTGAGCTCCTGGAAGCCCACGTCACGCTCGCTGAGGTTGAGGTTGCGGAAGTCGGCCACGGAGTTGACCGCCGCCAGGCGCCTGCGAAACTGTCTTAGGGTGGCTTCGATACGCTCGGCGAACAGCTTCGAGATGCCCAGGGCCAGCATCAGGACCATCAGTGCGGCGACGATGAACATGGCCAGGTAGTTGAAGCGCATCTCGCGGCTGATCGGCGCCAGATCGTGCTGAATGTCGATCACGCCGAGCACGTCGCCGGCTGCCGCGTACTGCTCGCAGGCCAGGCACTCGGCGCGGGCCACCAACGGCATGATGCGTCGCACGGTGCCGTTCTCGCGCCACACCCGCTCGCCCCCGGCGGCCAGCGCCGAGCGGATGACGATGTCCATCTCCGGCTGGTCGATGTCGTCGTGGCGCTCCGCGACCCCGTCGCCCCAGTAGAACGTGAAGCGGTAACCGGAGGCTTCGTGAGCCAGCCGGGCCTCCTCGATGAAGGTTTCCATCTGCTCCCGGTTCCAACCCTGGCGCATCACCTGCTGCATGGCGCTATAGCTCTGCCGCGCCAGGGTTTCCGAGGTCTGCTCGGCCTGGCGTGCCAGGATGTTCTCGTAGAGCAGCGAGGAGGCCAGGGTGACTCCGATGAAGACCGTCAGCGAAGCGGAGACAATCGCCACCAGCACGAACCCTTGCAGGGTCTTGAGGCAGGCGAACAGGGCACGGGCGCGAGTCAGCATCTCGATCTCTATGAACAGGACAGACGGTGCCGAGCCTCGACCCTGAGTCGCCGGCGGATACGAACGAATAAAGGTGTATTGTCTGCTTAATTGGGCATTAACACATGGGACAGTTTGACGCACGTCAAGCTTCCCCTGATTGTCCTGACCCAGCGATGGTCGAATCTGCTCTACCGCCCGCCGGGAACGGTGCCAGCAAAAGGCCCGCCAATTTTGGCGGGCCAGTTTCGGGCGAGCGGCGTCGCTGCAGGAGCGCTTGGCTTGGGCTAGCCCTCTTCCTCGTCGTCGGCCAGATCGCGGCCGAAGGCGCGCCACTGAGCCAGCGTCATCACCTCGGTGGTCTCGGTCTGCAGGTCGTGGGCAATGAGCAGCTCGCCGCGCTCCAGCTGGCGCTTGAGCTCGGCGACCCAGCCACGCATGCCCTCGCCGGTGTCGGTGGTGTCGTAGCCCTGACGGGTGACGAAGGCCTCCAGCAGGGCATCGAGGGTCTCCCCGGGCAACATGCGGTAGGGCACCTCGATGAAGCGGCCGCTCATGACGGCTCTCCTTCACTGCCCGGCGCTTCCTCACCGCGCTCCCAGGCCGCCAACCGTTCGAGGAAGGCGGCTTCGTCGAGCACCTCGACGCCCAGCTCCTGCGCCTTGGCCAGCTTGCTGCCGGCGGCCTCGCCGGCCACCACGCCGGCGGTCTTCTTGGATACGCTGCCGGCCACCTTGGCCCCCAGCGCCTGCAGGCGCTCCTTGCCTTCGTCGCGGGTCATGCTCTCCAGGCTACCGGTGAGTACCCAGGTCTGCCCCGCCAGCGGCTGGGGCCGCTCGCCGATGGTTTCCTCGGCCCAGCTCACGCCCAGCTCGCGCAGGGCCTCGATGGTCTCGCGGTTGTATTCCTGACGGAAGAAGGTGTGCACGTGAGCCGCCACCACCGGACCGACGTCCTCCACCGCTTCGAGATCGGCCTGCTCGGCCTCCATGAGCGCATCCAGGGTGCCGAAGTGGCGCGCCAGATTGGCCGCCGTGGCCTCGCCCACCTCGCGGATGCCCAGGGCGAAGATGAAGCGCGGCAGGGTGGTGCTCTTGGCCTTCTCCAGCGCCGCCACCAGCTTCTCGGAGGATTTCTGCGCCATGCGCGGCAGGCTGGCCAGGCGCTCGGCCTCGAGGCGGAACAGGTCGGCAGGCGTCTTGACCCAGTCGCGCTCGACCAGCGCCTCGATCAGCTTTTCGCCCAGGCCGTCGATATCCATGGCCCGGCGCGAGGCGAAGTGCTTGAGCGCCTCCTTGCGCTGGGCGGCGCAGTAGAGCCCACCGGAGCAGCGCGCCACCACCTCGCCCTCCAGCCGCTCGACCTCGGAGTCGCACACCGGGCAGCGCTCGGGGAAGACGATCTCACGGGCATCGTCGGGGCGCAGCTCGTGCAGAACCCTAACCACCTGGGGGATGACGTCGCCAGCCCGGCGAATCACCACGCTGTCGCCGATCTTCACGCCAAGGCGGGCAATCTCGTCGGCATTGTGCAGACTGGCGTTGGACACGATGACGCCGGCCACCGTCACCGGCTCCAGTCGCGCCACCGGAGTGATCGCCCCGGTACGGCCGACCTGAAATTCGACGTCGTTGAGCCGGGTGGTCTCCTCCTGGGCGGGGAACTTGAACGCCGTGGCCCAGCGCGGCGCCCGGGCGACGAAGCCCAGCTCGCGCTGGAGACGTAGGTCATCGACCTTGATCACCGCCCCGTCGATGTCGTAACCGAGGCGGTCGCGCCGCTCGCCCAGCCGGCGGCAGTAGTCGACGACTCCCTGGCTGCCGCTGACCACTTCCAGCAGGCTGCTGGTGCGAAAACCGAACGCCTTGAGGTGCGCCATCAGCTCGCTGTGGCTGGCATCGCCCTGTGTCGGTTCGATACGCGCCACCTGGTAGGCGCTGAACTCCAATGGTCGCTTGGCGGTGAGTTCGGGATCGAGCTGACGCAGGCTGCCTGCCGCGGCGTTGCGCGGGTTGGCGAATACCTTGCCGTCCTCTTCCCGGGCGCGCTCGTTGAGCCGCTCGAAGCCCGCATGGCTCATGATCACCTCGCCGCGCACCTCGAGCAGCTCGGGAGCGTCGCCGCGCAGCTTGAGCGGGATCGAGCGCAGCGTGCGCAGGTTGGAGGTGATGCCCTCGCCGGTGCGCCCGTCGCCCCGGGTCGCGCCGCTGATCAGCACGCCGCGCTCGTAGACCAGCGACACGGCGGCGCCGTCGAGCTTGGGCTCGCAGCAGAAGCGGATCGTCTCGGGGTCGGTTTCCAGTCGCTCGGACACTCGCTTGACGAAGGCTTCGAGCTCCTCTTCGTTCAAGGCGTTGTCCAGCGACAGCATGGGCACGGCGTGCTCGACCTCGGGGAAGCCGGCGTCCGGCGGCGCCCCCACCCGTTGGGTCGGCGAGTCCGGCGTCACCAGCTCGGGGTGCGCCTGCTCCAGCTCCTGCAGGCGGCGCAGTTTGCGGTCGTACTCGGCGTCGGTGAGGTGCGGCTCATCGAGCACGTAGTAGCGATAGTTGGCGTCATCGAGCTCGGCGCGCAGCTTGGCGACTTCGCCGAGGATCTTCTGGTCGGGCTGGCTCATGCGTCTCTTGGGTCTCGAAAGGTGGCTCGCCGCCCCTGAACACGACAACCCCGTGATCGCTCACGGGGTTGTCGGCGGGTGCGGCATGGCACGCGAACTGGCGTCAGTTCACCTGATAGCGATTGAGTCGATTGCGGCGCTCGAACTCCTGCACGCGCTGGCGGGCGAACTCCACGGTCTGCGCGGTCATCACGCTGTGGTTCTCGTCCTTCAGCTCGCCGCCCAGGTTGCGCACGATGACCATGGCGGTCTCGACCATCGCTTCGAAGGCTGCGGCGGTATCCAGCGCACCGGGCAGCGGCATCAGCAGCGTGATGCCCGGGGTGCGGAATTCGTCCATCGCCTCGATGGGGAAGGTGCCCGGCTTGAGCACGTTGACCATCGAGAACTGCAGCTCGCTGTCGGGGTCCTCGGTCTCGAAGCGGTGGAAGATGCCCATGTCGCTGCTGTAGCGCAGGCCGCAAGCCAGCATCAGGTTGAGCAGCGCCTCGCCGGAGAAGCCCTCTTCGTCCCGCGACAGCACGCTGATGACGATGATCTCGTCGGCGTGGCTCAAGGTCTCGCGAGCGCGCTCGGCGTTGACGTTGTGACGCAGCGCCCGGGCCAGGGTCGGGTGGGCGCGTACCACGTCGTCATCGTCGTTGATGGCGTCGCTCGACAGGCTGGGTTCGGCCCGCTCGGCGTAATCGGCTGGCTCGGCATACGGCTCGGCATACCGCTCGACATGGTCAGGCGGCGCGGCATAGGTCGCCTCAACATGCCGCTCGCCACGCGCACGCGGCGGTGCGAACAGCGGATCGTCGTCGTCGGCAAGCTCGATGGCTTCGGCTTCCAGGCGGCGCAGCTCGGCCTCCCGGGCGGCCTGGGCCTCGGCGGCCTCGCGCCGTTGCTGAGCCTCGCGAGCGGCCTTCTCGGCACGCTCCTGCTCGCGGCGCGCCCGCTCTTCGCGCTTCTGTTCGCGGCGCTTGGCAAGCCGCTGCTGCATGGAAACGCCGAAGCGGTGCATCGATTCGCCCACGCGGCGTGAGCCGCTCTTGATCGAGTTGCCCATGCCTTCGAGATCGACCAGCCGGTAGCGCTCGTCCTCATCATGATGAAGGTCGTGATCGTCAGGATCGGCGGCAAGCGGTTCGGATTCGGCGCTGACCGAAGCCGACTCGAGAATGGGCTCGTCGTCATCCAGGGCGGAAAGCGTCGGCTCCCGGCGCTCCTCGCTTTCCTCCACGGTCGGCCTTTCCACCTCGGTGGGCTTGGCAGCGACGGTTTCGGAAGCCTGGGGTTGGGAAGCTTGGGCTTGAGAAGCCTGGGATTCGGCATCGACCGGTTCGGACACAGGCGCTTTCGCCGCGGACGCAGCAGCGGGTGCCTCTTCGGCCCGGCTCGACGTGGGGGCGACCGATGGCTCCTGCTGAACCTGCACCCGCTCGGCCTGACCCAGGTCGAGCTCGGGCTCGGCCCGCTTTATGCTCACCTCGGGCTGGGCGCTCACCTCGGGCTGAGGCGCGCGCTCGGATACCGTCTGAGCATCGGATGACCGAGTGTCGGTAGCCGTCGTGTCGGACGCCTGAATGGCAGAAGCCACCGGACGCAGGGCGTCGGTGGCACTGGCAGCGGGGCGGGCCAGGTTCGGCGTGCCGGCCTTGGCATCGCCGGGGGCCTCTCTGAAGCCGGACAGCACCCGAGATGGTCCAGGGTGCTCCTGGCGCTCCAGCTTGGGCTTCGACTTGACCTCCGAATAACTCGCAGGCCTGACGACCCGAGCACCGCCGTTGGGCAGTTCCCAGTTGTCATCGTCATCGGCTTCTGCCTGGCTGTCGACGTGGTTGTTGTTACCCCCTGCCTGGTCCAGGCGGGGCACTCGGCGCTGACGCTTAAGGCGACGCACGCCATCGATTACGATGAGCGTCACCAGGGCCAGCCCCAGAATGATCAGCCATTCTCTAAGTTCCATGGGTCGTCTTGCCTATCACTAGGGCGCCATGCCGGATGGATGTTCGTCAACAGCATAGCGCGATTGCCGAAAAAAAGGCCACTTTTTTTGTTTGTCAAGCCCTGGCATTATCGCTCGGGAGTCAAATCGTCCCCGCGCCTTTCCCTGTGAATTCGCCATTCTATTATGCGATATGACCATGTCGTGTCTTCTGATATCGCGTTTATCGCTCGCTTTCAAGTAATTTTCAAGCCTCGGCCAAGGCCGCAGCCTCTTCCACCCCAACGGCCACCAGGCGTGAGACGCCGGGTTCCTGCATGGTCACACCCATCAATCTTTCGGCCGCTTCCATGGCAATCTTGTTGTGGGTGATATAAATGAACTGTACCGACTCGGACATGTCTTTCACCAGTTTGGCATAGCGTCCAACATTGGCGTCATCGAGTGGAGCATCGACTTCGTCGAGCATACAGAAGGGTGCCGGATTGAGTTGGAAGATGGCAAAGACTAGCGATAAAGCAGTCAGCGCCTTTTCCCCACCCGAGAGAAGATGAATGGTGCTGTTCTTCTTGCCCGGTGGTCGTGCCATGATCGCCACCCCGGTATCGAGTAAATCCTCGCCGGTCAGCGTCAACCATGCGGTTCCACCACCGAAGACTCGCGGAAAAAGCGACTGTAGCCCCTGATTGACTCGCTCGAAGGTGTCGCGAAAACGTGTTCGGGTCTCCTGGTCGATGCGTCGAATCGCCCGCTCCAGGGTCTCCAATGCCTCGTTGAGCTCGGCCTGCTGCGCTTCCAGATAGTTGCGCCGTTCGGCCTGCTGGTCGTACTCCTCGATGGCCGCCAGGTTGATGGCGCCGAGGCGGCGGATGCGCTCGCCGACCTCTTCCAGGCGGGTCTGCCAGGCCGATTCGGTAGCGTTGGGGTCGAGCCCCTCTTCGAGGGCGGCGCTCTGGTGGCCCAGCTCGGCGAGCTGCTCGTCCTGGGTCTCGGCCTTGAGCGCCAGGGCCTGGACCTGCATGCGCGCCTCCTGCAGGCGCTCGCGGATGCCCTCCAGGTTGCGCTCGTGGCCCTGTCGCGCCAGCTCGCCTTCGCGCAGGCGCTCCACCAGCTCGGCGGCCTGTGCCTTGGCTTCGTTGAGCGCGCGTTCGTCGCCCTCGCGGCGGTGCAGCAGTTCGTCGAGCTTCTCGCGCTGCTCCTCGTCGGGCTCGCGCAGCTGTTCGAGGCTCTCGCTGAGCTCCTCGCAGCGCGCCTGCAACCGCTCACGGGCATCGCCGCTGCGCCCCTGCTGCTCGTTGAGGCCGGCGCGCTCGGTCGAGAGCCGCTGATGCTCCAGCGCCAACTGCTGGGCACGCTCCTGCAAGGGCCGCTGCCGGGCACGCAGGGCCGCCAGCCGCTCGCGAGCCTCGCTGCGTGCCCGCTCCAGGCGCTCGCGCTGCTCGGCGCCCTCTTCCAGCCGGGCCATGGCCTGCTGCCAGCGCTCACGGGCCTCCTCAATGCTCAGCCGTGTCTCTTCCCGGGTCTCGTCGAGGCTCGCCAGCTCTTCGGCCAGCTCCCCGGCGCGACCCTGTAGATGCTCCAGCCGACTGGCGAGACCGCTGTCCTGCACCGCCAGCTGCTGCTGCTCGCCGGCCAGACGGCGCTCCTCCTGGCGAATGGCGTCGAGATCGCGCTCGGCCTGCTCGGCGCGCTCGCGCTCGGCCTCGATGGCCTGGTCGCGTGCGGCGAGACGGGTCTCGAGTTCGTCGAGCTCGGCCGCGGCCTCCTCGAAGCGGCGCCGGCTGACCAGCAGCGCATCGGGTCCGGCACCCTGCCCGCGGTGGCGCACCCAGTCGCGCCCCAGCCATAGCCCTTGGGGGGTGATCAGGCTTTCGCCCGGGCCGAGGCCTTCACGCTCGGCCCAGGCCTGGGCGTCGCTCTCGACGCAGCGGATCGGGGCCAGCCAGGCCGCGGCGGCGCCGGCGCCGCGTACCCGGGCGGCGAGGCTGTCTGAGGTGAATTCGAGCGCCACCTGGGGCGCCAGGGCACCCAACTCGGCGGGCGGTTCGGCACTCGCGGCGCGAAACGCTTCCGGCGCGGCCAGGCGCGCCTTGAGCCAGGGCGCCAGTACCCAGGAGACGCTGGCCTCCCAGCCGGGGTCGACGTCGAGCGACTCGCCCAGGCGCGGCAGCTCGCCCAGCTCGTGGTCGGCCAGATGAGCGGTGAGGGTCTCGTCGGGATCGGTGAGGGCGGCCTGGATCAGGGCGTCGAGGGAGGCCAGCTCGCCCTGCAGCGCGCTGCGCCTGGCGCGTTCGGCCTCGCGCTCGCGCTCCAGGGTTGCCGTCGCTTCGCGAGCGGCGTCGCGGCCGGCCTGGAGCTGCTCACGGCGGGCTTCGACCTCCTCCTGAGCCAGGTCGAACTCCGCCAGTCGCTCCTTCAGCTCGTCGCGCCGGGCCGTCAGCTCGGCCAGGTCGGGCAGCTCCTGCTGCTGCTGACGACGGCGCTGGACGTCGGCCTCGAGCCGCGCCAGACGGCTCTCCAGCTCGCGCAGGCGGTCCTGACTGCGTTCGGCGTCGCGGCTGGCCTCGCGCCAGCTCTCGCTGAAGGTCTCGAAGGCCTGCTCGGCCTCCTCGGCTGCGGGTTCGGCTTCCTCCAGCATCGCCTCAAGCTCGGCGAGCTGCTCGGCCACCTCTTCCTGCTCCGGCACCAGGGTTTCCAGGCGCTCGTCGAGACGCATCAGGCGCTCGCGGTCGTGCTCGCCCAGGCGGTCGAGCTCGGTCAGCTCCTGACGAGCGCTCTCCAGATCGCGGGCCAGCTGCCCTTCGCGACTGCGCGCGTGCTCCAGGTTCTGTTCCAGCCGGGCGATGGCGCCGCTGGTCTCGAAGAAGCGCGCCTGGCGCGCCTCGAGGGTCTCGGCCAGGGCGTCGTGGCCGGCCCGCGCCTCCTCCAGGCGGGTCTCGCACTGGCGCAGGCCGAGAATTTCGCGCTCCACGGCGGTTTCCAGCTCGCCTACGCGGCGCTCCTCCTCGGCCTGACGGGCGCGCAGGGCACGCCCGCGCAGCAGCGCCAGCTCGCCCTTGAGGCGGAACTCCTCTTCCTTCAGGGATTGATAGCGACGCGCCGCCTCGGCCTGACGCCGGAGGCGTTCGAGCTGCTTGTCGAGCTCGTCGCGAATGTCCTCGAGACGCTCGAGATTCTCGCGGGTGCGGCGCATGCGGTTCTCGGTCTCACGGCGGCGCTCCTTGTACTTGGAGATGCCGGCGGCCTCTTCGAGGGTGGCGCGCAGCTCCTCGGGACGTGCCTCGATCAGCCGCGAGATCATGCCCTGGCCGATGATGGCGTAGGAGCGCGGGCCGAGGCCGGTGCCGAGGAACAGGTCGGCGATGTCGCGGCGGCGGCACTTCTGGCCGTTGAAGAAGTAGCTGGACTGGCCGTCGCGGGTGACCAGGCGCTTCACCGCGATCTCGGCGTACTGAGCGTAGAGGCCGCCCATGGTGCCGTCGCTGTTGTCGAAGCGCAGCTCGATGGCGGCCTGCCCCACCGGCTTGCGCGCGGTGGAGCCGTTGAAGATGACGTCGGTCATCGATTCGCCGCGCAGGGTCTTGGCCGAGGATTCGCCCATGACCCAGCGCACGGCGTCGATGATGTTCGACTTGCCGCAGCCGTTGGGGCCGACGATGGCCGTCATGTTGCCATCGAAGGGCACCGTGACCGGGTCGACGAAGGATTTGAAACCGCTCAGGCGGATCGAGGTGAGTCGCATCCCGCTATTCTATGACACGGTCGATCACGACCTCCACGGGATCTCCTTCAACGTCACCAACTCTCACCCCTTCCAGATCGCCGTACATGTCGCCGGTTTCCGGCGTGGCACCGCCGCTCTTGCTCACGCGCACCAGCAGGCGCACTTCGCTGACCTGAGACAGCGAGGCATCGGGCGACATGGCATGACGGTCGTCGATGATCAGCGTGGCCGGCAGCTCGCCGAGGGTTACCCGGGCCACGGCCAGCGGCGGCAGCTCACCCTCCATGTCGCGGGCGATGATGAACACGCGGGTATCGTCGTCGAGCAGCCCCTGCAGGCGCTCCTCCAGACTGACGCTGACGTGGATGCCGGGGCCCTGGGCCACGGCCTCCTGTTCATCCGGTGCTACCCCCATGCGCTGCTGGGCGATCTGGATGCCCTCGCGCAGGGCCTGGGCGGAGCTGGAGTCGGACATGCCGGCAATGGCCCGGCGCCAATGGTCCACGGCCTGCTCGTAGTCGCCGCGGTCGAAGGCGTGCACGCCCAGCATGCCGAAGATGGTCGGCTCGCTGGGGTTGAGCTCCTGGGTCTCGTCGATCAGCGCCTGCACCTCGTCGGTGAGGGTGCGATCGGCCATGAAGAACTTGAGCTGCGCCTTCTGCGCCAGCAGTGAGGCGGCACGCCCCTCGATGGCGATGAGGTTGTCCAGTGCGTGCAGTGCCGCCTCGCCCTGCCCCGAATCGCGATAGATCGGATAGAGCGTGGCCCACACGTTGGGATTGCTCGGCTGGCTCTCGGCCTGCTGCTCGAGCCGAGCCAGCAGCGTGGGCAGCGAGTCGCTCTCCTGGAAGGCGTTGAACAGGGCGAGATCGCCCTCGGCGCCATGCTGCTGGTACCACAGCACGCTGCCGACCACCACGGCCACCGCCACCAGCGGCACCATGAGACGACCGGCGGCCGGTGCATGCAGCGGCCGGCGCACCAGCCCCTCGGTATCCTCGAGCAGGCTGCGGTCGAGGTCGAGACGGTCCTCTTCGAAACGCGCCTGGTCGATGTCGCCGCGATCGAGCGCGGCTTCCAGCGAGGCCAGGCGACGATGATAGATCGCCACGTTCTGCTCGGCGGACTTGTCGTTGGCTTCGAAGTCGCGCTGGGCGTCATGCACCAGACGCGCCCGACGCAGCGGCGCCACCAGCAGCCACAGGGCGGGCAGCAGCAGGAGGGCAAAGGCTAACCATAGCTGAATCATTCTGTTCCCCCGCGATTGATCAGAGCCTCGAGGCGGGCGCGCTCCTCGGCGCTCAGCTCACGGGCAGAGGCGTTACGCCGTGCACGCACCACCAGCGCCACCAGGACGCCACCGGCAAGCACCAACCCGGCCGGCAGGCCCCAGAGCAGGAAGGTGCGCCCTTCCAGACGGGGGTTGTAGAGCACATAGTTGCCGAAGCGCTCGACCATGAAATCACGAATCTCCATGTCGGCACGGCCGTCCATCAGCATCATGTAAACGTGATTGCGCATGTCGCGGGAAACCGGCGCATCGGAGTCGTTGATGGCCTGATTCTCGCAGGTGGGGCAGCGCAGCGAGGCGGTCAGGCTGCGGTAGCGCTGCTCCATCACCGGATCGTCGAATTCACGCACCTCGATGGCGCCAGCCTGAAGGGTGCCCGCCATCAGCAGCGTCAGGATGCCAATGAGAGCCAATCGAATCACTGCCATTTCTGCACCTCCGGCAGGATGTGTTCACGAACGTCACTGGCCGAGATATAGCCGGTGTGGTGATAGCGGATGATGCCGTCACGGTCGACCAGGAAGGTTTCGGGGGCACCGAATACCCCTAGTTCGAAGCCCAACTCGTTGTCCGGGTCGAAGATGTTGGTCTCGAAGGGATTGCCGAAATCCTCGAGGAACCCCAGCCCCTTCTCGCGGGTATCCTTCCAGTTGACCCCGACCATGCGGATGCCGCGGTCGGCCAGGTCGAGCAGCTGCGGCATCTCGCGCTTGCACTCCGGACACCACTCGCCCCACACGTTGACCAGGGTCAGCTCGCCGGTCTGCAGCAGGGAGCGGTCGACGCGGCGCTCCGGGTCCTCGAGGGTAGGCAGGTTGAACTCGGGGAAATCCCGCGCCATCAGCGCCGATTCCCGATGGAACGGGTTCAGCGACAGTCCCTGGTACAGGAACAGCGACAGCACCAGGAAACCGATCAACGGCAGCAGCAGGATCAGACGACGGGTCATGCGGTCGCCTCCTGGCGGTCGCCTTCCGGCTTCGCGCCCGAGGTGGCGGCGGCCTCTTCCGGGTCCGGCGCGGTGGCCAGGCGCCGGTAGCGCTTGTCGGCCACGGCCAGCACGCCGCCGGCGGCCATCAGCAGGCCGCCCAGCCACAGCCAGCGCACGAAGGGCTTGTACTGCACGCGCATGGCCCAGGTGTTGTCGCCGAGGTCTTCGCCCATGGCCACGTAGAGGTCGCGGAAGAAGCCGGGGCGCAGGGCAACCTGGGTCATGGGCATGCCGCGGGCGATGTAGAGCCGCTTCTCCGGGTTCATGTTGAAGCTGCGGCTGCTGCCGTCGCGCTGCACCTCGATCACCGCGCGATCGGCCAGGAAGTTGGGCCCGCGACGGCTGGTCAGCTCGGTCATGGTGAAGGTGTAGCCGGCCACGCTGACGTAGTCGCCGACACCCATGCGCACGTTGCGCTCGATGTTGTAGTTCGACACGATCGCCACGCCGACGATGGTCACCGCCACGCCCAGGTGGCCCAGCTGCATGCCCCAGTAGGCCAGCGACAGCTTCTTGAGTCCCGCGCCCACCGAGCTGGCATGGCGGGTCTTGTCGTAGAGGTCGCGCAGCATCGGCAGCACGATCCACAGGGCGGCGATCAGGCCGATGGCCACCGGCGCGCTCCAGCGCTCGGCGAAGATCAGCGGCAGCGCCATGCCCAGTACCACGGCCACGGCAGCGGAGAGCCACAGGCGCTGAATCAGCAGCTTGCTGGTGGTGTCCTTCCAGCGCGAAATCGGCCCCATGCCCATGAACACGCACATCAGCAGCGTCAGCGGCACGAACAGGGCGTTGAAGTACGGAGGGCCGACGCTGATCTTGCCCAGGTCGAGGGCGTCGAGCAGCAGCGGGTAGACCGTACCCAGCAGCACCGTGACGGTCATGATCACCAGCATGATGTTGTTGATCAGCAGCATGGCGTCACGCGACAGCCAGCCGAAGCCCACCCGGTGGCTCACACGCGGCGCGCGCAGGGCGAAGATCAGCAGCGACAAGCCCACGGTGATACCCAGCAGCATCAGGATGAAGAAGCCGCGCGAGGGGTCGTTGGCGAAGGCGTGCACCGAAGTCAGTACCCCGGAGCGAACCAGGAAGGTACCCAGCAGCGACAGCGAGAAGGTAGTGATGGCCAGCAGCAGGGTCCAGCTCTTGAAAGAGCCGCGCTTCTCGGTCACCGCCAGCGAGTGCATCAGCGCGGTGCCGGTCAGCCAGGGCAGCAGCGAGGCGTTCTCGACCGGGTCCCAGAACCACCAGCCGCCCCAGCCCAGTTCGTAGTAGGCCCACCAGCTGCCCAGGGCGATACCCACGGTGAGGAAAGCCCAGGCCAGATTGGTCCAGGGCCGCGCCCAGCGTGCCCAGGCAGCGTCCAGGCGACCGCCGATCAATGCCGCGATGGCAAAGGCGAAGACCACCGAGAAACCGACGTAGCCCATGTAGAGCGCCGGCGGGTGCATGATCAGGCCGATGTCCTGCAGCAGCGGATTGAGGTCGGCACCATCCTGCGGCATCTGCGGCAGCAGACGCTCGAAGGGGTTGGAGGTAACCAGGATGAACAGCAGGAAGCCGACGCAGACCATGCCCAGCACGCTGATGACCCGCGCCACCATGTCCCGCGGCAGCTCGTGGGAGTAGCGCACGGCGAAGTAGCCCCAGCCGGCCAGCATCAGGCTCCACAGCAGCACGGAGCCTTCATGGTTGCCCCATACGGCGCTGAACTTGTAGTACCAGGGCAGCATGGAGTTGGAGTTGTTGGCCACGTTGAGGACGCTGAAGTCGTCCAGCATGTAGCTGGTGGTCAGCGCCGCGTAGGCAATGGCCACAAACAGGAACTGGCCGGCCGCCATGGGGCGGGCATAAGCCATCCACAGCGGCTTGCGAAAGGTGGCACCGGCCAGCGGCACCACCGACTGCACCACCGCGAACAGCAGGGCAATCACCAGGGCGAAATGGCCGATTTCAGGGATCATCTGGATCTGCATGGATACTCCGGCTCAGTACTGGCTGGCGCCTTCTTGCGCCTCGCCCTCTTCAATGCGCTTGGCTACCTTGGCGGCCTTCTGCTGGAAGTCGGCGGGCGAATAGCCGGCTGCCTCGAGCGCATCGGCAACCTCGGGCGGCATGTAGTTCTCGTCGTGACGCGCCAGCACCTGGTCAGCCTTGATGTAGCCACCCTGCTGAAGCTGACCCACCACCACCACGCCCTGCCCTTCACGGAACAGGTCGGGCAGGATACCACTGTAGTGGACGCGCACGTCCTCCACGTAGTCGGTGACGGTGAACTCCACGTCCAGGCTGTCCGGATTGCGATAGACACTGCCCTCGCGGACCATGCCGCCGGCGCGGATCTGGCGCTCGAAAGGCGCATCACCCGCGGCAATCTGAATCGGACTGAAGAACAGGTTGATGTTGGCTCTCAGCGCGTAGAGCGTCAAACCCACGGCGATCGCTGCGAGAGATACCAGGCCGAGAAACATGAACAGCTTCTGTTTGCGTTTAGGCGTCATTGGTGCACCCACCCTTGCTAGTTTGAACCGGAATTGGCCCGGCGGCAGGGCCGCCCTGGCGCGCCTCGCGACGAGCACGGCGTTGCAGCTGGCGCAGCAGCTGACGGCGCTCGGCGCGAGCATGAAAGACGATGCCCAGCATCAGGGCGGCGGTTACGCCCCAGGCCGACCATACGTAGGGTGCGTGCCCGCCCATGGCGAGCAGCTCCTGAAAGGTGTCGAAAGCCATCAGTTCGCCTCCTCGGCCAGTTCACGCACCCAGCGCTTGTTGGATTCGCGACGTAGAATCTCGCTGCGTGTACGGGTCAGCACCAGCGCAATGAAGAAGCTGTAGAACCCTAGCACCATGATCAGCAGCGGCAGCCACATTTCCATGGGCATGCCGACCCGCCCGGTGATGGTGAAGGTTGCGGGCTGGTGCAGGGTGTACCACCAGTCCACCGAGTACTTGATGATCGGAATGTTGATCACCCCCACCATGGCCAGCACCGAAGCGGCGCGGGAGGCACTGTCGCGGCTGGAGAAGGCACCGCGCAGAGCGATCACGCCGAGGTAGAGGAACAGCAGGATCAGCATCGAGGTGAGGCGTGCATCCCACATCCACCAGGTGCCCCAGGTGGGCACGCCCCACACCGCGCCGGAGAACAGCGCGATGAAGGTCATGGCAGCGCCCAGCGGCGCCATCACGGTGGCGGCCATGTCGGCGATCTTGATCTTCCAGACCATGAACACCAACCCCGTGATCGCCATGGAGACGAAGATCGACTGAGCGAGGAAGGCCGCCGGCACGTGCACGTAGATGATACGGAAGCTGTTGCCCTGCTGGTAGTCGGCCGGGGCGAAAGCCAGCCCCCAGATGGTACCGGTGACGATGAGGATCAGCGCCGCCGCCCAGAACCAGGGCTGCAGCCTCGCGCTGATGGCGTAGAACCACTTGGGGGAACGCAGCTTGTTAATGAAGGCCCACATGCCTTTCAACCTCTCAACCGTTGATACTGATGCGCAGCGACGCCGCGATTGCCAGCGGCGCAAGACTCAGGGCCAGCGCCAGCAGCGCGCCGAGAATCGCCAGATGCGCCAGTACGCCATCGCCGAGGATGGCCGCCTGGACGGCCCCGGCACCGAAGATCAGCACCGGGATGTAAAGGGGCAGCACCAACAGCGACAGCAGTACACCGCCGCGGGAAAGCCCCACCGTCAGCGCCGCTCCGATGGCACCGATCAGGCTGAGACTGGCGCTTCCCAGCGCCAGGGAAATGGCTAACACTACATAGCTGCCAGCCGGCAGCGACAGCATGATACCGAGCACCGGCGCCATCAGCGCCAGAGGCAGACCGGTCAGCAGCCAGTGCACGGCGACCTTGGCCAGCGCCAGCAGCGCCAGCGGTTGGGGCGTCAGCAGCAGTTGCTCCAGCGAGCCGTCGTCGTAATCGGCACGGAACAGACTGTCCAGTGACAGCAGGGCCGCCAGCAGCGCCGCCACCCACAGCAGGCCGGGCGCAATGGCCGCCAGCAGTGCCGGATCGGGGGAAATGCCGATCGGGAACAGGGTGATGACGAGGGCGAAGAACACCAGCGGATTGAGTACTTCGCTGCGACGGCGCAGCATCAATACCAGGTCCCGCTTGAGCGTTGCCCATACTGCGACAGCGAGGCCGTCGCCAGGTTCCTCGCGCAGCGCTGCGGCCGTCTTGGCGAGCGAGTTCTCAGATGCCGTCATCGGCTCCTCCCCCGCCGAGGCGGATACGACGCAGCTCGGCGCACGGCGTGAGCTCATGGTGCGTGGTGACCAGCACGCAGCCACCGCTGCGGGCGTGTTCCACCAGGCGCCGCTCCAGTGCCGCCACGCCATCGCGATCGATGGCGGTAAAAGGTTCGTCGAGCACCCACAGCGCACGCGGCGTGAGCGTCAGCCGAGCGAGTGCCACGCGTCGCTGCTGTCCGGCGGAGAGCTGTCCGGCCGGCACGTCCTCGAAGCCGACCAGGCCGACCTCCTCCAGCGCCCTGAAGCGTGCCGCCTCGCCCGGCTTCTCGCCGCTGAGCGCCTGATACCAGGCCAGATTCTCCAGCGGCGTCAGCGCTGCCTTCACGCCCGGGGCATGGCCCAGATAGAGCAGGTTGGCGAGAAAGGACTCGCGGGCCTCGCGCATCGGCCGCTCGCTCCAGAACAGCTCGCCTTCGTAGTCGGCCAGCTGGCCCGAGAGAATCTTGAGCAAGGTGGTCTTGCCGCTGCCGTTCGGCCCCTCTACCCGCACGATCTCGCCCGCACGGATATCCAGGTCCAGATCCCGGAACAGCCAACGGTCGTCACGTTCGCAGGCCAGGCTTTGCGCTTGTAGACGCAGGCTCAACAGCACTCTCCAGGAATGGGTGATTACGCCGGAAATGCTACACGGAAAGGCCTTTTGCCGCTACCGAACGGGGTGCGTCATGGCGCCACCCTTGCCCCAGGTCAAGGCAGCTTCAGGGCAGAGAAACTTGCCAGGAACGTAACGCCTGATATGATTCGAAGTACCTGTACATTTCAACAGGGTCGCACAGAGGGGGAAACGCCAATGCCAACGCCTTCCATGCACTACCTGTATCGACGTCCCAACCTGCCCATCGCCACCTCCTGGGCCAGCGTCGACGCCACCGACCTGGTCGAGGTGCCCCTGCTGGGAGATGTCTCGGCGGGACTGCCCATCGAGGCCTGCCCCAGCGGCGGTGCCATTCGCGCCCCCGCCTGCATGGTGCGGCGCAACACCTACGCCCTGCGCGTACGCGGCGACTCGATGATCGACTGCAACATCTTCGATGGCGACGTGATCATCATCGAGCGTCAGGAGAGCGCCGAGAACGGCGAGACCGCCGTGGTCCTGATCAACCAGCAGGAGGTCACGCTGAAGAAGCTCTACATCGAGAAGAACGGCGTGCGCCTGCAGCCGGCCAACGAAAACATGGCGCCGATCTACCTCAAGAACAGCGACATTCAGGTGCTGGGCATGGTCATGGGCGTGGTACGCCGGCAGGAAGACCCCGAGCTGACCCACTGATGCGCTACCCGGTACCCGACCTCGCTCCCGGTGCCTGGCGGGAGAGCGTCATCGAAGTCGAACGCAGCCGCTTCATCGCCTGGCTCTGCCATGCGCCCGACGTGGCGGCCTTCGATGCTTTACTGGCGGCAGCGAGACGCACCCACCCCAACGCCAGCCACCACTGCAGTGCCTATATCGCCGGGCCGCCCGGTGAGCAGCAGGCCATCGGTTTCTCCGACGACGGCGAACCCGGCGGCACCGCGGGGCGCCCCATGTTCCAGGTGCTGGAAGGCGCCGGGCTGGGACAGGTAGGCTGCGTGGTAACCCGCTATTTCGGTGGCACCAAGCTCGGCACCGGCGGCCTGGCCCGCGCCTATTCCCAGGCCGTGGTTCGGGGGCTCGAGGCGCTGCCGCAGCGGCAAGCGGTGGAACGCACCACGCTGAAACTTGGCGTCGACTTCGCCGGCGAAGCGGAGGCCCGTGCCTGGCTGGAGAGCCATGACGCACCGGTGGAGCACGCCGACTACGTCAGCGACGGTGTGCGTCTCACCGCAGCCTGGCCCAGCGACGTAGAAGTGGACCTGTCACCGCTGGAAGCCCGGCTGCGCGGTCGCCTGACCCGTCTCGACACCCTCTGACTCCTGCCAGCTGCTGTTCTTCTTATCTCTGCCAACCCGACTGCCCTGCCGGCCTGATCCCCCCTGGCTGAAGCCGGGCGAGGTCGGTCCAGCGACGACTATCCCCTTGCGACCTTGGTATACCAACCCTCATGGTATACCGTAAGCAAATCGAGACCTGCCTGCCTTGCCAGCTCGAACCAGCCGCTCCACACCCCCCACGCGATCTTTTTATTTTCAGTAAGATACGTGAACCTCATGGCTCTTGTCACAGCGTAAAACCTGGCTGAAAGAGAAAAATTGATCCAGGTCAGAAAAAGCCTTGACAGAGATATCGGCGGCAATCTAGGCTGCATTCATGGCTTTTGGTATACCAAGAGCCATCCAAGAGAACCGGTCACTGCCGGAACCATGACGCCAAACAACAAGAGCGCGGCCTGTCGCAACAGGCGGCGCACGGGTAACCCATCAGGAGTCCTCCCCATGGCACAGTTGATGAATCGCGACGAATTCCGCACCGCTCTGGAAGAAGCCATCAAGGGCAAGAGCGCCAACAAGGCACCGTTCAGCGTGGCCTGGGCCAGCGGCAAGCTGTCCCGCGAGCACCTGGCCAAGTGGGCAGAGAACCACTATCACTACGTGGGTCCGTTCGCTGATTACCTGGCCTACATCTATGCAAACACCCCGGAAAACTTCAAAGAGGCCAAGGACTTCCTGCTGCAGAACATGTACGAGGAAGAGCTCGGCGGCGATCGTCATACCGACCTGCTGATTCGCTTCGCCGAGGCCTGCGGCACCACCCGCGAGCGCGTCGAGAACCCCGACAACATGTCGCCCACCACTCGCGGCCTGCAGAGCTGGTGCTATGCCGTGGCCATGCGCGAGCACCCGGTGGTGGCAGTGGCGGCGCTGGTGGTCGGCCTGGAATCCCAGGTGCCCTCGATCTACCGCAGGCAGACCCCGACCCTGCGCGAGAAGTACGGCTTCACCGACGAGGAGGTCGAGTTCTTCGATCTGCATATCGTCTCCGACGAGATCCACGGCGAGCGCGGCTACCAGATCGTGCTGGAGCACGCCGATACCGTCGAGCTGCAGCAGCGCTGCCTGAAGATCTGCGAGATCGGCGCCCAGATGCGTCTGCTTTATACCACCGCGCTGTACTACGACTACGTCGCCGACGAGCTGCCCCTCTCCGAGCTCGACATGGCGGCCTGACAGCCTCGGCCCCGCCAGGGGATGCAGCCAAAGCCATCTGTCGGCATCGGACCGGCAGATGGCCGCCAATCGCGAAGATGACAGCGACGACAGCCAGTGACGACAAGAGGTAAGCGTCTTGGATAACGCAACCCAGTTTCTCAACTATATCGACGGCCAGTGGGTCGCCAGCGCCTCGGGGGAGACCTTCGAGAACCGCAATCCTGCCGACCAGGACGACCTGCTAGGGCAGTTCCAGGCTTCCAGCGTCGACGATGCGCGCCGCGCCATCGATGCCGCCGACCGTGCATTCGCCGCCTGGCGTGAGACGCCCATCTCGCAGCGCGCCAAGATTCTCAACCGCGCCGCTGACTACCTGATGGAGAACGTCGAGCAGTTCGCCGAGGAGCTGACCCGCGAAGAGGGCAAGCTGCTGGCCAACAGCCGCGACGAGGTGACTCGCTCGGCCCAAACCCTGCGCTTCTACGCCGTGGAAGGTCAGACCATCACCGGCGAGACCTTCCCCCAGGACGACGCCAAGATGACGGTCTACACCCAGCGCGAGCCGCTCGGAGTGGCCACCATCATCACGCCGTGGAACTTCCCGATCTCGATTCCGGCGCGCAAGATCGCCCCGGCCCTGATCACCGGCAACACCGTGGTGTTCAAGCCCTCTTCCGATGCTCCGCTGATCGGCTATCGACTGGCCGAAGCGCTGCATCACGCCGGCGTGCCGGCAGGCGTGTTCAATTTCATCACCGGCGCCGCTTCGGCCATCGGCGAGGAGATCACCGCCAACCCCATCGTCAAGGCAATCTCCTTCACCGGCTCCACCGCCGCCGGCGAGCGCATTCACCGCGCCGCGGCCATGGCTACCCGCACCCAGATGGAACTCGGCGGCAAGAACCCGCTGATCGTGCTGGAAGACGCCGACATCGACACCGCCGTGGACCTGACTGTTAAGGGCGGCTTCTCGCTCACCGGCCAGGCCTGCACCGGCACCAGCCGCGTGCTGATCGCTCGCAGCCGCAAGCAGGAGTACCTGACGCAACTGGTGGAGAAGGTCAAGACGCTGAAGATCGGCAACGGCATGACCGAGGGCACCCAGATCGGCCCGCTGGCAACCCGCCAGCAGCTCGACACCGTGCTCGGCTATGTCGAGGCGGGCAAGAAGGAAGCCACTCACGTGCATGGTGGCGAGCACCTCACCGAGGGTGACTACGCCAAGGGCTTCTACGTGGCGCCGGCGATCTTCAGCGACGTGACCCAGGAGATGCGCATCGCCCGTGAGGAGATCTTCGGCCCGGTGGTCGCAGTGATCGAGATCGACGGCTACGAGGATGCCATCGCCAAGGCCAACGACACGCCCTACGGCCTCGCCGCCGCCCTGGTGACGAAGAACTTCGAGTACATCCAGCGCTTCCCGCTCGATATCCAGGCCGGCACGGTGAAGATCAACCGCACCACCACCGGCAACCTGGTCAACGCCCCCTTCGGCGGGCTGAAGCAATCGAGCACCTCGACTTTCCGCGAGTCGGGACGCGCCGGGCTGGATTTCTTCACTCAGACCAAGACCGTCTATCTCGGCCGCTGAGCGCGCCACACACAACGACAACCTGACGATATAGGTGACTCATGAAACAGGTATTCCGACTGGAACTGGAAGAAGCCAAGCTGATGGTGGAAGCCGCCAAGAAGCGCTCCGAGGAGATCGGCGTGCTGGAAACCATCTGCGTGGTGGATGACGGCGGCTATCCGCTGGCCCTGGAGCGCATGAACGGCGCCCGCGTCACCGGCCCGCAGATCGCCTGGAACAAGGCCTTCACCGCCGCCGGCCACAAGCGTTCCACCCACCTTTTCAATACCGCCCCCAACGGCCCCGCCCTGCCCGGCAACGAGGCCTTCGGCATCCAGTGGAGCTTCGAGGGCAAGTTCGCCGTGTTCGTCGGCGGCTTTCCCATCGTGGTCGACGGCGAGGTGATCGGCGGGGTCGGTCTGAGCGGCGGCAACGGCGAGCAGGACACCCAGGCCGGCCTGGCCGCGCTGCAGGCCCTGCAGGACCACCTGCGCGAATCCGGCCATGAGGTCGTGGTCGAGGCCGATATCAAGAAATAAGCGAGCGACTTCGGCAGGCGGCTTGCGCGCCTGCCGACGCCCCAGACGACCGGCCGAGCACCGACACCCGCTGACGACGACAAGGCCCCGGCCTTAGGCGGGTGCGCTCGAGGAGGCTGCCATGAGCTACCGTATTACCCTCTCCAACACTTCAGCCAACACTTCAGCCGACACGCCAGAAAGCTTCGAGGCCCAGCCGGGAGAGCCGCTGCTCGAGGCCGCTGAGCGAGCCGGTTTCCCTCTGGCTCATGATTGCCGCTTCGGTGGCTGCGGCGCCTGCCGCGTCAAGCTGATCGAGGGCACCGTCGAGTATGACGAGTTCCCCTTCGGCCTGACCGAGGAGGAAGCCGAGGCGGGCTACGCCCTGGCCTGTCAGGCCTGCGCCCAGAGCGACCTGACCATCAGCGCCAAGCTGCTGCCGGCGGGCCACATTCCGGCCGATTTCCACGTCGCTACCATCGAGCGGCTGGAAAAGTTGAGCCATGACGTGACTCACCTGGTGCTGCGTATTCCCAGCGCCAGCGAGGTGGTCTTCCATCCCGGCCAGTATCTCAACGTGATGCTGGACGACGGCAGCCCGCGCAGCTTCTCGATGGCCTCGCCCCACCGCGGCGAACTGTTCGACTTTCACATCCGTCGCGTGCCAGGCGGCCATTTTACCGGCCGCCTGGAAACGCACTACCAGGCCGGCGACACCCTCGACGTGGAGCTGCCGCTGGGCAACTTCCGTCACGACGCCGAGAGCCCCCGCGACCTGCTGATGGTGGGCGGCGGCACCGGCCTGGCGCCGCTCAAGAGCATCATCGAATCGCTGCTGGACGAGCCGAACCGGCCGAGCATCACGCTCTACTGGGGCGTGCGTCGCGCCGAGGATCTCTATCTCGACGAGCAGCTCAACGACTGGGCCAGAACGCTGCCCGACTTCCGCTACGTGCCGGTGCTCTCGGACCCCGATCCCGAGTGGGGCGGCCGCCGCGGCTTCGTGCACGAGGCCGTGTGCCAAGACTTCGACGACCTGAGCTCCTTCGATGCCTACCTGTGCGGCCCGCCGCCGATGATCGCCGCCGCCAAGACGAGCTTTGCCCAGCGCGGCCTCGACGTCGAGCGGATCTACGCCGACAGCTTCAACTTCACCCATGAGCTCGAAGGCAGCGTCGCCTGACGCTTCACCGGATCTAGCGAGGTAATCGACATGCCGGATATCACTTTCATCACCAACGGCGGCAAGGTCATCAGCGCTCCTGAGGACTCCAACCTGCTGCGCATCTCGCTGCGCGAGAAGGGCGGCATTCCGTTCAAGTGTGGCGGCGGCCTGTGCGGCACCTGCAAGTGCCTGGTCGAGGAGGGCCGCGAGAACACCGACGCGGTGAAGAAGAAGGAAGAGAAGCTGCTCTCGGCCGAGGAGCTCGAGCAGGGCTATCGTCTGGCCTGCCAGACCTTCCTCAAGGGCGACGTCAAGGTCTCCTGGGAGGAGACCCCCAAGGGCGGCACCGCCGGCGCACGGCAGATTCAGCCCAAGGCGGAGGCATGAGCAGCGCCATGACCAGCAGCGAGAAGACGACACGGGTCGGCCTCATCGGTTATGGCACCGCCGGCAAGGACGTCGCCGAGGCCATCCTCGGCGGCCAGGCAGGCAGCAGCCGCTTGGTCGCCGTGCTGGTACGCGACATGGCCAAGTATGCCGACGTTGCCCCGGAAGGCTGTCACTTCACCGACAGCGAGGAGGCCTTCTTCGCCTGCACTCCCGATGTGGTAGTGGAAACGGCGGGCCACGCGGCTGTGGCGCGCTATGCCGAGACCTCGCTCGCCCACGGCTGCGATTTCATGGTGGTCTCGGTGGGTGCCTTCTGCGACCAGGCGCTGTTCGACCGCGTGATGTCCAGCGCCGAGCGGAATGGCCAGCGGGTGCTGGTGCCTTCAGCGGCCATTGCCGGCCTCGACCGCATCGCCGCCGCCGCCCAGGGGCCGCTGGAGCGTGTCACGCTGACTACCCGCAAGCCGGTCAAGGCGTGGCGCGGTACCTTTGCCGAGGAAGTGGTGAGTCTCGATGCGATCACGCAGCCGACGGTGATCTTCGAGGGCAACGCCCGCGAATCGTCCCGAGTGTTTCCGGAGAGCGTCAACGTCTCGGCGGCGCTGAGCCTGGCGGGGGTGGGCTTCGAGGCGACGCAGGTTCGCGTGCTGGTCGACCCCACCATCGACAAGAACGTGCACGAGGTGTCGGCCAAGGGACTTTTTGGCGAAGTGCGCATCGAGGTGCGCAACACCCCTTCCCCCAGCAACCCCAAGACCGGCTATATCGTCGCCATGAGCGTTGCCCGGGCGCTGAAGAATCTCTCCTCGCCGCTGGTTATCGGCTAGTGGCTGCGAAGCATGGGCAAGGAGTTTAAAGGTGAGCAAAGCATATTGGGTCTCCTGCTACCGTGAGATAACGGATTCGACGAAGTACGCCAACTACATAAAGCTTGCTGTCCCAGCTATCGCCGCGGGCGGCGGCATCTTCCTGGCTAGAGATGTGGCAGCCTTCGCCTATGAGGATGGTCAGCAAGACCGCACCATCATCATCGAGTTTCCCGATTTGGAAAGTGCCCGAGCAACCCACGATGGCGAAGCTTATGGTGCTGCGCTTGATGCACTCGGCGATGGCGCCATCAGAGACATTCGGCTTGTCGAAGGCGTGTGATGAGGAAAACGCAAACCGGGCGCTCGAGGGCGCCCGGTTTGCGTTGTCATACTGTTGCCCAACCGCTCAGACCTGGGAGTGGCTCATGTAGGCCTTGCGCGACTTCTCGAGGTGGATGCGGGTGAAGCTCTCGGCCAGATCCTCTTCGCCGCTGCGAATCGCGCTCAGCACGTCCTGGTGCTCGCGCAGCGCCTCCTTGGTACGCCCCGGCAGGGCGCTGCTCAGATTGGAGAAGGCACGCACGTAATCCTTGAGGTCGACCAGCATCTCGTGAAGCTTGGGATTGCCGGAGGCACGCCCGATCAGCTCGTTGTACTTGACGTTGAGTTCGACCTCGTCGCCGCCGCCGTTGCTCAAGGCCTCCTCGATCTCGGCCATGAGCTGGTCGATCTCGGCCACGATCTCGTCGTTGACCTTCTGGGCAGCCAGGCGTGCCGCCAGCGACTCCAGCGATGCCAGGATCATGAAGACTTCGAGGATCTCGGACTGGGTGATCTCGTTGACCACCACCCCCTTGCGCGGCACCGTGCGCACGAAGCGCTGGGTCTCGAGGCGAAACAGCGCCTCACGAATGGGAGTGCGGCTGATGTTGAGCTTTTCCGCCAGCACCCTTTCGACCAGCCGATCCCCCGCCTTGTACTCACCGCGCAGAATGGCGTCCTTGAGGTGGGCGTACACCTTGTCGCGGATCGGTGAAAGGTCTTCCTGGGTCCAGGTCTCGGCCATCATTGGCTACCTTCGGCTGTCTTGGAACGGGGGTGGCGAATGGCGCATTTTACCATATCTGGACAATGCAACGGTATCTGGTGCACGAGGGGCCAGGGAGCCGAGGCAAACATCAACGCCCGCACCGAACGGTACGGGCGTCATGGCTGGCCTGATGTCACGTTCGAGCTAGGGCGTCACCCTTTCCAGCCGCGTATCGATATTGCCGAAGGTCACCAGTTGCTTGAGCTCGTCGCGGGCCGCCTCGACCGTATCGAAGCGCTCGAAGAATTTCAGCGGCACGCTGTTGGTCGTGCCGCCTTCGCCGGTTTCGACGATGCTGACACGACCCTGATCGCCGTCGACTTCGGCGATGGTGAAGTCGGCCTTCTTCTTGCCGTAGAAGAAGTACTCGTAGGCTTCGACCGGGGAGATGCCCTGCCCCGGCCTGGCATCGTATTCGCCCAGCTTGCTCGTCAGGATGATGTACATGTCGGTGCCTCTCTATCGTGGTCTTGTGCTTGTCATGGTCTTGCGTTCGGCATGCTCCAGCGCCTGCCGCAGCCTTGCCGACTAGCGGACTTCAGGTGGCGAGCTCCCTCTCCGCCCGTGCCGGCGGCACGTCGGCAGGCTCGGCCAGTAGCGGGCGCAGCGCCGCCGACAGCTCGGCCAGGGCCTCCTCGACGATGGCCTTGCCGATCTCGAGGCTGGCCTGGGTGGCATCGCCGATGCAGCCGTTGCGGGTCATCTCCTCATAGCGGTAGAAACCCTGGATGGGGTTGCCCGGACGCATCCGCTCCCAGCGCCCACCATGCACGATGTCGCCCTTCTCCAGGCGCTCGGGACGCACCAGGTGCGGGGCGAGGTAGTACGCCTCTGAAACCTCGCGCTCGCAGCTGTGGCCGAACAGCGTCGAGCCGATGTGCTCCTTCATGGCCTGCTTGGCGGAAGCCGTGGTCTTGGCGTAATAGCAGTCGACCTCCAGCTCCTGGGCGAAGCTGGCGCAGGCCAGGCCCAGGGTGCCCTGGTTGCCGCCGTGGCTGTTGAGAAACAGCACCTTGTCGATGCCGTGGCGCTTGAGCGAGACGACCATGTCGCGCAGTACGGCCAGCAGGGTTTCCGGGCGCAGACTGATGGTGCCGGGGAAGTTCAGGTGGTGCGGGGAAACGCCCATGTTCACGGTGGGCGTGACGAGAACCTGCGGATACAGCACTGCGGCGAGCCGCTTGGCCATCTCGGTGGCCAGCACCGCATCGCAGCTCTCGTTCATGTGCGGCCCGTGCTGCTCGTGCGCCCCGACCGGCACGATGGCCATCTTGACGCTCTTGAGCGCCTCCTCGACCTCGGGCCAGGTCATTTCCGTCAGTACGTAGCTTTTCATCTGATCTGCCGTCTGACCTGCCAACTGACTTTCCATCCCGCTCTCCTTCGGTGCCTGCGCGCTGGAGCCTCGACGGCAGGCAGCCTGTTGTCATGAGGGTAAGAGTGCCACACAGACACTTGGTATACCATATGCCAACACTAGCCGAATCCGGCGATTCATGCAAAGCCTTTGAGCGACCGTCCGCGGCGTTAGCGACAGCTGCGCTTGGCCACCTCACTGGAAAGCGTGATGTGCTCCTCGATCAGTGCCCTGGCTCGGCGGGCATCCCGCGTCAGCGCCAGATCGACCAGCTCCTGGTGCTGGGAGTCGAGCTGATGGCGCAGCTCCTGGGCGCGCGGCGCCACCCGCCGATAGCGGTCGAACTGGTCGTGCAGCTGCGAAATGAAGCGCAGTAGCCAGGCCGAACCGCACGGCGCCACCAGGGCACTGTGGAAACGCGAATGCAGGCTCTCCCACTCCACCACCGGGGTATGCTCGCCGGCCCGGGCCAGGCGGTGATTGGCCGCCAGCAGCTGGGACTCCCACTCCTCGTCGCCATGGCGTATGGCAAGTTCGAGCGCCATGCCCTCCAGTTGGCGACGCATTTCGGTGATGTCGGCCAGCTCCTCCCGGGTCAGTTCCAGGACCCGAAAGCCGCGCTGGTTCTCCTGGCGCAGCAGACCGTAGGCAGCCAGACGGTTCAGCGCCTCGCGCAGTGGGCTAAGGCCCACGTCGTAGGTTTCCCGCAGTAGCGTGATCGACAGCCGCTCGCCTGCACGATAGCGACCGTTGAGCAGATCCTGACGCAGCGTCTCGTAGATCCTGCTGGCGGCAGTGGCACTGCCTTGCTTGAGGGTTTCGGTCATGGCGTGGCTCCATTCTTTTTTGGAATTTGGTATACCTGACTTGACGAATCGCCAGGCTTCAATCTAATCTGAGTCAAATAATCGATTATTTCCAGAAAAAATACAACGGACATAGTCACAACAAGTTGTTTTTCAATGGAAATATGGCCGACCCCTTTTGAGGAAATCCGCTGACATGACGGCATCGCAACAGGGAAAGCTGTTCTTCTCCTTCCTTCGCATCGGCCTGCTGGGCTTCGGTGGCGGCCCCTCGATGATACCTTTGGTACACCAAGAGGTAGTCAAGCGGCACGCCTGGATGAAGGACGAGGAGTTCGCTGACGTGCTGGCCATCGCCAATACGCTGCCGGGGCCGATCGCCACCAAGATGCCGGGCTATATCGGCTTCCGGGTCGGCGGAACGCTCGGCTGCATCAATGCCGTGGTTGCGGTGATTCTGCCGATGATCGTGGCCATGATCCTGCTGCTAGGTCTGTTCAGCCGCCATCGTGACGTGGCTTGGATCCACGGCATGAGCCAAGGAATGGTACCGGTGGTGATGGTGATGATGGGCCAGCTTGCCTGGGACTTTCTTAACAAGTCGCGCCTGGCGCTGGGCTGGGCCGTCAGCCTGGCCATGGCCGCCGTGGCCGGCGCATTGATCTACTGGCTGGGCGTCCATCCCGGCCTGGTGATCGGCGCCCTGCTGGTCGCCGCCATGTTGCCTCCCCTCACGAAACGCAAGTCGGTCGAGGAGGCGGCGCAATGATCTACGTACAACTCTTTTTGGCCTTCTTCATTCCCAACATCGTCGGCTATGGCGGCGGCCCCGCCATCATCCCGTTGATCGAAGCGGAAGTGGTGGGCCGCTACGGCTGGATGAACGCCCAGGAGTTCGCCGAGGTGCTGGGTTTGGGTAACGCCCTGCCGAGCCCGATCGCCACCAAGATGGCGGGCTACGTGGGTTATGAAGTGGCCGGTGCCGGCGGTGCCGTGGTCGCCGTGCTGGCGACGGTGGTACCTACTCTGCTGCTGATGCTGGGCGCTCTGGGCCTGCTCTATCGCTACCGCGACTCACCGCGGGTCAAGCGCATGAGCCAGTGGGTGCGCCCCGTCATCGCCATCATGATGGCCGGCATGGTACTGAGTTTCTTCAGTGAAGGCATGGCCGGCGCCGGGCTCGTGCATACCGCGATCATTGCAGCGCTAGCGGCCATCGCGCTGTTCCGTTTCAAGGCGCATCCCGCCCTGGTGGTGGTGGGAGCATTGGCCTACGGAGGCTTACTGCTGGGCTAGAGCACCCGGCCACCGAATCTTCATGGATAGCCATACTCGAAGACAGGAGAAAACGATGCGACGACCCCTGAGCTGAGCAGCCCCCATGTGCGAAAGACGTCAGCACCGCTTTCGTGACATGCAAGGCAACACGCAACCGTGACTGTGCAAGAACCGACAAATACAAGTAGACGATGGCTCTCTCGACACTACCGGAGCCGCCATCGCCAAGTCTGACGACACGACAGGTGCAAAATGGAACAACTCGAGCAAATACAACTCACCGCCTCGCACTGGGTCTTCCTGCTGGTGATCCTGGCGATCTTCGTTTCCATCGGTTTTCGCAAGGGGGTCATCGTACCCTCCATCGCCGGTATCTTCATGCTCGGCCTGCTGGCCGACGCCCCCCATGAGGGCGGGTTGAATCAATTGATCTTCGCCGTACAGGTGGTCTTCCGTGCCCTGCTCAATGCCGGCACCGAGCTCTTCGACATCATGCTGGTCATCGCGCTGATGGTTGCCATGCTCAAGTCGCTACAGAGCCAGGGCGCCGACAGGATGATGGTGGCGCCGATGAAGAAGCTGATGATCGGCCCCTGGACCGCCTTCTTCGTGGTCGGCATCACCATGTACGTTGCCGCCGCCTTCTTCTGGCCGACCCCGGCCGTGGCACTCGTCGGCACGGTGCTGATTCCGGTGGCCATGCAGGTCGGCTTGCCGGCCATCGGTGCCGCCATGGCGGTCAACCTGTTCGGCCACGGCATGGCGCTTTCCGCCGATCCGGTCATCCAGGGGGCTAGCCGCCTGACCGCCGGCGCCGCCGGCATCGATACCACCGTCCTGGTGCCCTATACCCTGCTGTTCTCCCTGGTCGTGGGCGGTGTTGCCATCACCATGGCCTGCCTTGCCCTGCGTCGCGACATGCGCTCGGGCGTTCTGGAAGCCCCCCAGTCCGACGAGGTATTCACTCCGCGCTCGGCAGGTGCCGCCGCGGTGCAGACCGATACCGTCAAGGAAGAGGATGAGCCCGAGGCCGGCCCCTACGCGCGCATCTTCGCCATCGCCGTTCCCGTCATCCTGCTCGGCATCGCGGGGCTGATGATCTATCGCGCCGTGTTCATGCCCGACCAGGCGATTCGCGGCGGCGGTGCCACGGCGCTGCTGGGCGGCACGGCAACGATCCTGCTGGTGCTTTCATCGTTCGCCTCCCACGGACACCATGCCCTGGATGGCATCAGCACCTATACCCGCGAAGGCTTCTTCTTCGCCATCAAGATCTTCGCCCCCATCATCCCCATCGCCGGCTTCTTCTTCCTCGGCCACCCCGGGCACTCCGCCGAGGTAATCGGCGCCGGCGCGTCAGGCTTCCTGTTCGATATCGGCCACAACATCGGCCACTACATCGATGGCAACGTCTTCCTGCTGACCTTCGGCATGGCCTTCATCGGCCTGCTCTCCGGCATGGACGGCTCGGGTTTCTCCGGCCTGCCGCTGGTGGGTTCGCTGTCCGGCGCGCTGGGTACCGCGGCTAATGTCGACATTCACGTCCTGGCGGCCCTCGGCCAGGTGGCGGCGATCTTCGCCGGTGGTGGCACGCTGGCAGCCTGGGCCTTCGGCGTGGCCGCCGATGCCGGTATCGCTGGCGTCAGCCCTGCCGCCTTGGTGCGACGCAACTTCATCCCGGTGATCTCGGGTGTCGTCGTGGCCTCGCTGCTTGCCGTGTTCCTGCTGATATAGCGCCCAAGGAGCCTGTCCAGGCAGTAGCCATCTCAATTGCCATCTCACCCGGCGTCCACGACGCCGGGTGAGTTTTTTTTGGGCCGCAAAAAATAGCGCAATGTAGGGTTGACGAAACCTCACAACTGGCACATGGTATACCATATGCCAAAAGGCAATGCAGACGACAGGCATCGCGCGTTACGCCCGAGAGACATGGAAGAGCGACATGGAAGCGCGATGCGCAATCTGACGATAACGACTAGGTGACCCTCATGCCCCTGATCACGATCCACAAGAACGGCGAGGTCTTCGAAGGCGAAGTCCAGCCCAACACCAACCTGGTGGTGCGCGCCGGCATCCGCCAGTTTCCCTACCCCCACCTGAGCTACGGCTGCGGTATGGGCAAGTGCGCCAAGTGCATGTGCAAGGTGCTCAAGGGAGGTGAAGCATTGCCCGAGCCCAACTGGAAGGAGAAGAAGATGCTGGGAGAGCGCCTGGAACAGGGCTACCGGCTCGCCTGCCAGCTGTGGGTGGAAGAGGATCTCGAGCTGGCTCAGGACAGTGCGGCCGGCAGCAGCCAGCCGAGCCGAGCCAGTGGCGTTACGGCCTCATGAGCGGCGACAGGCGGCCAGGCGAGCCAATACCGATTCGTTGGCAACCTGTGCCGCCATCGGTTTCTCGCTGACCGCGGAAGAGACTGCAAGCATGGCTGCACGGCACGCGAGACCTGCTTGCTACGAATCAGGCCGGTGACAACACACCTTGCAGAGCCACCTGATACGAACGCTGAATGTGGTCGTCCATCAGCGCTCGAGCCGATTTGATATCACGCTCCAACGCCAGCTCCACCAACTCGCCATGCTGAGCGTCCAGCACACGACGCACCTCGGGTGCCTCCGGTGCCATGCGCCGATAGCGGTCGAACTGATCATGCAGCTGCGCAATGAAGCGCAATAACCAAGCCGAGCCGCAGGGTGCCACCAGGGTGCGGTGGAAACAGGCATGGAAATGCTCCCACTCCTCGACCTTGTCCGGCGCCATGTCGGCCCGCTTCAAGCGGTGCGCAGCGGCCAGCAACTCGGACTCCCATTCGGCATCGCCCAAACGGATGGCACGCTCCAGTGCCATGCCTTCGAGTTCGCGACGCATCTCGGCGATATCGTCGAGCTCGCTGCGCTCCATGCTGGGCACGCGGAAACCGCGCTGGTTCTCCTGGATCAGCAAACCGTGAGCCGCCAGGCGATTCAGCGCCTCACGTAGCGGACTCAGCCCGATCTCATAGCGCTCCTTGAGCGCGCTGATAGCGACCTTTTCGCCGGCAGTAAAACGACCGTTGATCAGGTCTTGTCGCAGGGTGTCGTAGATGCGGCTGGATGCTGTCGACGACACCTGGCGTTTGGGTATCCCCATGCTCCCTCCTCAGCTCGTTTGGGCAACGAAGGTTGACGCGGCTTTCGGGCTCAACCTATATTCTAGCCCAAACAATCGATTTTTTATCATTAAGAAGACAGATGAACACTAAATCAATCATCGCTCCCATTACCGATGTACATGAGGTAGCCGCATGAAGGCGCCCAGCAAAGCGCCCCTTGGCACCTTGTTCTGGGCCTTCACACGCATCGGCCTGCTTGGCTTCGGCGGCGGCCCCTCCATGATACCCCTGGTACGGGAAGAGGTAGTCAAACGCCATGCCTGGCTCAGCGACGAGGAGTTCGCTGACATCCTGGCTATCGGCAATACCCTACCCGGCCCCATCGCCACCAAGATGCCCGGCTATATCGGCTACCGGGTCGCCGGCACGCTCGGCTGCATCGTTGCCGTGGGTGCCGTCATCATACCCATGATCGTGGCCATGATTGCTCTGCTCACGGTATTCAGCCGCTACCGCGACGTCGCCTGGATCCGCGGTATGGGCCAAGCGGTGGTACCGGTGGTGATGGTGATGATGGGTCAATTGGCCTGGGACTTCCTCGACAAGTCGCAGTTGGTGCTCGGCTGGCTGGTCAGTCTCGCGATGGCGGCGGCGGCCGGCGTGCTGATCTACCTGCTAGGCGTGCATCCCGGCCTGGTGATCGGCGGCATCCTGGCGGCGGCGCTACTGAGGCCCATGCCTCGCAAGGCGGGTGCATCATGATCTATGGGGAGCTGTTCCTCGCCTTCTTCATTCCCAACATCATCGGTTATGGCGGTGGGCCGGCCATCATCCCTCTGATCGAAGCCGAGGTGGTGGGTCGCTACGGCTGGATGAACGCACAACAATTTGCCGAGACCCTGGCGCTGGGCAACGCCTTGCCCAGCCCCATCGCCACCAAGATGGCCGGCTACGTGGGCTATGACGTCGCCGGTATCAGCGGCGCCATGGTGGCGGTGCTGGCGACAGTGGCCCCCTCGCTTTTGCTGATGCTGTGTGCGCTGGGGTTGCTTCATCGCCACCGCAACTCGCCGCGGGTTCAGTGCATGAGCCAGTGGGTACGCCCCGTCATTGCCATGATGATGGCCTGGCTGACCTGGAGCTTCTTCAGTGAGGGCATCAATAACGCCGGTCTGCTCCACACGCTGCTGATCGGTGCGGTGGCCGCGGTCGCCTTGCTGCGTTTTCGTACCCACCCGGCCTTCGTGGTACTCGGCGCTCTGGTTTATGGTGGCCTGTTCCTGGGCTGAGACGCCCGCCGCCTGCCATCAACAAGCCCCTCAAGGATCCCTTATGCAACACGATGCGCTTTACTACCCCAGCCCTTCACGACGCATGGCCGCCTTCGGCACCCGCGGCATGGTCGCCACCTCCCAGCCGGTGGCCGCCCAGGTGGGCATGCAGATCCTTCAGAAGGGGGGCAATGCCGTGGATGCCGCCATCGCCAGCGCCGCAGCGCTGAGCGTGGTCGAGCCAACCTCCAACGGCATCGGCAGCGACGCCTTCGCCATCGTCTGGATCGACGGCAAGCTGCACGGCTTGAATGCCAGCGGGCCGGCCCCCCAGGCCGCCACCATCGAGACCATGAAGGCACTGGGTCATGCCAACATGCCTCTTCACGGCCTGCTGCCGGTCACCGTGCCCGGCGCGCCGGCGGCATGGGCGGCCCTCTCCGAGCGCTTCGGCAAGCTGCCCTTCGCCGACCTGCTCGCCCCCGCAGTGGCACTGGCCGAGCAGGGCTATGCGGTCACCCCGGTGGCCCACCAGATGTGGGACGAGTCCTTCCACACCTACTCGGCCTATGACGATGCCGCCTTCAAGCCGTGGTTCGATACCTTTGCAATCGAGGGTCGCGCGCCCAGGCCCGGCGAGCGCTGGTCGTCGACAGGCCACGCCAGCTCGCTGCGCGCCATCGCCGAGACCAAGGGCCGCGCCTTCTACGAGGGCGAGCTGGCCGACAAGATCGATGCCTTCTTCCGCGAACACGGCGGACTGCTGCGCAAGGCGGACCTGGCCGCCTTCCAGCCGGAATGGGTCGAACCCATTTCCACGCGCTACCGCGGCCACGACATCTGGGAAATTCCCCCCAACGGCTCCGGCATGATCGCGCTGCAAGCCCTCGGCATGCTCGAGCAGATGGGGGCGGAGGGGCGCGACCCGGTAGAGACGCTGCATCGGCGTATCGAGGCCACCAAGCTGGCCTATGTGGATGGACTGAACTACATCACCGAGCGCGACGCCATGAAGCCGAGCGTCGAGCAGATGCTCGCCGGCGATTACCTGGCACAGCGCGCCGGACTGATCGGGGAGAAAGCCGTCGACCCGGTCCACGGCAACCCGATCATGGGCGGTACCGTCTATCTGGCCACCGCCGATGGCGAGGGCAACATGGTGTCGTTCATCCAGAGCAACTTCCACGGCTTCGGCTCGGGCATCGTGATCCCGGGTACCGGCATCAGCCTGCAGAATCGCGGCGCCTCCTTCTCTCTCAATGCCGACCACGCCAACGCCCTGGCACCGGGCAAGCGTACCTATCACACCATCATCCCCGGCTTCATCACCCGGGATGGTCAGGCAGTGGGGCCGTTCGGGGTGATGGGCGGCTACATGCAGCCCCAGGGCCACGTGCAGGTGATCACCGCAATGCTCGAGGACCGGCTCAATCCTCAGGCGGCCCTGGATATGCCGCGCTGGAAGTGGACCAAGGGCAAGACCGTCGAGGTGGAACCGCATTTCCCCGACCACCTGGCACAAGCCCTGGCGCGGCGCGGCCACCACATCGTCAAGCTTGCCGACACGATCAGCTTCGGTCGTGGCCAGATCATCCTGCGCGACCCGACATCCGGCGTGCTGTGCGGCGGCACCGAGCCGCGTACCGACGGTGCCGTGCTGCCCTGGTAGCGTGACCTGCATGAACGACTACGGCACCCTCGGGTGCCGTAGTCGTTACTCATCGAGGCCCTGCTAGCCCAGGTACTTGATCATCACCCCGGCGGCCACCGCCGAGCCGATGACGCCGGCCACGTTGGGACCCATGGCGTGCATGAGCAGGAAGTTGTGCGGGTTGGACTCGAGCCCCACCTTGTTGGCGACCCGTGCCGCCATCGGCACCGCCGACACCCCGGCGGCACCGATCAGCGGATTGATCGGCATGCGGCTCACCAGGTTCATCAGCTTGGCCATCAGCACCCCGGCCGCGGTACCGATGGCGAAGGCCACCATGCCCAGCGTCATGATGCCCAGAGTCTCCAGCGCCAGGAAGCTCTCGGCCATCAGCCGCGAACCCACGGCCAGCCCCAGCACGATGGTGACGATGTTGATCAGGGCGTTCTGCGCGGTATCGGTCAGTCGCTCCACCACGCCGCACTCGCGCATCAGGTTGCCGAAGCAGAACATGCCCAGCAGCGGCGCGGCATCGGGCAGGAACAGCGCCACCAGCATCAGCAGCAGCAGGGGGAAGGCGATCTTCTCCAGCTTGGAGACCGGACGCAGCTGCGTCATCGCTATCGCGCGCTCCTTGCGCGTGGTCAGCAGCCGCATGATCGGCGGCTGCAGCATCGGCACCAGTGCCATGTAGGCGTAGGCTGCCACGGCGATGGCACCCAGCAGCTCCGGCGCCAGCACGCTCGACACGTAGATCGAGGTCGGCCCGTCGGCACCGCCGATGATGCCGATGGCCGCGGCCTGCTCGATGGAGAAGTCCATCCAGCCCAGAGCCGACATGCCAACCGCGCCGAACAGGGTGGCGAAGATGCCGAACTGCGCCGCCGCTCCCAGGAACAGGGTGCGCGGGTTGGCCAGCAGCGGGCCGAAGTCGGTCATCGCCCCCACGCCCATGAAGATCAGCAGCGGTGCGATGCCCGAAGCCACGGCCAGAGAGTAGAAGACGTAGAGCAGCCCGTCGCCGTAGCCGACGTTCAGGGCGATGTCCCGGGCGGCGCGGACCTGATCCGGTGCAGCACCGTTGTCGACTAGCGCCTTTAGCGTGGCGCGCCACGCCTCCTCGCCGGCCAGCGGATCGAGCGTAGCGCCGAGCGCCGCCGCCATCTGCTGCAGCACCGCCGGGCGCGCCACTTCGATGGCCTGATCCAGCGCCGAGATCGCCAGGCCCGCCTCGGGAATGTTGGCGAGTATGCCGCCGAAGCCGATCGGCACCAGCAGCAGCGGCTCGAACTTCTTGGCAATCGCCAGGTAGAGCAGCACCAGGCCCACCAGGATCATGACCACCTGGCCGAAGGTCAGGTTGTAGAGGCCGGAACCCTCCCACAGGGTCAACAGCTTTTCCATGGTAGAAGCCCTTACAGCACGATCAGCGTGTCGCCGACGGCGACGCTGTCGCCCTCACCGACCTTGACCTCGGACACGGTACCGCTGCTGGCGGCCCGCACTTCGGTTTCCATCTTCATTGCCTCGAGGATGATCACCACATCGCCTTCCTGCACGCTGTCGCCGGGGCGCACGTTGACCTTGAAGATGTTGCCGGCCAGCGGGGCGGTGATCGTTTCACCCGACGAGCCTGCGACACCCGCCGCCGGCTGAGCCGCCGACTGGGCGGCCGACTCCGACACGGCACCGATCTCGCCGCCCTCGGCCACTTCCACCACGTACTGCTTGCCGTTGACCTTGACCGTATAGGTCTCGGGGCCGGCAGGCGCCGCCGCACGCGTCGCCGGCAGCTTGTCCTCGCCCTTCTGAGCGGTCACCGGCAGGCTGGCCTCCTGCCCCGGCGACTGGGGGGCCGGTTCGAAGGCATCGGGATTGTCGCGGTTCTTGAGGAACTTCAGCCCGATCTGCGGGAACAGCGCATAGGTGAGGACATCGTCGATCTCGCGCTCGCCTTCGGCGAGGCGAATGCCGTCGGTCTTGGCCTTCTCCTTGAGTTCGGCGGCCAGTCGCTCCATTTCGGCTTCGAGCAGATCGGCGGGGCGACAGGTGATCGGCTCGCCGCCCTCCAGCACGCGACTCTGCAGTTCCTTGTTGAAGGGAGCCGGCGCGGCGCCGTACTCGCCCTTGAGCAGCGCCTGAACCTCCTTGGAGATCGACTTGTAGCGCTCGCCCATCATCACGTTCATCACCGCCTGGGTGCCGACGATCTGCGAGGTGGGCGTGACCAGTGGGATGAAGCCCAGGTCCTCGCGCACGCGGGGGATCTCGGCCAGCACGTCGTCGAGCTTGTCGCCGGCGCCCTGCTCCTTGAGCTGGCTCTCCATGTTGGTGAGCATGCCGCCGGGCACCTGAGCCACCAGGATGCGCGAATCGATGCCCTTGAGCGAGCCCTCGAAGGCGGCGTACTTCTTGCGCACCTCGCGGAAGTAGCCGGCGATGTCCTCGAGCAGTTCGAGGTCGAGGTTGGTGTCGCGCCCGGTGCCCTTGAGGATCGCCACCACCGACTCGGTGGGGCTGTGGCCGTAGGTCATCGACATGGACGAGATGGCCGTGTCGACGTTGTCGATCCCGGCCTCCACCGCCTTGAGAATGGCGGCGGTGGACATGCCGGTGGTGGCATGACACTGCATGTGGATCGGAATCGACAGCGCCTTCTTCAGCCGCGTGACCAGCTCATAGGCGTCGTAGGGGGCCAGCAGGCCGGCCATGTCCTTGATCGCCAGCGAGTCGGCGCCCATGTCGGCGATGGTCTCGGCCAGCTCGACCCAGCTGTCGAGGGTATGCACCGGGCTCACGGTGTAGGAGATGGTGCCCTGAGCGTGGCCGCCCACCTTGCGTACGGCCTTGATGGCCCGCTCCAGGTTGCGCGGATCGTTCATGGCATCGAACACGCGGAACACATCGACGCCGTTGGTCTTGGCCCGCTCGACGAAGCGGTCGACCACGTCGTCGGCGTAGTGGCGATAGCCGAGCAGGTTCTGGCCGCGCAGCAGCATCTGCTGCGGCGTGTTGGGCATGGCCTCCTTCAACGCGCGTATCCGCTCCCACGGATCCTCGCCGAGGTAGCGGATACAGGCGTCGAAGGTGGCACCGCCCCAGGACTCCAACGACCAGAAGCCGACCCGGTCGAGCTTCTCGGCGATCGGCAGCATGTCGTCGAGCCGCATGCGGGTGGCAAATAGCGACTGGTGGGCGTCGCGCAGGACGACGTCGGTGATGCCCAGCGGGCGATTGGTCTCGCTCATGACAATGACCCCGTGAATGGCGTGTTGTGTAGTAGTATTGCGTTCGCTGCCAGCCGTCAGCGGCGCTGACGATAGCGATGGATGGCGGTGCTGATGACGGCCATGATTTCGGCGTCATCCTTGGTGGATGGCGTGGTCGAGGTCGGCGCAGCGGCCGGGGCAACGGGGGACGGCGCCAGGCGGCGAACCACCAGCGACATCAGGGTGGTGGCCAGCACCAGAATGGTAAGAAAAACAAAAACGAACCCCATGCCAACCCCCATCAGGGCCAGGCCATCGAGTAGCAACTGCTCATCCTGCATGCGCACTCCCCCTTGTTATTGAGCTAAGTTCTAGAGCTAAATTGCCGCAAACATGCCGCCAAGCTTTTGAAATTCGGCCATCTAAACTGCCACACTCCGGATGAATTGCAAGCACCCCATGGTGGAAGCCAACGTTGTTGTTTTACTACAAGGAAGGATCGGACTCGCCCCCATGGAGGGCGTGATCGATGCCCATGCCCGCGATCTGCTTACCCGCCGCCCCGGTTTCGACTGGGCGGTGACGGAGTTCGTCCGCGTCGTCGATGCGCGACTGCCGCCCAAGGTCTTCCTGCGCCACTGCCCCGAGCTCGAAACCGGGGTAGTCACGCCAGCGGGGGTTCCCGTGGCGCTACAGCTGCTCGGCAGCGATCCCGGGGCGCTGGCGGCCAACGCCGAGCAGGCGCGAGACCTCGGCGCCCGCGCCATCGATCTCAACTTCGGCTGCCCGGCCAAGCTGGTCAACCGTCACGACGGCGGCGCCTCGCTACTGCGCGACCCACGTCGCGTGCAGGCCGCCGTGGCCGCGGTTCACAACGCCGTAGGCGACTCGATACCGGTGACGGCCAAGGTCCGCCTCGGCTTCTCTGATCGCCGCCTGGCGCTGGCCTGCGCCCAGGCGGCAGCCGACGGCGGCGCTACGCAGCTCGTGGTACATGCACGCACCCGCGACGAAGGCTATCGCCCACCGGCCCACTGGGAGTGGATCGGCCGCATTCGCCGTCACATCCAGATTCCGGTGGTCGCCAACGGCGATATCTGGAGCCTGGAGGATTACTGGAAGGCGCGCACGCTGTCCGGCTGCCGCGACGTCATGCTGGGCCGAGGCGCCCTTGCCGATCCGCTACTGGCACCTCGCATCCGCCACTGGCTGAGTACCGGCGAGCGACTGCCCGATACGCAGTGGCAGGAACGGGCTGCCATCCTTGCCGAATATGCTGCATTGCAGCGTAGCACACTTCCCGAACGCATTGTCACGTCTCTGGTAAAACAGTGGCTGAACCACATGCGCTATAGGAACGACGAAGCGGAGCGACGCTTCCAGGCGGTGAAGCGCATCAACGATCTCGAAGGGCTGCTCGAAGGGTTGCTGGCCGGGCTCGGGCACGCGCCGCAGAAGCCCGGGCTCACGCCGCCAGGAGCGCCTGCAGGCACGCTCTGCCACGTCTGAAGAAAGGGGCTGACAAAAGCAAAAAACCCGTCCTCACAGGAGGACGGGTTTTTGAATCTGGCGCGCCCGGGAGGATTCGAACCTCCGACCACCTGATTCGTAGTCAGGTACTCTATCCAGCTGAGCTACGGGCGCGGATTGCAAGACCGAGGTCCTGCAGGTAGTCACCATTGCTTCGAATTCTTGCGCTCTGCGGAGACACGATCGACGCTCATTTCATGACCGCTTCAGCATGCTTCGTGGCGCGCCCGGGAGGATTCGAACCTCCGACCACCTGATTCGTAGTCAGGTACTCTATCCAGCTGAGCTACGGGCGCATCATCACACTTCGAACCATCACGCATCTAACGATACGCATCGAACAATGGATCCATGTCGTATGGCGGAGAGGGAGGGATTCGAACCCTCGATGGGGCTATAAACCCCATACTCCCTTAGCAGGGGAGCGCCTTCAGCCACTCGGCCACCTCTCCCTCAACGACACGGCGCATATCCTATCTTTTCTACCGTGCTTTGTCCAGCGTATTCAGACATTTGTTTCCTGTTACCGAAACCGGCGGAGACAACGTCGTCTACTAAGCCTGACCGCTCCCACCCTCTTCGTCTGACTTTTCGCGCTGGATGCGCTGATAGATTTCCTCACGATGTACGGCGACATCCTTGGGGGCATTGACCCCAATACGCACCTGGTTGCCCTTGACGCCAAGGACGGTCACGGTGATGTCATCACCTATCATCAGCGTTTCACCGACTCGGCGGGTCAGGATGAGCATGACTGATCTCCTTCTCAGACGACTTGCAACGGGATACGCGTCGATCCCATCGACGCTAGGTTGCTCTCATTATGTAACACATTAGTACCAAGGTGCACCAAAGGTGCATCACCACCACCCAACCCCACCATGACACGATGACAGCGTTGAAGGGAAGCCGGGCCGCTCATCGCGGCAAGCCTTCCCAGAGTAGAAGAGACACCCGCTGAAGTCGTCCATACCTTGTTGATGTTCTTGTTACGTTCTTATTCGCTCTCGATATCGCTCTTGTCGAGACCGAATGCGGTGTGCAGGGCACGAACGGCGAGTTCCATCTGCTTCTCGTCGATGACGACCGAGATCTTGATCTCGGAGGTGGACACCATGCGGATGTTGATGTTCTCGTCGGCCAGCACGCGGAACATCTTGGCGGCGACGCCGGCGTGCGAGCGCATGCCCACACCGACGAGGGAGACCTTGGCGATGTTGTCGTCGCCGTTGACCTCACCGCCACCCAGGTCGGGAATCACCTGCTCCTCGAGGATCTTGAGCGTCTTCTTGTAGTCGCCCTTGGCCACGGTGAAGGTGAAGTCGGTGTAGTCGCCGGCCGGCGCCACGTTCTGCACGATCATGTCGACTTCGATGTTGGCGTCGGCGATCGGGCCCAGAATGCGCGAGGCCACGCCCGGCACGTCCGGCGTATGGAGCAGGGTCAGCTTGGCCTCGTTGGCGGTGAAGGCGATGCCTGAGATCAGCGGTTCTTCCATGGAGTCCTCGTCTTGGTCGGATTCAGCAACGATGAGGGTGCCGGGGCCATCCTGGAAACTGGACAGCACGCGCAGCGGGACATTGTACTTGCCGGCGAATTCCACCGAGCGGATCTGCAGTACCTTGGAGCCGAGGCTCGCCAGCTCCAGCATCTCCTCGACGGTGATGGTGTCGAGGCGCTGCGCCTTCGAGCAGACCCGTGGGTCGGTGGTGTAGACGCCGTCGACGTCGGTGTAGATCTGACACTCGTCGGCGCCCAGCGCCGCCGCCAGCGCCACCCCGGTGGTATCGGAGCCGCCGCGGCCGAGGGTAGTGATGTTGCCCTCTTCGTCGACGCCCTGGAAGCCGGCCACCACGACCACCTTGCCCTCGTCGAGATCTTCGCGCATCTCGTCGGTCTCGATGCGCTGAATGCGGGCCTTGGTGTGGGCGCTGTCGGTGAGGATGCCCACCTGGGAGCCGGTATAGGAGGTGGCCGGCACGCCCAGCTTGTGCAGGGCGAGAGCCAGCAGCGAGATGGTCACCTGCTCGCCGGTGGAGACCAGCATGTCCATTTCGCGCGGCGTGGGCTCGTCGTTGATCTCGTTGGCCATGGCGATCAGACGGTTGGTCTCGCCGCTCATGGCGGAGACCACGACCACCACCTGATGGCCCTCGTCACGAAAGCCCTTGACCTTCTCGGCCACGGCCTTGATGCGCTCCACGGAGCCCACCGAGGTACCACCGAATTTCTGTACGTAAAGTGCCATCTACGGTTTTCCCTCGCTTGTCGAGCGCGCTGCGCCCGGATGAGTGAAAGTCGCTAATCGGTTCTTGAAACAGTTCTCCGAACTCGGGCCGGAGCGGCTGGCCCGAGCTCCCGCTACTGCAGGCGCTGTTCGACCCAGGCGGATACGCTCTCCAGGGCCGCCGGCAGGGCTGCCACGTCGCTGCCCCCGGCCTGGGCCATGTCGGCGCGACCGCCACCCTTGCCGCCCACCTGGGTGGCCACGTGATTGACCAGTTCGCCGGCCTTGACCCTGCCGGTGAGATCGTCGGTGACACCGGCAATCAGGCTCACTTTGCCCGCTTCCCGGTCGGCCACGCCGAGCACCACGATACCCGAGCCCAGCTTGTTCTTGAGCTGGTCGAGCACGCCGCGCAGCTCCTTGGCCGAAACGCCTTCGAGCTGGGTGGCCAGCAGCCTGACGCCGGCAATCTCCTGGGCTTGCGCCAGCATGTCGCTGCCCGCGGCGCTGGCCAGCTTGGCCTTGAGCCGTTCGAGCTCCTTCTCCAGGCTGCGGTTACGCTCCACCAGCGACTCGACGCGCTCCTCGACCTGCTCCGGCTTGGCCTTGAGACGCTCGCCGATGCGCGCCAGGCGCGTTTCCTGCTCGCGGAAGTAGGCAAGCGCCCCTTCACCGGTGATCGCCTCGATGCGGCGTACGCCCGCCGCGATGCCCTGCTCGCTGACGATGTGGAAGCAGCCGATGTCGCCGCTGCGAGCCACGTGGGTGCCGCCGCACAGCTCGATGGAGAAATCATCGGCGCCGATGGTCAGCACCCGTACGCTGTCGGCGTACTTGGCCTCGAACAGCGCCGCCGCGCCCCTGGCCTTGGCCTGGTCGAGCGTCATCTGCTCGATGCGGGTCGGCGCATTGGCCAGGATCTGCTCGTTGACCAGACGCTCCACTTCGGCCAGCTGTTCGGCGGTCATGGCCTCGAAGTGGCTGAAGTCGAAGCGCAGCCTTTCGGGCGTCACCAGCGAACCCTTCTGCTGCACGTGGTCGCCCAGCACCAGGCGCAGCGCCTTGTGCATCAGGTGAGTGGCTGAGTGGTTGCGAATGGTGGCGCCGCGCAGCCTGGCATCGACCTGAGGCGTTACCTCGGCGCCCACGCTCAGGCGACCTTCGAGCAGCACACCGTGATGCAGGTGATGGCCGCCCTGCTTCTGGGTATCGGTGACCAGGAAGCGTCCGCCGTCGAGCGTCAGGTAGCCGGTGTCGCCCACCTGGCCGCCGGACTCGCCATAGAAGGGGGTACGGTCGAGCACCACGATGCCGCGCTGCTCGGCTTCCAGCGCAACCAGGGCATTGCCCTCATGGTCGGCAATGGCGGTGACGGTGGCGCGGTCTTCGAGCCGCTCGTAGCCGGTGAAGGCGGTCTCGCCTTCGAGTTCCAGCGCCACACCCTGGCTGGCACCGAACTGACTGGCGGCACGGGCGCGCTCGCGCTGGGCCTCGAGTTCACGCTCGAAGCCGGCTTCGTCCAGGCTGACACCGCGCTCGCGGCAGACGTCGGCGGTGAGGTCGTAAGGGAAGCCGTAGGTGTCGTAGAGCTTGAACACCGTCTCGCCCGGCAGCACGTCGCCCTGGAGCCCGGCCAGGGCCTCCTCGAGCAGGCTCATGCCGTGCTCGAGGGTGCGCGCGAACTGCTCCTCCTCCTTGAGCAGGATGCGCTCGACCTGGCCGCGGGCTTCGCGCAGCTCGGGGTAGGCCTCACCCATCTCGGCATCGAGTGCCGCCACCAGCTTGTGGAAGAACGGCTCCTTGGCGCCGAGCTTGTGGCCGTGACGAATGGCGCGGCGGATGATCCGGCGCAGCACGTAGCCGCGCCCCTCGTTGGAGGGCAGCACGCCGTCGGCGATGAGGAAGGCGCAGGAGCGGATATGGTCGGCGATGACCCGCAGCGAGGGCGTGTCGGTATCCGCGTGGCCGGTGGCATCGGCGGCCGCCTTCAGCAGGTTCTGGAACAGGTCGATCTCGTAGTTGGAGTGCACGCCCTGGAGCACCGCCGCCACCCGCTCGAGGCCCATGCCGGTATCGATGGAGGGCTTGGGCAGCGGGTTCAGGTTGCCGGCCGCGTCGCGGTCGAACTGCATGAACACCAGGTTCCAGATCTCGATGTAGCGATCGCCGTCCTCTTCGGGGGTGCCGGGTGGGCCGCCCCACACCTCGGGACCGTGGTCGTAGAAGATCTCCGAGCAGGGGCCGCAGGGCCCGGTATCGCCCATCTGCCAGAAGTTGTCCTTGGCGCCGATACGCGCGATGCGCTCGTGAGGCACGCCGATCTCGTCGGCCCAGATGCCGTAGGCCTCGTCGTCTTCGGTGAACACCGTGATCCACAGCTTCTCGGCCGGCAGCCCCAGGCGCTCGGTGAGGAAGGTCCAGGCGAGACGGATGGCGTCGCGCTTGAAGTAGTCGCCGAAGCTGAAGTTGCCCAGCATCTCGAAGAAGGTGTGATGCCGCGCGGTGTAGCCGACGTTGTCGAGGTCGTTGTGCTTGCCGCCGGCGCGCACGCAGCGCTGGGACGAGGCCGCACGCACGTAGGGGCGCGGGTCGCGGCCGAGGAAGACGTCCTTGAACGGCACCATGCCGGCATTGGTGAACAGCAGCGTCGGGTCGTTGCCCGGCACCAGGGAGCTGGATGGCACAACGGTATGCCCGTGCTCCTCGAAGTAATTCAGAAAGGCCTGTCTGATGTCTGCGCTTTTCATGGCATATCCGTGGCGATGAGCGTGGTCACCCGACGGGCAGGCGCGCTCGGCGCGCTTCACATGGCCGAATTCGCACGCCTTGGCGTGTCAGGAGCGCCACCGAGGGCGTTCACAAAGGGAGGCATTATAGCGCAGTTGTCAAGCGACTAAAGAGGAGGCGCCCAAGCGAGCGTCATTCGACCGAATCGAGCCGCTCGAGGGCGTAGCGCACATGCTCGAATTCGAAACCGCGAGACGCCAGGAAACGCTCGCGCCGGGCGCGCTCGCGGGGGGTGCTGTCAGGCTGGGAATAGCGCCGCGCCAGCGTCGCGGCGGCAAGCTCGAACCAGTCGACCTCGCCCTCCCGCTCGGCCTCGGCCAGTGCGGCCGCGATCAGGGCGCGTTCGACGCCGCGCCGCTCCAGCTCGGCCCGCACCTTCAGCGGGCCCTGGCCGCGCGCGATGCGCGAGCGCACGAAGCTCTCGACGAAGCGGGTGTCGGACTGCAGGCCTTCGTCGACCAGGGCGTCGAGGCAGGCGGCTATCGCCTCGGCCGAGTGGGCTCGCGCCGCGAGCCGCTGGGCCAGCTCGGCGCGAGCGTACTCGCGCCGGGCCAGCAGGCGGATAGCGTCGTCCCGCGGGGACGACGCACGCTCGGAGCCGGGCTGCAATGGCATGGTTTAGCGCAACATGGTTTTAGAGCAGCATGCTTAGAGCAGGTCGTCCTCGCGCTCGGCCTCGGCGGCCAGCGGCTCGGCGACCTCCTCTTCCTTGGGCGCCGCCGTGGCCAGCAGCTGGCCGCGGATCTGGCTCTCGATCTCCTCCATCACCGCCGGGTTGTCCTCGAGGAACTGCGCGGCGTTGGCCTTGCCCTGACCGATCTTGTTGCCCTTGTAGCTGTACCAGGCGCCGGCCTTGTCGACCAGGTTGCACTGTACGCCAAGATCGATCACCTCACCGGCGTGGTAGATGCCCTTGCCGTAGAGAATCTGGAACTCGGCCTGACGGAACGGCGGTGCCACCTTGTTCTTCACCACCTTGACGCGGGTCTCGTTGCCGGTCACCTCGTCGCCCTGCTTGACCGAACCAGTGCGGCGGATGTCGAGGCGCACGCTGGCGTAGAACTTCAGTGCGTTGCCGCCGGTGGTGGTCTCGGGGCTGCCGAACATCACGCCGATCTTCATGCGGATCTGGTTGATGAACACCACCAGACAGTTGGCGTTCTTGATGTGGCCGGTGATCTTACGCAGCGCCTGGGACATCAGGCGCGCCTGCAGGCCGACGTGAGAGTCGCCCATCTCGCCCTCGATCTCGGCCCGCGGGGTGAGCGCCGCCACCGAGTCGATGATGATCACGTCGACGCCGCCGGAGCGCACCAGCATGTCGCAGATCTCCAGCGCCTGCTCGCCGGTGTCCGGCTGCGATACCAGCAGGTCGTCGAGGTTGACGCCGAGCTTCTCGGCGTAGCTCGGGTCGAGGGCGTGCTCGGCATCGATGAAGGCGCAGGTCTTGCCCTGCTTCTGGGCCTGGGCGATCACCGACAGGGTCAGGGTGGTCTTGCCCGAGGATTCCGGACCGAAGATCTCCACCACGCGACCAAAGGGCAGGCCGCCGATGCCCAGGGCGATGTCCAGCCCCAGCGAACCGGTGGACACCGAAGGCATCGCCACCCGCGGCGCATCGCCCAGGCGCATCACGGTACCCTTGCCGAACTGCCGCTCGATCTGGGAAAGGGCGGCATTCAATGCCTTGGAACGATTTTCATCCTGTGCCATGAGGCTCTCCTCGCAGAACTCGCAGACGCTGCAAATGCAATGATGAATGGTGGGCCGCCAAGGGGAGCACGCCCGGACACTGTATGGTTGGACAGTAGTATGACGAAAAAAACGCCGCGCGCCTAGTCACTCGTTCAACGTGCCTGCCCCGGCGGGTTCTCCAGGTAGCGAATCAGCCCGACGATGGCCTCGCGCACCGCCCGCTCGCGCACCGCCCGGCGGTCGCCGGGAAAGTGGAAGCGCTCGGCGCGCTGCTCGTGCTCACTGCCCCAGGCCAGCCATACGGTACCCACCGGCTTCTCCGGCGTACCGCCATCGGGCCCGGCCACGCCGCTGATCGCCACTCCCAGCTTGGCGCCGCTGTCGCGACAAGCGCCCGCCACCATCGCCTCCACCACCTCGCGGCTGACGGCACCGTGTTGGGCGATCAGCGCCTCGGCAACGCCCAGCAGGCGGGCCTTGGCCGCATTGGAATAGGTCACGTAGCCGGTCTCGAAGTAGTCCGAACTGCCCGCCACCGCGGTGATGGCACTGGCCACCCCGCCGCCGGTGCACGATTCGGCCGCAGTCACGCTGACGCCCTGCTCGCGGCAGCGCCGCCCGAGGCGCTCGGCCAGCGTGGTGAGATCGAGGTTGGCCAGGCTGGAAGCACTATGCGGCATGGTATCGCTCCTGATCGAATGGGACTGCCTGCCACCATAGCGCATCCTTCCCGAAGCGACAGGCCATCCTCTGCGCAGATTCCCGCCGGCCCCGAGCGTGTCGGCTCCGGGCCGTGCATGTTAACCTTGCCCTCCCACGCCCCATACAATCGACGAGCCAGCCGAGAACGCATGAACGACGCGGTCCAGACGGCCATGCCGGCCCACACCCCGATGATGGCCCAGTACCTGAAGATCAAGCGCGAGCATCCCGACGTGCTGCTCTTCTATCGCATGGGCGATTTCTACGAGCTGTTCTTCGACGACGCCAGGCGCGCCGCCGCCCTGCTCGACATCACCCTGACCCAGCGCGGCCAGTCCGCCGGTAAGCCGATCCCCATGGCCGGCGTACCCTACCACAGCGCCGAGGGCTACCTGGCGCGCCTGGTCAAGGCCGGCGAATCGGTGGCGATCTGCGAGCAGATCGGCGACCCGGCGACGAGCAAGGGACCGGTGGAGCGCCGCGTGGTGCGCATCGTCACCCCCGGCACGCTGCACGACGAGGCGCTGCTCGACGCCCGCCGCGACAACCTGCTGGTGGCCGTGCACCCGGCCGGCGACTGCTGGGGCATCGCCTGGCTGGAGCTCTCCAGTGGACGCTTCAGCGTGCTCGAGGTGGAGGGCGAGGGCGACATGCTCGCCGAGCTTCAGCGTCTCGACCCCGCCGAGCTGCTCATCGCCGAGAGCCTGTCGCTGCCGCCCGCCCTGGAAGGGCGACCGGGCCTGCGCCGCCAGAGCGACTGGCTGTTCGATCTCGAATCGGCCACGCGCCTGCTGTGCGACCAGTTCCAGGTGCAGGACCTGCGCGGCTTCGGCTGTGCCCATCTCGAGGCCGCGCTGACCGCCGCCGGGGTGCTGGTCGAATACGCCCGCGACACCCAGCGCTCGCCGCTGCCCCACGTCACCGCGCTGGGGGTGGAGAACCGCGACGACGCCGTGGTGATCGACGCCGCCAGCCGGCGCAATCTGGAGATCGACATCAATCTCGGCGGGGGTGGCGACAATACGCTGGCCAGCGTGCTCGACACCACCGCCACCGCCATGGGCTCGCGGCTGCTCAAGCGCTGGCTCAACCGCCCACTGCGCGACCGCGACCAGGTGCAGGGGCGCCAGGCGGCGGTCGCCCTGCTGCTCGAGCAGGAAGGTTTCGTCGCCCTGCGCGAGCTGCTCAAGGCGATCGGCGACGTGGAGCGCATTCTCGCGCGGGTGGCGCTCTACAGCGCCCGGCCGCGGGATCTGGCCCGCCTGCGCGACGCTCTGCTCGCCCTGCCGGAGCTCCAGCGCGAGCTGCAGGACTACAGCGAAGGCACTGCGCTGGACGAACTGGCCCACCATATCCGCCCCTATCCTGAGCTGGCCGACATGCTCGCCCGGGGGCTGTTCGACAACCCCCCGGTGGTGATCCGCGACGGCGGCGTGATTCGTGACGGCTTCGACGCCGAACTCGACGACTACCGCGGCCTGGCCGAGCACGCCGGCGACTATCTGGTGAAGCTCGAGGCCCGCGAGCGCGAGCGCACCGGCCTGGCCGGCCTCAAGGTGGGCTACAACCGCGTACACGGCTACTACATCGAGATTCCCCGCGCCCAGGCCCGCGAGGTGCCGGTGGACTACGTGCGCCGCCAGACCCTGAAGAACGCCGAGCGCTTCATCATCCCCGAACTCAAGGAGTTCGAGGACAAGGCGCTGTCGGCCAAGTCGCGCGCCCTGGCCCGCGAAAAGCTGCTCTACGACGGCCTGCTCGATTCGCTCAACGCCGAGCTTGCCCCCCTGCAGGGCACCGGCCGCGCGCTGGCCGCCCTCGACGTGCTCTGCGCCTTCGCCGAGCGCGCCCAGGCGCTGGGCTTCTCGCGGCCCCGGCTCGCCGAGGCGCCGGGCATCGAGATTCGCGGCGGACGCCATCCGGTGGTGGAGCACGTCAGCGACGCCCCCTTCGTGCCCAACGACCTGGTGCTCGACGACAGCCGCCGCATGCTGGTGATCACCGGCCCCAACATGGGCGGTAAATCGACCTACATGCGCCAGGCGGCGCTGATCGTGCTGCTCGCCCATACCGGCAGCTTCGTGCCGGCGGACGAGGCCTGCATCGGCCCGGTGGACCGCATCTTCACCCGTATCGGCTCGTCGGACGACCTGGCCGGCGGACGCTCCACCTTCATGGTGGAGATGACCGAGACCGCCAGCATCCTGCACAACGCCACCGACCACAGCCTGGTGCTGATGGACGAGATCGGCCGCGGTACCAGCACCTTCGACGGCCTGTCGCTGGCCTGGGCCAGCGCCGAGCACCTGACCCGCACCCGCGCCTTCACCCTGTTCGCCACCCACTACTTCGAGATGACCGCGCTGGCCGAGCAGGCCGAAGGGGTGGCCAACGTGCACCTCACCGCCGCCGAGCATCGCGACGGCATCGTCTTCATGCACCGGGTGGAAGAGGGCCCCGCCAGCCAGAGCTACGGCCTGCAGGTGGCTCAGCTGGCCGGCGTGCCGCAGTCGGTCATCGCGCGGGCGCGGGACAAGCTGGCCCAGCTCGAGCAGCAGGAGGTCGACCAGAGCAGTCGCGGCGGCGGCATGCCTCGGGGCGACGCTGCCAAGCCGATGCAGAGCGACCTGTTCGCCAGCGCACCGCACCCGCTGCTCGACGCCCTGGCCGATCTGGACCCGGATGAGCTGACGCCGCGCCGGGCGCTGGAGTTGATCTATACCTGGCGCGAGCAGCTATGAGCACCGTGCCGCTTGCTCAGGCAGGCCGCCATGACTAGAATGAAGCGTCCAATTTTATCGCCATTATAAGAAGTTGGTTTTTTATAACTTTTAGGCTTAAACAAGTTATCGACATCACCCCGGGCAAGGCACCCGGCCGTGAAGAGGGAGACAGGCATGACCTTTGTCGTCACCGAAAACTGCATCAAGTGCAAGTACACCGACTGCGTCGAGGTCTGCCCGGTGGACTGCTTCTATGAGGGGCCCAACTTCCTGGTGATCCATCCGGACGAGTGCATCGACTGCGCCCTGTGCGAGCCGGAGTGCCCCGCCGAAGCGATCTTCTCGGAGGACGAGCTGCCGGAAGGCCAGGAGGAGTTCATCGCGCTCAACGCCGAACTCTCCGAGGTGTGGCCGAACATTGCCGAGAAGAAGGATCCGCCGGCCGACGCCGAGGAGTGGGATGGCAAGCCGGGCAAGCTGCAGTACCTGGAGCGCTGAGCGCCCTCTTCCCGACCTGCGCGCCAACCATCCCTTCAGACCTGGCGACATGCGCCAAGGGCCAAGCGGCCTTCGGCATCGTTCATGAGCAAGGCTTGCTCATGAACGAGACATGATTGACAGGCAAAAAAAAGGCGGCCCTAAGGCCGCCCGGCTCCCAGCATTTCCTTGGGCGGCTCCTTCCGCCCTCTCTCCAGTGGCAGCTTCCCTGCCCGGAGGCGACTTCCTGTCACACCGGGCGTGCCACGAATCAAGCATCCCGTTGCATCCTGCTGGAGAGCCTCCCGCTCTGCCTTGTCCCACACGCATTCTGGCATTTCCGCCAAAAGACGCAAACGCGCTCCTGCGCGCCCCTGGCAACCTCGCCAAATCTAGCCGGTTGACAGCGAAAACATCAAATCCTTTAAAAACAACCAGATAAAGAAAAACCGACACTCAAGGCATCGGTTTTTCCTAGTAGGATTAGGCTTGGATCGTCGCCTCTTTGTAGGCAATTTCCTACAAAATTGTCAGCGATATCGTCGGTTCAGAGCCCAATCACTGCCCTTTGATGGCCCCTCGTCCGGGGTAGCTCACCCGCTCGCCGAGCTGCTGCTCGATCACCAGCAGGCGGTTGTACTTGGCCACGCGGTCGGAACGGCACAGGGAACCGGTCTTGATCTGACCGGCCGAGGTGCCCACTGCCAGATCGGCGATGGTGGTGTCCTCGGTCTCGCCGGAGCGGTGAGAGATGACGGCGGTGAAGCCGGCGTCCTGAGCCATCTTGATGGCGTCCAGCGTCTCGGAGAGAGAGCCGATCTGGTTGAACTTGATCAGGATGGAGTTGCCGATCTTCTCGTCGATACCGCGCTTGAGGATCTTGGTGTTGGTGACGAACAGATCGTCGCCGACCAGCTGCACCTTGTCGCCGAGCTTGTCGGTCAGCGCCTTCCAGCCGTCCCAGTCGGACTCGTCCATGCCGTCTTCGATGGAGACGATGGGGTACTGGTCGCACAGCTCGGCCAGGTAGTCGACGAAGCCATTGGCATCGAAGCTCTTGCCCTCACCGGAGAGGCTGTACTGGCCGTCCTTGTAGAACTCGGAGGAGGCGCAGTCCAGCGCCAGGGTCACGTCACGGCCAAGCTCGTAGCCGGCATCGGCGACGGCCTGCTTGATCACGGCGAGCGCCTCGGCGTTGGACTCCAGGTTGGGCGCGAAGCCACCCTCGTCGCCCACGGCGGTAGAGAGGCCCTTGGCCGACAGCACCTTCTTCAGCGCGTGGAAGATCTCGGCGCCGACCCGCAGGGCCTCGCGGAAGTTCGCGGCACCCACCGGCTGCACCATGAACTCCTGGATGTCGACGTTGTTGTCGGCATGCTCGCCGCCGTTGAGGATGTTCATCATCGGCACCGGCATGCTGTACTGGCCCGGCTGGCCGTAGAGTTCGGCGATGTGGGCGTACAGCGGCATACCCTTGGCGTTGGCCGCCGCCTTGGCCGCCGCCAGCGATACGGCGAGGATGGCATTGGCGCCCAGCTTGGCCTTGTTGTCGGTGCCGTCGAGTTCGAGCATGGCATTGTCGAGACCGCGCTGGTCGCGGGCATCCATCCCGATGAGCCGCTCGCGGATGGCGCCGTTGACGGCTTCCACCGCCTTCAGCACGCCCTTGCCCAGGTAGCGCGACTTGTCACCGTCGCGCAGCTCCAGCGCCTCGCGGGAGCCGGTGGAGGCGCCACTCGGGGCGCAGGCCACGCCCACAGCACCGCTCTCCAGGCGCACCTCGGCCTGCACGGTGGGGTTGCCGCGGGAGTCGAGCACCTCGAGGGCCTGGATATCGACAATCTTGGTCATCTCTATCGTCCTTTCATTCAGTCAGCGTTGATTGAGTCGTGGGTACCGCTTTCTCTCTCGGCCTCAAGAGGGTGCTTACAAACTACTGCGCTCGCCCATGCTGTGTTGAAATCAGTCTCAAAATGCTCATTTACAAGCCTGTAAACTCCGCTTTTTCGGCTGATTTCGCCTTGCCTGGCCATCGCTCGTGACTTTTGTAAACACCCTCTTGGAGCTGCCTGGGTAGCCGTTATTCGATTTTCAGCGCCGGGAAGCCCTTGACCAGATCGTCGAGTGCTTTCGCCTGGGTCAGAAAGGGTTCGAGCTGGTCCAGCGGCAGCGCGCAGGGGCCGTCGCACAGGGCGCTGTCGGGGTCCGGATGCGCCTCGAGGAACAGCCCGGCCAGCCCCACGGCAATGCCGGCGCGCGCCAGCTCGGCCACCTGCTGGCGACGCCCACCGGCGCTGTCGGCGCGCCCGCCCGGACGCTGCAAGGAGTGGGTGACATCGAAGAATACCGGGCAGCCGGTCTGCTTCATATCACCAAAACCGAGCATATCGACGATCAGATTATTATACCCGAAGCTCGATCCACGTTCGCAAAGCAACACGCGATCGTTGCCCGCCTCTTCGCACTTGCGAATGATGTGGCGCATTTCGTGGGGTGCCAGGAACTGCGGCTTCTTGATGTTGATCACCGCACCGGTCCGGGCCATGGCCACTACCAGGTCGGTCTGGCGCGCCAGGAAGGCCGGCAGCTGAATGATGTCGGCCACCTCGGCCACCGGCTCGGCCTGCCACGGCTCGTGCACGTCGGTGATCACCGGTACGCCGAAGCGCTGCTTGATCTCGGCCAGTATCTCCAGCCCCTTTTCCAGGCCGGGGCCGCGGAAGGAGTGGATGGAGCTGCGGTTGGCCTTGTCGAAACTGGCCTTGAACACATAAGGCATGCCGAGCCGGTCGGTCACCTCGACATAGGTCTCGGCCACCTCGAGGGCCAGCTCACGGGACTCCAGCACGTTCATGCCGCCAAGTAGCATCAGCGGCAAAGAATTGCCGGCGGTGAGGCCGGCAAAGGAGATATGACGTTCGGGTGTGGACGGGGTCATGGCAGACATGGTCTCACTCCTGATGCGAGGAGAGCGCGCGAGCGCGCGCCGCCTTGTGCTCCAGCGCCGCGTTGACGAAGCCGGTGAACAGCGGATGGCCGTCGCGCGGCGTGGAGGTGAACTCGGGATGGAACTGGCAGGCCACGAACCAAGGGTGGTCGGGCAGCTCGATCATCTCCACCAGCGAATTGTCGACGCTCTTGCCGGAGACCACCAGACCGGCCTTCTCCAACTGCTCGATGAACTGGTTGTTGACTTCGAAACGGTGGCGATGGCGCTCGACGATCTCGTCACTGCCGTAGGCCTCGCGCGCCTTGCTGCCCGCTGCAAGGTGACACACCTGGCCGCCCAGGCGCATGGTGCCGCCCAGGTCCGAGGCTGCGTCACGCAGCTCGATCTTGCCCTCGGCGTTGATCCACTCGGTGATCAGGCCGACCACCGGATGCTGGGTGTCGTGGGTGAACTCGGTGGAGTTGGCATCTTCCCAACCGGCCACATGGCGGGCAAATTCGATCACCGCCACCTGCATGCCGAGACAGATACCGAGATAGGGGATGCCGTTCTCGCGAGCGTAGCGGGCGGTCGCGATCTTGCCCTCCACGCCGCGCTCGCCGAAGCCGCCAGGCACCAGGATCGCGTCCTTGCCGGCCAGGCGTTCGGTGCCCTGACGCTCGATGATCTCGGAGTCGATGTAGTCGACGTTGACCTTGACCCGGGTCTGGATGCCGGCGTGGATCAGCGCCTCGTTGAGCGACTTGTAGGCGTCGAGCAACTCCATGTACTTGCCGACCATGGCGATGTTGATCGACTTCAGCGGGTTGAGCTTGGCATCGAGCACGTGAACCCACTCGGTGAGATCGGCCGGCGCCGCCTCGAGACGCAGCTTGTCGCAGACGATCTCGTCGAGGCCGTGCTCGTGGAGCATCAGCGGAATGCGGTAGATGGTGTCGGCGTCCTGCAGCGGCACCACGGCGCGCTCTTCGACGTTGGTGAACAGCGCGATCTTACGCCGCTCGGTCTCTTCCAGCTCGACTTCGCTGCGACAGATCAGGATGTCGGGCTGGATACCGATGGAGCGCAGCTCCTTGACGCTGTGCTGGGTCGGCTTGGTCTTGGTCTCGCCGGCGGTCTTGATGTAGGGCACCAGGGTCAAGTGCATGAAGATCGCCCGGCTCGCCCCCAGCTCGCTGCGGATCTGGCGGATCGACTCGAGGAACGGCAGCGACTCGATGTCGCCCACGGTACCGCCGATCTCCACCAGCGCCACGTCGAAGCCCTCGCCGCCGGCATACACACGACGCTTGATCTCGTCGGTGATATGCGGGATCACCTGCACGGTGCCGCCCAGGTAGTCGCCGCGGCGCTCACGACGCAGCACGTGCTCGTAGACGCGGCCGGTGGTGAAGTTGTTGCCCTGGGTCATCTTGGTGCGGATGAAGCGCTCGTAGTGGCCCAGGTCGAGGTCGGTCTCGGCGCCATCTTCGGTGACGAACACCTCGCCGTGCTGGAAGGGGCTCATGGTGCCCGGATCCACGTTGATGTAGGGATCGAGCTTGAGCATGGTGACCTTGAGGCCACGCGCCTCGAGAATCGCCGCCAGCGAGGCCGACGCGATGCCCTTGCCAAGAGAGGACACAACGCCGCCGGTCACGAAGATATATCGTGTCATGGAGAACCTGTCGAAACGTGATCGGTAGGCCCGGCAGAAAGCCGCGCCAGGATGGGACGACAGCGTAGCAGATTACGACCAATGGCTCAATTTCAGCCGACTTAGTGACTTTGAGTGGTCTTGGCGGCCTCGAACGCGGCTGTACCGGGGGCAGGCCGTCGAGGAGGCGCTGTGAACCCATCCCTGGGCGCTACTTTTGCCTTCCCTGGCAAAAGACCTCCTCTTTGGCCTGCCCCCGGCGCCGCTCACCGTAGCGATACGACAGACTGTTTTCACAGCGCTCCCGCCTAGACCTGTCGACGGGAGAGCCGTGGGAGCGGGCACATAGGCCCGCCCCACATCAGCAGAGCCTCAAACCTTCAGGTAGTCGAGGATACCCTCGGCGGCCTGACGGCCTTCGAACACGGCGGTGACCACCAGATCGGAGCCGCGCACCATGTCGCCGCCGGCGAAGATCTTCTCGTTGGTGGTCTGGAAGGCGTAGGTGCCCTTCTCGGGCGCCAGCACACGGTCGCGCTCGTCGAGCTCGATGCCGAACTTCTCGAACCAGGGTGCCGGGCTCGGCTGGAAGCCGAAGGCAATGACCACGGCATCGGCCTGCAGGATCTCCTCGGAGCCGGGCACCACCTCGGGGCGACGACGGCCGTTCTCGTCGGGCTCGCCCAGACGCGTGCGCACCACCTTGACCCCCTCGACCTTGCCTTCACCGACCACCGCCACCGGCTGACGGTTGAACAGGAACTCCACGCCCTCCTCGCGGGCGTTGGCCACCTCGCGCTTGGAGCCGGGCATGTTCTCCTCGTCTCGGCGGTAGGCGCAGGTCACCGTGGCCGCACCCTGGCGAATCGCCGTGCGGTTGCAGTCCATGGCGGTGTCGCCGCCGCCTAGCACCACCACCTTCTGGCCTTCCAGCGAGACGTAATCGGCCGGATCCTTCTCGAAGCCGAGGCAGTGGTTGACGTTGGCGATCAGATAGTCGAGTGCCTTGTGCACGCCGGGCAGGTCCTCGCCGGGGAAGCCGCCGGTCATGTACTTGTAGGTGCCCATACCGAGGAACACCGCGTCGTACTCTTCGAGCAGCTGTTCCATGGTGACATCCTTGCCCACCTCGACATTGAGACGGAACTCGATGCCCATCTCCTCGAACACCGCACGCCGCCGCTCCATTACCGTCTTGTCGAGCTTGAACTCGGGTATGCCGAAAGTCAGCAGGCCGCCGATCTCGGGGTATTTGTCGAACACCACCGGCTTGACGCCATTGCGCACCAGGATATCGGCACAGCCGAGCCCGGCCGGACCGGCCCCGATGATGGCGACCTTCTTGTCGGTCCAAACGACCTGAGACATGTCGGGGCGCCAGCCCATGGCGAAGGCGGTATCGGTAATGTACTTCTCCACCGAACCGATGGTCACCGCGCCGAAGCCGTCGTTGAGGGTGCAGGCGCCCTCGCACAGGCGATCCTGCGGGCACACCCGGCCGCACACCTCGGGCAGCGAGTTGGTCTTGTGCGACAGCTCGGCGGCCTCGAGGATGTTGCCCTCGGCCACGAGTTGCAGCCAGTTGGGAATGTAGTTGTGCACCGGGCACTTCCACTCGCAGTACGGGTTGCCGCAGTGCAGGCAGCGGTGCGACTGGCTGGCCGCCTCCTGGGGCTTGTACGGCTCGTAGATCTCGGCGAACTCGCGCGAGCGGGTCCGGGCATCCTTCTTCTGCGGGTCTTGACGGCCCACGTCGAGGAATTGAAAGTCGTTTCTGGTCAATCGGTTGGCCATTTGCGTATCTCCTGGAATCCGGCTCACTCGGGACGTCTGCGCGATTCGTCGAGCAGGCTGCCAAGGCTTGCCGCCTTGGGCTTGACCAGCCAGAAATGACGCACGTGTTCGCTGAAGTCGTCGAGAATCTCGTGTCCGCGGGCAGAGTTCGTCTCACTCACGAACTCCTCGATGATCTCCCGCAGGTGACGCCGGTAGGCCTCCATGGCCTCGGTGTTGATCCGGTGAATCTCCACCAGCTCATGGTTGTAGCGATCGACGAAGGAGCGGTCCTCGTCGAGCACGTAGGCAAAGCCACCTGTCATGCCGGCACCGAAGTTGACCCCGGTCTCGCCGAGGACGCAGACCAAGCCGCCGGTCATGTACTCGCAGCAGTGGTCGCCGGCCCCCTCGATCACTGCATGGGCGCCGGAGTTACGCACGGCGAAGCGCTCGCCGGCAGTGCCGGCGGCAAACAGCTTGCCACCGGTGGCGCCGTACAGGCAGGTGTTGCCGATGATCGCCGTCTTGTGGCTCTCGAAACGGCTGCCGCGGGGCGGTACCAGCACCACCTTGCCGCCGTTCATGCCCTTGCCGACATAGTCGTTGGCATCGCCTTCCAGGTAGAGATTGAGACCGCGGGCGTTCCACACACCGAAGCTCTGCCCGGCCACGCCGGTGAAGCGCAGCGTGATCGGGGCGTCCTCGAGGCCGGCTTCGCCGTAGTGCTTGGCCACCGCACCCGAGGAGAGCGCCGGCACCGAACGGTCGCAGTTGGTGATGGTGAACGAGAACTCACCGCCGCTCTTGTCGGCAATGGCCTGCTCGATAGCGGCCAGCACCTCCTGGTTCTTGGCGCCCGGGTCATGCGGCACATTGCGGCTGACCTGGCAGAACTGCGGCGCGTCGGCGGGCACGAAGTCGTTGACCAGCAGCGGCGTCAGGTCGAGCTTGCGCTGGGAAGCGGTCTCACCCTCCAGCACCTCGAGCAGGTCGGTGCGACCGATCAGGTCGGTCAGCTTGCGCACGCCCATCATCGCCATCAGCTCACGCACTTCTTCGGCGATGAAGCGGAAGTAGTTCTTGACCATGTCCACGGTGCCGCGGAAATGCTCGTCGCGCAGGTACTGATGCTGGGTGGCCACACCGGTGGCACAGTTGTTGAGGTGGCAGATGCGCAGATACTTGCAGCCCAGCGCCACCATCGGCGCGGTGCCGAAACCGAAGCTCTCGGCGCCGAGGATCGCCGCCTTGACCACGTCGAGGCCGGTTTTCAGGCCGCCGTCGGTCTGCAGACGGATCTTGTCGCGCAGGCCGTTGATGCGCAGCGCCTGATGCACCTCGGGCAGACCCAGCTCCCACGGCGAGCCGGCGTGCTTGATCGAGGTCAGCGGGCTGGCTGCGGTGCCGCCGTCGTAGCCGGACACGGTGATCAGGTCGGCATAGGCCTTGGCCACGCCGGTGGCAATGGTGCCGATGCCAGGCTCGGAGACCAGCTTCACCGACACCTGCGCCTCCGGGTTGACCTGCTTGAGGTCGAAGATCAGCTGCGCCAGGTCCTCGATGGAATAGATGTCGTGGTGCGGCGGCGGCGAAATCAGCGTCACGCCGGGCACCGAGTAGCGCAGCCGCGCGATCAGGTCGTTGACCTTGCCGCCGGGCAGCTGTCCGCCCTCGCCGGGCTTGGCGCCCTGGGCCACCTTGATCTGCAGCACTTCGGCGTTGACCAGATAGGTCGGGGTGACGCCGAAGCGTCCGGAAGCGACCTGCTTGATCTTGGAGCTGCGAATGGTGCCGTAGCGCGCCGGATCCTCGCCGCCCTCGCCGGAGTTGGAGCGCCCGCCGGCCTCGTTCATGGCCTGGGCCAGCGCTTCATGAGCCTCGGGGGAGAGCGCGCCCAGCGACATGCCGGCACTGTCGAAGCGCGGAATCAGCTCATCGATCGACTCCACCTCCTCGAGCGGCAGCGCCGCTTCGGCGGCCTTGAGCTTGAACAGGTCGCGGATGGTCGCAGCGGGGCGCTCGTTGACCAGTCGGGCGAATTTCTTCCACTTGGCGTAGTCGCCCTCCTGCACGGCCTCCTGCAACGCCTTCACCACGTCGGGATTGTAGGCGTGATACTCGTGGTCGTGCACGTACTTGAGCAGGCCGCCCTGGGCGATGCCCTTGCGCGGCGTCCAGGCGTCACGGGCCAGCAGCTCCTGCTGCAGCTGCAGCTCGCTGAAGCCGGTGCCCTCGATGCGCGAGGCCATGCCGGTGAAGCACAGCTCGATCACCTCGGAGGAGAGCCCCACCGCCTCGAACAGCTGCGAGCCGCGGTAGGAGGCCAGCGTCGAGATCCCCATCTTGGAGAGGATCTTGTAGAGCCCCTTCTGCATGCCCTTGCGGTAGTTCTCGCGGGCATCGGCCGGGTTGCCGCTGAGCTCGCCGGTGCGATGCATGTCGGCCATCACCTGGTAGGCCAGCCACGGGAACACCGCGGTGGCGCCGACACCGAACAGCACCGCCATCTGGTGAGCGTCGCGGGCATAGCCGGTCTCGACCACGATGTTGGCGCGCGGGCGGAGGGCCAGCTTGCCTAGATGGTGGTGCACCGCCCCCACCGCCAGCGCGGCGTGGATCGGCAGCTGCCCCTTCTCCAGGTTGGCGTCCGACAGCACCAGGATCACCTTGCCCTCGTGCACCGCGGCTTCGGCCTGGCGGCACAGCTCGATGATGGCCGCCTTGAGCCCCATCCGCTCCGGGTCGTAGCCCAGGCAGAGGCGGTGATGGGAGAAGGCCGGGTCGTCCTGCTCGAGCAGCGCGGTGAACTTGCGCGGCGACAGCACCGGCGTGGTCAGAATGATCCGGTGGGCATGCTCGGGCGTGGCCTTGAACACGTTGAGCTCGGCGCCGATGCAGGTCTCCAGCGACATCACGATCGCTTCGCGCAGCGGGTCGATGGGCGGGTTGGTGACCTGGGCGAACTTCTGGCGGAAGTAGTCGGTGAGCAGCCGGCTGCGGCCGGACAGCACTGCCATGGGGGTGTCGTCACCCATGGAGCCCACCGCCTCCTGACCGCTCTCGGCCAGCGGGCGCAACACCTGGTCACGCTCCTCGAAGCTGACCTGGAACATCTTCTGCCAGGTATTGACCGCATCGGAGTCCATGTTCTGGAAGCTGGCCAGCTCGGTCAGCGCCGATTCCAGATAGTGCGCCTCCTCCTTGAGCCAGCGCTTGTAGGGATAGGCGGACTTCAGCCGCTCGTCGATGTCTCCGGTGTGCAGCACTTCGCCGGTTTGGGTGTCCACGGCGAGGATCTGACCCGGGCCGACGCGCCCCTTGGCCACCACATCGTCGGGCTTGTAATCGTAGGTGCCGATCTCCGAGGCCAGGGTGATGTAGCCGTTCTTGGTGATCACCCAGCGCGCCGGACGCAGGCCGTTGCGGTCGAGCATGCAGACCGCCTGGCGGCCGTCGGTCATGACCAGACCGGCAGGGCCGTCCCACGGCTCCATGTGCATGGAGTTGTATTCGTAGAAGGCGCGCAGCTCCGCCCCCATGGTCTCGACGTTCTGCCAGGCCGGCGGCACCATCATGCGCACCGCCCGGTGCAGCTCCATGCCGCCCATCAGCAGCACTTCGAGCATGTTGTCCATGCTCGAGGAGTCGGAGCCCGTGGTATTGACGATCTCGTCGAGCTCGGCGATGTCGGGCAGCCGCTCGTTGACGAAGTTCTCCTTGCGCGAGTTGGCCCAGCCGCGGTTGGCTTCGATGGTGTTGATCTCGCCGTTGTGGGCGAGGAAGCGGAACGGCTGCGCCAGCGGCCAGCGCGGCTCGGTATTGGTGGAGAAGCGCTGGTGGAACACGCAGATCGAGGTCTGCAGCCGCTCGTCGCCCAGGTCCTGATAGAAGGTGGGAAGATCCACCGGCATCATCAGGCCCTTGTAGGAGATCACCTGGGACGACAGCGAGCTGACGTAGAAGTCCTGCTCGTCGCGCAGCATCTGCTCGGCCCGGCGGCGGGCCATGAACAGATCGACGTCGAAGCGCTCGGGGTCGCTGAGCTTGCCCGGCTCAACGAACAGATGGCGAATGCGCGGCAGGCAGGCGCGGGCGATGGGCCCGCAGTAGGTGGGATCCACCGGCACGTTGCGCCAGCCGCGGATCACCAGGCCGCAGGCACGCAGCTCACCTTCCAGGATGCCGCGGGCGCGAGCCTCCTTGGCGTCGTCGTCGGGCAGAAACACCGCGCCCACGGCGAACAGTTCACCCAGCTCGACGTCGAGCGCCTCGGCGGCGGCCTCGCGCATGAAGGCCTCGGGCATTTTCAGCAGCAGACCGCAGCCGTCACCGGTCTTGCCATCGGCGGCAATACCGCCGCGATGGGTCATGCAGGTGAGAGACTCGATGGCGGTACGCAGCAGATCGTGGCTGGCCTGCCCTTCCATATGTGCGATCAGGCCGAACCCGCAGTTGTCACGGAACTCGCCTGGTTGATGAAGGCCTCGGTTCATGGGCGTGCCTCAGAAAATGACTATTGACCAAACAACAGCAGTTATGTATTTTGATCTGTTTTCTTCTTGTTATGACTGCCAAGAGCAGCCTGCTGCCGTCGCGAGAAAAGGACGCCCAGCATAGACACTTACTGCCCCGCCGTGCAATCTCCCGCCCGCCACACCGCCTCCAAAACTCTCGTCAAATCCGCAACTTGCTGAATGAATCAAAGCAAAAAAAACCACCAGTTCAAAGACTTGCGAAACCCATAAACGGATTTCAAACGCTCGAAACCGAATATGCGACTTTAGTCTAAAAACACCCATTTTCCCCATGCCGATACGGCATGAGGCATACGGATTTGATGCCTGAGATGCAACACGGGTCGCTCAGAACAGTTCAGAACAGCAGCCGACAAACGGCAAGCAGGCCGCACGAATCGCTTCGTGCGGCCTGCTTGCGCTCAAGAGAGGGAAAATGGGCGGAACGTCAGTGCCGAGGAAACCTCAGTGCCGGGGGAACGTAGCCAGCAACTCCTCGAGCAGCTCCCGAGGGGTCTGGTCGTGGATCACCGCCCGGCCCAGCGCCTCGAGCAGGATCAGGCGCAGGCGCTCGTCGACATTCTTCTTGTCCAGACGCATGCGGGTGAGGAAGTCTTCCACGTCCATGTCGGCGGGCGCCTCGAGCGGCAGGCCGGCGGCGGCGATGATACTGGCGGTGCGCTCGACGTCGCCGGCATTCAGCCAGCCGAGCCGATGCGAGAGCTCGGCCGCCATCAGCATGCCGACCCCCACCGCCTCGCCGTGCAGCCACTGGCCGTAGCCCTGGTGCGCCTCGATGGCATGACCGAAGGTATGCCCGAGGTTGAGCAGCGCGCGTACGCCCTGCTCGGTTTCGTCCTCGGCCACGATCTCGGCCTTGAGCAGACAGCTGCGCTCGATGGCCCAGGCCAGTGCCTCCGGCTGCAAGGCCCTCAGCGCGGTCATTTCGTCTTCCAACCAGGCGAGGAACTCGGCATCGCGGATCAGACCGTACTTGATCACCTCGGCCAGCCCCGCCGAGAGCTCCTTGGCCGGCAGCGTGCGCAGGGTATCGGTGTCGATCAGCACCGCCCGCGGCTGCCAGAAGGCACCGATCATGTTCTTGCCCAGCGGATGATTGACACCGGTCTTGCCGCCTACCGAAGAGTCCACCTGGGAGAGCAGCGTGGTGGGCACCTGGATGAACGCCACGCCGCGCTGATAGCAGGCGGCGGCGAAGCCGACCATGTCGCCGATCACCCCGCCACCCAGGGCGATCAGGGTGCAGCGTCGGTTGAAGCCGGCCTCCAGCAGCGCATCCCAGACAAGGCCGACGCTGGCCAGGGTCTTGGTCGTCTCGCCGTCGGGCAGCACCAGTTCGCGCACCATGGCGTCACTCGGCAGCCCCGCCTTGAGGCGCGCCAGGTAATAGGGGGCAACCGCTTCGTTGGTGACGATCATGACCTGGCGCCCGGCCAGGTAGGGCGTCAGCCAGGCCGGATCGCCGAGCAGGCCGGCACCGATGTGGATGGGATAGCTGCGCTCGCCCAGCGCCACCTGAAGCGTGCGCGGGACGATGGAGGTTTCGCTCTCGGTCATGGTTCAGGCCTTGGCTTGTAGAGGGTCGACCAGCCGCTGCACGCGGCGCACGATCTCGTTGACCACCGCACGGGGGCTGCGCCGGTCGGTGCGCACCACGATATCGGCCGTGGCGCGATAGAGCGGGTCGCGCAGATCGAACATCTCGCGCAGCACCTGCTCACGGTCGGGGCGCTGCAACAAGGGACGGTTGCGATCCTTGGCCACGCGCTTGAGCTGCTGCTCGACGGTGGTGAACAGATAGATCACGGTGCCTCGCTCGCGCAGCCGCCGACGGTTCTCCTCGCGCAGTACCGCCCCGCCGCCGGTGGCAATGACCACCCCTTCGAGCTCGGTCAGCTCTTCGATCATCTGCACTTCGCGCTGGCGAAAGCCCGCCTCGCCCTCGACGTCGAAGATCCAGGGGATATCGGCCCCGCAGCGAGCCTGGATCTCATGGTCGCTGTCGAGGAACTGACGCGAAAGTTCGGCCGCCAGAAGGCGGCCGATGGTGCTCTTTCCCGCCCCCATGGGGCCGATCAATATCAGATTGGGCAAGTCCTGCATCAGCGAATCGCCAGGCCGTCCTCGAGTATGCGTGGAGTGATGAAGACCAGCAGCTCCACCTTCTGATTGCTCGACTCATTGTACCGGAAAAGCCTGCCCAGCACAGGCAGGTCGCCGAAGAAGGGCGTCTTGGCCAGACGGCTCAGCTGTTCGGTGGTGAGAATGCCGCCGAGCACCACCGTCTCGCCGTTGTCGACCAGCACCTGGGTCTCGATGCGATTGGTATCGATGGGCGGCGCCTGGCCCGGCAGGGCCTCACGGAAGCTGTCGTTGGTGATCACCAGATCCATGATGATGCGATTGTCCGGGGTGATCTGCGGCGTCACCTCGAGCGACAGCAGCGCCTCCTTGAAGTCGGTCTCGGTACCCCGGTCGCTGATGGTCTGGAAGGCCCGCTCCTCGCCCTGCTGGATGATGGCGGTGCGCTGGTTGGCGGTGATCACCCGCGGCTGCGAGATGGTCTGACTCTTGTTCTCGCTCTCCAGTGCCCGCAGCTCGAGATCGAGCAGGATGTCGCCAGCTAAATAACCAAATCCAAAAGCCGACATAGGACTAGCCGACCCCAGATCTACAGCCAAGCTACCTGAACCACGCCTCATTCGTAGTGGGTTTTGATTATCTGGGGCGTAGTATGGCGCTCCTCGATTTCGCTGCTGCTGACCAACGATCTCTCCAGCCCCCGGCGTGAATCGAGAAGGATCCTCCGGAAATTCAATAGTATCCCTATTCCAAGTTCCATCTTCTGCAAGTCTAAAGCCTCGAGTGGTGGACGCCCCCCAGTTGACGCCTAGCTCCTGGGTCACGCCATCGCGGGCGATGACGATACGCGCCTCGATCTGCACCTGACGCACCGCCACGTCGAGCTGATCCAGGGTGCGCAGGATCTCCTGGATCTGGTCGGCGGTGTCCTGGATCAGCAGGGTGTTGGTGCGCTGATCCACCGCCACGCGGCCGCGCTCGGTGAGCAGGCCGAAGCCGTCGCCGCCGCGCAGCAGCTGCGCCAGATCCTCGGCGCGGGCATAGCGCACCTGAACGTACTCCGAGACCAACGGCGCCAGGGTCTCGACCTGGGCCCGCGCCTCGAGCTCCTGACGCTCGATGTTGGCCAGCTCGCTGGCCGGGGCCACCATGATCACGTTGCCCTCCTGGCGACTGGCCAGGCCGTGGCTCTTGAGCACCAGGTCGAGCGCCTGATCCCAGGGCACGTCCTGCAGGTTGAGGGTGACCTGGCCGGTCACGCTGTCGCTGGCCACCAGGTTGAGTCCGGTGAAATCGGCGATGATCGCCAGCACCGAGCGCACCTCGATGTCCTGGAAGTTGAGCGTGATGCGCTCGCCGGTATAGGGGAACTGCTGGCGTATCCGCTGCTCGCGCTCCTGCTGGGTGACGGGCTGCGCCTCGATGGTGAGCTGACGCCCGCTCTGGGTGGAGAGCATGGCGAACTCGCCGCTGCCCTCTATCTCGAGGGTCACGCCGTCGCGCCCGACCCGCGGCGTGATGCGCCGCAGCGGCGTGCCGAAGTCGCTGACGTCGAGCACCTGGTTGTGCGCCTCCGGCAGGTCGACACCGCTTAGTTCGGCGACGATGCGGTTGCGGCCCGATTCGCGCACCCTGGCGTCGACCCCGCCCCGATCGAAGGTGACGATCAACCGCCCCGCGCCGCCCTCGCCGCGGCGAAAGTCGATGTCGGCGATACTCGGCATGCCGCTGGGGGCAGCCGATGCCGGCGCCGAGGTCTGAGGCGCCGCCGGCTCGGGGCGCGCCGCGGCCGTGGACGGCGCGGTCGCCGGACCGCCGATGGTCAGCCGCAGCTGGTCGCCCTGCTGCACGGTGTCGTAGGGTAGCGGGCGGTCCATGTGAAAGACCAGCCGCGTACGCGAGCCGGCTTCGAGCGCCGTGACCTGCTCGACGCCGCCGATGCCCAGGTCGAGACGGCGACGCTCCAGAGCGTTGGCCGTATCGACGAGATCGATGGTCAGGCGTGCGGGCTCGTCCAACCGGTAGCCGCGTACTTCGGGCACCCCGCCACGAAAGCTCAGATCGATCAGCAGCTCGCCGCGCTCGCCCTGACGAAAGTCGAGGTCGGTCAACGTGGATGCCGCCAGGACCGGTGTCGCCGTCAATGCCAGGCAGAGTACCGCCAATGTGCCAATCAGATGTCTCATCGTTCCCCTTCCCCTCTGCCCGTTACCACTACCCTGCTGCCTCGACTGCCGCCGTGCTCTAGCGACGCTCTTCGAGCGCCAGGCGAGCCGTTCGCTCCATCCACCCACCGCCGCCGGTGGGCACCAGCTCCACCAGTTGCACCGACGAGTCGGTGATGCCGACCACCCGGCCGTGATTGCGCCCCAGGTGATTGCCGGTGCGCAGGCGATGCACCTCGCCTCCCGGCGCCCTCACCAGGGCATTCGTCTGGCCACCCATGGTCAAGATGCCCACCAGCCTGAGCGCTTCCAGGTCGTATGTCTCGAGCGGCTCCCGGGCGCGTTCGGGATCGGGCGCCAGGTCGCTGCTGCCCCGCGGTGCTGCGTCCGGCTCCGGCAGCTGCGGCCGGAACGGGCTGCGACGATCGCTGGCCTGGTAGGGTACCGCTGCATAGTCGGGCACCTCCGGCATCTCCAGCGGGCGCGGCATACCGGGATCGTTGCGAATGTCGGTCAGCCGGCGGTCCAGCTCGCCCAGCTGCGGATCGGCGCAGCCGACCAGCAGCAGGGTTGCCAAGGCCAGCAGCCAGCGCACTTTCATCGCGCACCCTCCCCGCCCTGCGGCCGATAGCTGTAGGTGCGCGCCAGCATGGAGAGACGCAGACGATCGCTGCCCTCCACCGGCGCCAGCACGAAGTCGTGCAGCGTGACGATACGCGGCAATGCCGCAACGCCGGCCAGGAAGCCGGCAATGTGGTGATATTCGCCCTCCACCTGGATATCGAAGGGCCGCTCGATATAGAAGTCGCGCTCCACGGTGCTGCGCAGCCGAATGAAATCGATCGACAGGTGGTGGTCGAGGGCGCTTTCGCTGATGCTGTCGATCAGCGAGGGAATCTCGGCGCCGGAAGGCAGCATGGCCATCAGCTCGCCCATGCGCGTTTCGAGCCGGGCCATCTGCTCGAGCATCTCCGGCAGCTGGGCCGCCTGGGCGGCGCGGTTGCGGTAATCCGCCAGCAGGCGTGCCTCCTCGGCCTCGGCACGCTGCAGCTCATCGGCCTTGGGCCCCGCCAGATACCAGTGTGTCGCGGCGAAGGTCAGGCCCAGCACCAGCAGGCAGCACAGCCACTGCAGCAGCAGCGGCCAGGTGCCGGACTCCTTGAGGTCCAGTTCACGCCAGTCGAGCTCGCGGAGACGACGAAACTCTGCCTGCAGGCTCATGACTCGTCTCCCGCTTCAGCGTCTTCCGCCCCCTGAGCGCCTTCCATGAGCTGCACCACACTGAGGCTGAAGCGACGACGCTCACCTCCGCCATCGGCTTCGACCTCCGACAGCACCGGCTCGGAGAACGAGGGCGCAGCCGCCAGGGACCGCATCTGCTCGGAGACCCGGCGATTGCTCTCGGCCCGGCCCGACAGCCGCAGTTGATCGCCCTGCCGGCTCAGTTGGGTGTAGTGAACGCCGTCGACCAGGCTCAGGGTCAGGTCGCGAAACACACGCACGGTCTGGGAGCGCCCCTGCTGCAGGTCGCTGAAGACCTGAACCTGACCGATCATGCGCTCGCGTATGGCTTCGTATTCGCGAATCGAGCGTATGTCGCCGTCGAGCTGCTGCATCCGGGCCTGCACATGGGCGTTGCGCTGCTGCTGGGCGCTCACTGCCATGTCGTAGAAGTGGGCCATGCCCAGCCCACCGGCTCCGCCGAGCACCGCCATCGCCGCCAGGGCCAGATAGAAGCGCCGACTGCGACGCGCGCGCTGCTGCTCCCGCCAGGGCAGGAGATTGATTTCGATGCTCATGAGACCGACCTCATCGCCAGGCCGCAAGCGGTCACCATGGCCGGCGCATCGCTGGCCAGGGTCTGCACGTCGATACGCGAATTGATGCGCATGCGCAGGAAGGGATTGGCGATCACCACCTGCATGGCGCTCTCCTGGGCGAGCCGTTCGGCCAGCCCCGGAATCACGCTGGAACCACCGGCAAGGACCATGCGCTTCACTTCATGCTTGCGTCCCGCGGTGTAATAGAGCTGCAGCGAGCGGCCGACCTGCTGAACGACGGTCTCGATGAAAGGGATCAGAACGCTGGCGCGGTAATCCTCGGGCAGGCCACCGCGCTTCTTGGCCAGCCCAGCCTCCTCCAGGGTCAGACCGTAGCGCGCGCGAATCTCCTCGGTGAGCTGACGTCCGCCGAACACGGTGTCGCGGCTGTAGACGATGCGGCCGCCGCGCAGCACGTGGAAGGCGTTCATGGTGGCACCGATGTCGACCAGCGCCACGCAGTCGTCTTCGCCCGCCGCGGGCGGCAGCTGCTGGCGCAGCTCGCCGAAGGCGCGCTCCATGGCAAAGGTTTCCACGTCTACCGCCGCCGGGATCAGGCCGGCCTGGTTCAGCGCATCGGTGAGCTGGCTGACGTCCTGCTGGCGGCAGGCGACCAGCAGGACGTCCTGCTGGTCGCCGTAGCGGGCATTGAGCCCCAGGCGCTGAAAATCGAAGGCCACCTCACTGAACGGAAACGGAATGTGTTTGTCAGATTCGAGTTGAATGCGCGCCTCGATCTCGTCGTCGTTGAGCGAGGCGGGAAGCGTGAGGGTCTTGGTGATGGCGGCGCTGGCCGGAACGGCTGCCACGGCCAGGCGTGACGTGGGACGTGCACTCTCCACGGCTCGTCGCAGCGCGTCGGCCACTTCGCCCATGTCGCGTATGCGCCGTTCGACCACGGCACCTTCACGCAGCGGCCTCACGGCATAGCTTTCGATCTGGTAGCGGGAACCCATCCGCCTGAGTTCGATCAGCTTGACCGTTGCCGAGGTAATGTCGACACCGATCAACCCTTTACCGGAGGGTCTGAGTCGCATCAATCGTTGCCCTTGCGTATGTGCTGCGATGAGCGGCTGTCCTACATTATGCTTATGCGCCTTGAAGCAGCAGGAACCACAAGGCTGACAGAAATCATACTCGCTCTCCATGACCGAGGTTACATGATATTTGGCCAGCCCACACAAAGTTGGACGGACACTCCCTCAACGCTGGTGGTAGAAGGTCCGGATTCCTTATAATGGGCAGGCCAGTGAAGGCTCACTTTCATCGCCATTTCTTCACGCTCTCACCACGGACAACGCCTTTTCATGAAGTGGATCAAGACTTTGGTTTTCTCGGCCTTCTGGCTATTGGTATCGCTGACCGCCGCGGCACTGCTCAGCGTGGCCGGGGCGGCCCTCTACTTCGCCCCGGGTCTGCCCGACGTGCGCCAGTTGCAGGACTTCGAGCTGCACACGCCGCTGCGCGTCTTCACCCGTGACGGCAAGCTGATCGGCGAGTTCGGCGAGGAGCGTCGCATGGCGGTCTCCTTCGACGAGATTCCCGAAGACTTCATCCAGGCACTGCTGGCCGCCGAGGACGCCGCCTTCTTCGAGCATCGCGGCGTGGACCCCCGCGGCCTGGCGCGAGCCGCCGTGGAACTGGTCTCCAGCGGTGGCGACATCCAGTCGGGCGGTTCCACCATCACCATGCAGGTGGCGCGCAACTATCTGCTCACGCTCGACCGCACCTTTACCCGCAAGATTCGCGAGATCCTGCTGGCGCTGCAAATGGAGCGCATCCTCACCAAGGAGGAGATCCTCGAGCTCTACGTCAACAAGATCTTCCTGGGCAACCGCGCCTACGGCATCGCCGCCGCCGCGGAGGTCTACTACAACAAGCCGCTGGAAGAGCTGACCCTGGCAGAGAAGGCAATGATCGCCGGCCTGCCCAAAGCGCCGTCGTCGTTCAACCCACTGGCCAATCCCGAGCGCTCTCTGATCCGCCGCAACTGGATCCTCTACCGCATGCGTCATCTCGGCAACATCGACCAGGCCACCTATGAAGCCGCCGTGCAGGAGCCGGTCACGGCCCGCCGCCACGTGGCCCAGATCGAGGTCGACGCCGACTACGTGGCGGAGATGGCGCGTCAGTACGCCGTGGAACGCTTCGGCGAGGAAGCCTACACCGGCGGCTACCGCATCCACACCACCCTGGACAGCGAACTGCAGCCCTACGCCCGCCAGGCCCTGGCGCGCGGTCTGATCGACTACGATACGCGCCATGGCTGGCGCGGCCCGGAGGAGCGTGAAATCCCCTCGAGCCTGGCCGAGGCTCAGGCCCGTACCGAACGCCGCGGCCTGGAGGAAGAGCTGGCCGAGTCGCCGGAGATCATGCAGACCGCCCGCCAGGCCGCCGAGCGCAGCCAGACCCGCGTGGAAGGCATCGAAGGCGACGTCAGCAACTGGCTGCGAGTGCTCGAGCGCACCCCCGGCTTCGGCCCGTTGCAGCCGGCCATCGTGGTGGCCAGCGAAGGCCGCGAGATGCGCGTGCTGACCCGCGGCGGCGAACTCGTCACGCTGAACTGGGACGGCCTGTCATGGGCCCGCGCCTACCGCAGCCCCAGGGCCCGCGGACCGGAGCCCAGCTCGGCCAGCGAGATCGCCTCGCGCGGCGACCTGGTGCGCATCCTGCAGCGTGACGATGGCAGTTGGCGACTCTCCCAGCGGCCCGATGCAGAAGGCTCCATCGTGGTCATGGAGCCCGATACCGGCGCCATTCTCGCCCTCCAGGGTGGCTTCAGCTTCAACGCCAGCAAGTTCAACCGCGCGGTGCAGGCCCAGCGCCAGTCCGGCTCTATCTTCAAGCCGTTCGTGTTCCTCGCCGCGCTGGACACCGGCCTGATGACTGCCTCTACCGTGGTCAACGACGCCCCGGTGGTCATGCACGACGGCAGCAGCCTGTGGCGTCCGGTGAACGCCAGCGGCGACTTCCTCGGCCCGACCCGGCTGCGCGAAGCCCTGGCCCGCTCACGCAACCTGGTGACCATCCGCATCCTGCAGACCCTGGGCCTCGACAGTACCATCGAGTACCTGGAAGGCTTCGGCTTCAGCCGCAGCCGCCTGCCTCACGGCCTGTCGCTGGCACTAGGCAGCGCCGACCTGACGCCGCTGGAGATGACCAACGCCTATGCCGTGCTGGCCAACGGCGGCCATCGGGTGTCCCCGTGGTTCATCGAACGCGTCACCCGCGGCAGCGACGACAACGTACTCGACGAGGCCCGCCCGACCATCGCCTGCCGTAGCTGCGACGAGGGCCAGACCGAGGTCGTCATCGATGGCAGAACCTATGACGTCGCCCCCCGGGTCGCCGACCCCACTGCCGTCTACATCTTGCGCGACATGCTGCGCGACGTGATCGAGAGCGGCACCGGGCGCTCCGCGCTGTCGCTCAATCGCAACGACGTGGTGGGCAAGACCGGCACCACCAACAACCAGCGCGACGGCTGGTTCGCCGGCTACAACGACGATCTGGTGGTCACCGTCTGGATCGGCAAGGACAACAACGAGACCATCGCCGAGTACGGCGGCAATGCCGCCCTGCCGATCTGGATCGACTTCATGGGCAATGCGCTCAACGGCCGCCCGGAAGCCAGGCCCGAGCCGCCTGCCGGCCTCATCACCGCCCGCGTCGACGCTCAGACCGGTCGCCGTCTGACCGACGGTCAGCCCGGCGGGATCACCGAGATCTTCCATCCGGACTATCTGCCCGACATGGAACCTCGCCGCGTCGAGCAGGAGATCGAGCAGCGCAGCGGCTCGCAGGGCACCGGTAGCTACGAGGCGATCTTCTAGCAAGCTCGCCGCTCCCGGCGGCAAGGATGCCGCCATCGTCTTGTCGACTGACGAATGCCGCCCTCGAGGCGGCTTTACCTTGGACAACAGGACAGGTTCGTTGCCATGTTACGATTCAGGCCACGACTCAGGCCATGGAGTGCCATTGGACTCGCACTTCTGCTTCTGCTCTTTCCGGGTCTCGCCCTTGCCGCCAGTGTATTCTATGCGCCGCCGCCGCCAGGAGAGGATTCCCCCACCTTCAGCGGCGAAGCCGAGCTCGGCTACACCCACCTCGCCGGCAATACCGACAGCCAGACCCTGATCGGCAAGAGCCGGCTCACCTGGCTGACGGGGCGCCTGAGCCACACCCTACGTGGCGAAGTGCGCAACGTGACCCGAGACGGCACCACCAGCGCCGAGCAGTACCTGCTCTCCCTGCGTGAACGCTACGACTTCTACGGGCCTCACTACCTGTTCGGCTTCGGCCGCTGGGAGAGGGACCGCTTCAGCGGCTACGAACATCAGCTTACTGCCATCGGCGGCTATGGACGCGACGTGATCGATACCCAGCGCCACCGCCTCTCGCTGGAGGCGGGGCCGGGCTATCGCTACGACCAAATCAAGGATGAGGAGAACGACAATCTAGGATTGCTATACGCCGCTCTCGATTACATGTGGACGCTCTCCCCTCACTCCTTCGTACGCCAGGAAATGTCGGTGGAAGCCGCCAACGAGAACACCACGTCTCGCTCGGTCTCCTCGCTGACCGCCAGGCTCAACTCCCGGCTGTCGATGCGCCTCTCCCATGAGGTGAGGCACAACTCGAGCCCGCCGGAAACGGCCGATGCCAACACCGACCATACCACCAGCGTGACGCTGCTCTACACCTGGTAATCGCTACCCACGCAACGCACTGCGCCGGCCCTTGGGCCGGCGCAGTGTAATGGGGACGAAGCCGCGAACGCTCGATCAAGCGCCGTAGACGTCATCCACCGTCTTCAGCGGGTAGTGGGCCGGATAAGGACGCCGTGCCACGCCGGAGTCCACCGCAGCCTGGGCCACCGCCGCCGGGATACGCTCCAGCAGACGCACGTCGACCGGCGTGGGAATGATGTACTCGGGGCCGAACTCCATGTGCTCGCGCTCGTAGGCGTCCAGCACTTCCTGGGGCACCGGCTCACGCGCCAGATCCTTGAGCGCATGTACCGCGGCCACTTTCATCTCCTCGTTGATGCGCGTGGCGCGCACGTCCAGCGCCCCGCGGAAGATGAAGGGGAAGCCCAGCACGTTGTTGACCTGATTGGGATAGTCGGAGCGACCGGTAGCCATGATCACGTCGGGACGCGCCTCGCGTGCCACGTCGGGGTGAATCTCCGGATCGGGGTTGGTGCAGGCAAAGACGATGGGGTTCGGCGCCATCTTGCGGATGTGCTCGGCGGTCATCAGGTTGGGCCCGGAAAGGCCGATGAAGACGTCGGCCCCATCGATGGCATCGTCCAGGGTGCGCTTGTCGGTGTCCAGCGCGAACATCGCCTTGTAGGGGTTGAGCCCCTCGCGCCCGGCGTGGATCACGCCACGACGGTCGAGCATCACCAGATTCTCGGAGCGCGCCCCGCAGGCCAGCAGCAGCTTCATGCAGGCGATGGCCGCCGCGCCGGCGCCCAGGCAGACGATCTTGGCATCTTCCAGCCGCTTACCGGCGATCTCCAGCGCATTGAGCATGCCGGCCGCGGTGACGATGGCGGTGCCATGCTGATCGTCATGGAACACGGGAATGCTGCACTGCTCGATCAGGGCCTGTTCGATCTCGAAGCACTCCGGCGCCTTGATGTCCTCGAGATTGATGCCGCCCCAGGTATCGGCAATGCGCGCCACCGTGTCGATGAAGGCCTGGGGGCTCTCGGCATTGACCTCGACGTCCACCGAGTTGATGCCGGCGAAGCACTTGAACAGCACGCCCTTGCCTTCCATCACCGGCTTGCTGGCCAGCGGCCCGAGATTTCCCAGGCCGAGGATGGCGCTGCCGTCGGAGATCACCGCGACCAGATTGCCCTTGCCGGTGTAACGGTAGGCATTCTCCGGATCACGGGCAATTTCCCGTACCGGCTCGGCGACACCTGGACTGTAGGCAAGGGAGAGATCACGAGCGGTAGCGGTGGGCTTGGTCAGCTCCACGGAGAGCTTTCCGGGAATCGGTTTGGCGTGATAGTCCAGCGCTGCCTGCTTCTTGGCGTCTGTCATGCTGAAAGTCCGGTATCCATCTTGGGGGAGGGCCACCTACCATATAGAAAAACCTTCCACATCTCAATGAAACACCCGTTCGCGCTTTTTATACGCGCTTTCGCGAACGTTGCTGACCATTTGCTGCAACTTATACCTCGCAAGGCAACCATAACCGATACCTTATCGATCTCCCCGGCAAACGACAGACAAAAGAAAACCCGCCGTTAAGGCGGGTTTTCTCGCGCTGCGATCGTCGCCCTGGGGGCGAGCCGGATCAGCCGCGCTTGATGGCAGCTCCGAAGCGCTTGTTGAAGCGCTCGACGCGACCACCGGTGGTCGCCTGCTTCTGCTTACCGGTGTAGAAGGGGTGGCACTGGGAGCAGACGTCCAGTGACAGGTCATGGCCGACGGTGGTGCCGACCTCGAAGGTTGCGCCGCAGGAGCAAGTCGCAGTGACCTTCTTGTAATCCGGGTGAATACCTTGTTTCATCTTGAGCCTCATGGAGCGGTATGCCGCCACCTGATCCGTTGCCAGGCACCGCATACGGGTTGTCTTTTCGTACAACGTTGAGTCGTTCAACCAACCGGTAGCCGCGGGCCCGAGCCAATGAGCTGGCGCCACGACGGCCGGATATTCTAGCAGAGTCGATGCCGGAGGCCAATTGCCCGACTCCATCTCCTCGCTTCCGCCTCGCGTGCTTCGCGTCGCGGTGCCCAGCCCCTTGCGACGCATGTTCGACTACCGTCCGTGCCGCGAGGCGCCTGCCTGCGGCTGGCAGCCCGGCATTCGCGTACGCGTGCCGTTCGGGCGGCGCCAGGTGGTCGGCGTGGTGGTGGAGTGCAGCGAGCGCAGCGACTTCCCCTTGGAGCAGCTCAAGCCGGTGGAGTGCTGGCTGGACGCCGAGCCGCTGCCGGAGGACTGGCTGTGGCTATGCCGCTTCACCGCGCGCTACTACCAGCATTCGCTAGGCGACACCCTGCATCAGGCGATGCCCGTGCTGCTGCGCCAGGGCCGCCCTTTGGCCGGCCGCATGCGCGAGCGCTGGCAGGCCCTGGTGGAGCCCGGTGACGACGACCCGCGCCTGAAGCGAGCGCCGCGCCAGGCCGAGCTGCTGGCCATGCTGCGCCAACATCCCCATGGGCTGCCGACCCAGGCGATAGTGGCCCAGGGCTATTCGCGCGAACAGTTGTCCACGCTGGTGGAAAAACGCCTTGCCGTGCGCGAAGAGATTCCCCTCACCGCCGCCGAACCCGCCACCGAGCAACTGCTTGCCGAGCCGGCGCTACCGCTCAACCGCGAACAGGCCCAGGCGCTGGCAACGATCCACGAACGCCTCGATGCCTTTCATCCCTGCCTGCTGCACGGCGTCACCGGCAGCGGCAAGACCGAGGTCTATCTGCAGCTGATCGAGGCGGTGGTCGCCCGCGGTCGCCAGGCGCTGCTGTTGGTGCCGGAGATCGGTCTGACACCGCAGACCCTGGCACGTTTCCGGAGCCGCTTCCGGGTGCCGGTGGTGGCGCTGCATTCGGGGCTCACCGACAACGAACGCCTGGACGCCTGGGAAGCCGTCGCCAGCGGCCGCGCGCCCATCGTCATCGGCACGCGCTCGGCGATCTTCACGCCGCTGGCACGCCCCGGCGCCATCATCGTCGACGAGGAGCACGACGGCTCGTTCAAGCAGCAGGAGGGCTTGCGCTACCATGCCCGCGACCTGGCAGTGGCCCGCGCCAAGCATCACGCCATCCCGCTGGTACTGGGCAGCGCCACGCCCTCGCTGGAGAGCCTCTATCACGCCGAGCGCGGCAACTATCGGCACCTGCGTCTGACCCGTCGCGCCAGCCGCCATGCCCCGGCCCGGCTGGAGCTGGTCGACCTGCGCGGCCGCCCGCGTCAGGGCGGGCTCATCCCGCCGGCCATCGAAGCGATTCGCACGACCCTCGCAGCCGGACATCAGGTGCTGGTATTCATCAATCGTCGCGGCTTCGCACCGACCCTGGCCTGTCACGCCTGCGGCTGGCTGGCCGACTGCGACTCCTGCGACGCGCGCATGACCCTGCATCGCCAGCCGCCGATGCTGGCTTGCCACCACTGCGACAAGCGCCGCCCAGTGCCGGATGCCTGCCCCGACTGCGGCAGCGCCGACCTGCGCCCCTTGGGCAGCGGCACCGAGCGCACCGAGGAGACCCTGGCCACGCTCTTCCCCAAGGTACCGGTGCACCGTATCGACCGCGACAGCACGCGGCGCCGCGATGCCTTCGAGCGCACCCTCGCTGAGGTCAGGCGCGGTGAGCCCTGCCTGCTGGTGGGCACCCAGATGCTGGCCAAGGGCCACCATCTGCCCCACGTCACCCTGGTGATCGTGGTCAATGCCGACGCCGGGCTCTATGCCAGCGACTTTCGCGCCCTGGAGCACAGCGCCCAGCTGCTTACCCAGGTGGCCGGCCGTGCCGGCCGTGCCGCCCACCCCGGCCGCGTGCTGGTCCAGACCCTGCACACCGACGATCCGCACCTGCGCCTGCTCGCCGAGCACGGCTACGACGCCCTGGCCAGCCAACTGCTGGCCGAGCGTCGCGCCGCCGCCCTGCCGCCGTTTCGCTTTCTCGCCCTGCTGCGCCTGGAGAGCCCGCGGGAAGAGGCGGCAGCGGCACTCGGCCTCGAGGCGGCCGCGATGCTGCGCGAATGGCTCGGCGAGCACGCCCCCGACGTGAGCTGCCTGGGGCCCGTGCCCGCGCCCATGGAACGGCGCCAGAACCGCTATCATATGCAGTTGATGCTGAGCGGCAGTCGGCGCAGCCAACTGCACGCCGCCTGCGCCCGGCTCACCGCCTGGTTGGAGGCTTCGCCCGAGGCCCGGCGGGTACGCTGGTCGCTCGACGTCGACCCGCAGACGCTGAGCTGAACGCACGACCTTTAAAGCCGCGGCACAATTGCCGATAATGGCCGACCAGCCAAACTTTCGTGGCCGCGCCTTTTCGCGAGTGCCTTGTCACCGTCACCATCTCGTGCGCCAGCCGCTACAGGACATAACCGCTTCATGAAAGAGACGATCATTTCCCTGCTCGAGAACGCCATCGACACGCTCAAGCAGCAGGGCGCCCTGCCCGCCGACGTCACGCCGACTCTCAAGGTCGACCCGACCAAGGACAAGGCCCACGGCGACTACGCCACCAACCTGGCGCTGATGCTGGCCAAGCCGGCCGGCAAGAAACCCCGCGAACTGGCCGAGGCGCTGATCGCCGCGCTGCCGCAGAGCGACGCCGTGGAGAAGGTGGAGATCGCCGGCCCCGGTTTCATCAACTTCTTCACCGCCACCGATGCCGCCGCCCAAATCGTGCGCCAGGTGCTCGACGCCGGCGACACCTTCGGCCGCAGCCTGGCCGGTCGCGGCCGCAAGGTGCAGGTGGAGTTCGTCTCCGCCAACCCCACCGGCCCGCTGCACGTGGGCCACGGCCGTGGCGCCGCCATCGGCGACTGTATCAGCCGGCTGCTCGAGGCCACCGGCTATGACGTGACCCGCGAGTTCTACTACAACGACGCCGGCGCTCAGATCGCCAACCTGGCCCTCTCGGTGCAGGCCCGCGCCAAGGGCCTGACGCCCGACGACGACGCCTGGCCCGCAGACGGCTACCGCGGCGACTACATCACCGAGGTGGCCAACGACTACCTGGCCGGCGAGACGGTGCACGCCGACGACCGTCACGTCACCGCCAAGGGCGACCCGGACGACCTCGATGCCATCCGCGACTTCGCCGTGGCCTGGCTGCGCCGCGAGCAGGATCTCGACCTCAAGGCCTTCGGCGTCTCCTTCGACGTCTACTTCCTGGAGTCCTCGCTCTATCGCGAAGGCAAGGTGGAAGAGGCGGTGGAACGCCTGATCGCCGGCGGTCACACCTACGAGCAGGACGGCGCCCTGTGGCTGCGCACTACCGACTTCGGCGACGACAAGGACCGGGTGATGCGCAAGTCCGACGGCAGCTACACCTATTTCCTGCCCGACGTGGCCTACCACCTGAACAAGTGGCAGCGCGGCTTCGAGACCGTGATCAACGAGCAGGGTGCCGACCACCACTCCACCGTGACCCGGGTGCGCGCCGGCCTGCAGGCGCTGGAAACCGGCATCCCTCAGGGCTGGCCCGACTACGTGCTGCATCAGATGGTGATGGTGACCCGCTCCGGGGTAGAGGTGAAGCTCTCCAAACGCGCCGGCAGCTACGTCACCGTGCGCGACCTGATCGACGAGGTGGGCCGCGACGCCACGCGTTTCTTCCTCGCCGCGCGCCGCGCCGACTCGCAGCTCACCTTCGACATCGACCTGGCCCGCTCGCAGTCCAACGACAACCCGGTCTATTACGTGCAGTACGCCCACGCCCGGGTGTGCAGCATGCTGCGCAAGGCCGAAGCCCAGGGCCTGGGCTTCGATCACGACTTGGCCATGGTCAGCCTCGGCAAGCTGGAAGAGGATCAGGAAAAGGCGGTGATGAACCGCCTGGCACGCTTCCCCGAGGTGGTCGCCCATGCCGCGGCCTCGCGGGAGCCGCAGCAGGTGGCCCAGTATCTGCTCGACCTCGCCGCCGAGTTCCACTCCTGCTACAACGCAGTGAAGGTCATGGTCGACGACGACGAGCTGCGCAACGCTCGCCTGGCCTTGGGCCTGGCCACGCGGCAGGTGCTGCGCAACGGTCTCGATCTGATGGGGGTCAGCGCCCCGGAGGAGATGTAAGTCATGGCCACCCGTCGCACGCCCAAGAGACGCGGCGCCACCACCAGCCGCAAGCGCGCCCCCGCCAGAGGCCAGGGCTTTCGCCTGCCCGGCTGGCTATGGGCATTGGGCGGCGTCATCGCCGGCTTCCTGCTCGCTCAGCACCAGCACGGCACCGCACCCTGGCAGGAGGGTAGCGACTCGCCGCTGGCCAGGCTGATGCCACGCACGCCGACCGAGACCGTCGAGCCGGCGCCGAGCGTCGAGCCGCGGGAACCGCGCATGCCGACCTTCGAGTTCTACACCCTGCTGCCTGAAGAGGTGGTAGCACCGCGGGAGGTGGCCTCCACCGCCTCGCCGCCGGAACCGACGGTCAACGTGCCGCCGCCGATCGAGCCCAGCGCCGCCGCCGAGCCGGCACCGGCCGACGATCCCATCGCCCAGGTCATCGCCGCCAACCTGCGCGACGAGGTCAACGCCACGCCGGAGAGCGAAGCGGCGGCCCCGGCAGGCACGCGCTACATGCTGCAGGCAGCCTCGTTCCGTGAGCCTGGCGATGCCGAGCAACTGCGCCAGCGTCTGCGCAACTTGAGTCTGATGGCCCAGGTCAGCCAGGTGCAGTCCGCCGACGGTCAGACCTGGCACCGGGTGATGGTGGGGCCGTATGAAGACACCCGCGAGCTGAATCGCGCCGAGGATCTGATGACGACCCAGGGCATCACGCCGCTGCGTCACCGGGCCACCAACTGAGGAAACACGGCACCATGCCTGGTCGAACGCATCGCTGCGTTGCGCGGTCCATGACAACGGACCTTCCAGGCATGGGCGGTTGATCGGTGCGCTTGAATTCGCCTGCCGCCGCCCACACCTACCCTGAACGCTCTTGTCCGGCCCCCGATTGTCATGGGGCGCCGAAAGTCACCGGGAGCCCCGGCTCCCCGTTACGGAGTTATCTCCATGACCACGATCGTTTCCGTACGCCGCGGTGACCAGGTTGCCCTGGCCGGCGACGGCCAGGTATCGCTGGGCAATACCGTGATGAAGGGCAACGCCAGCAAGGTGCGCCGCCTCTATCGCGGCCAGGTGCTGGCAGGCTTCGCCGGCGGCACCGCCGACGCCTTCACCCTGTTCGAGCGCTTCGAGGCGCAGCTTGAGAAGTACCAGGGCAATCTGGTCAAGGCCGCCGTGGAGCTGGCCAAGGACTGGCGCACCGACCGCGCTCTGCGCCGTCTCGAGGCGCTGCTGGCCGTGGCCGACAAGAACGCCTCGCTGATCATCACCGGCAACGGCGACGTGGTGGAGCCGGAGCGCGGCATCATCGCCATCGGCTCGGGCGGCAACTTCGCCCTGGCCGCGGCCCGCGCGCTGCTGGAGAACACCGATCTCTCGGCCAGGGAGATCACCGAGAAGTCGCTCGCGATCGCCGGCGACATCTGCGTGTTCACCAACCACCACGTCACCCTCGAAACGCTGTGAAGGCCGCCACCATGTCCCAGATGACACCCCGCGAGATCGTCCACGCCCTGGATCAGTACATCGTCGGTCAGCAGGACGCCAAGCGCGCCGTGGCCATCGCCCTGCGCAACCGCTGGCGGCGCATGCAGCTCGACGACGACCTGCGCCCCGAGGTCACGCCCAAGAACATCCTGATGATCGGCCCCACCGGGGTGGGCAAGACCGAGATCGCCCGCCGCCTGGCCAAGCTCGCCCGCGCCCCGTTCATCAAGGTCGAGGCGACCAAGTTCACCGAAGTGGGCTATGTCGGCCGCGACGTGGAGTCGATCATCCGCGACCTCACCGAGGCCGCCATCAAGCTGGTACGCGAGCAGGCCAAGGACGAAGTGCGCCACCGCGCCGAGGACGCCGCCGAGGATCGCATCCTCGACGCCCTGCTGCCGCCGCCCCGCGGCCAGGAAGACAACCCCCGCAGCGACAGCTCGACGCGCCAGATCTTCCGCAAGAAATTGCGCGAGGGCGATCTCGACGACAAGGAGATCGACATCGAGATCACGCCCCAGGGCCCGGGTATCGACATCATGACCCCGCCGGGCATGGAGGAGATGACCAGCCAACTGCAGAGCCTGTTCTCCAACATGGGCCGCCACAAGACCGAGACCCGCCGGGTCAAGGTCAAGGATGCCTTCGCCCTGCTGCGCGACGAGGAAGCCGCCAAGCTGGTCAACGAGGAGGAGATCAAGCACCGCGCCATCGACGCCGTGGAGCAGAACGGCATCGTCTTTCTCGACGAGATCGACAAGGTGGCCAAGGGCAGCGGTCAGTCCAGCGGCGGCGAGGTATCCCGCGAGGGCGTGCAGCGCGACCTGCTGCCGCTGATCGAGGGCTCCACCGTCTCGACCAAGTACGGCATGGTCAAGACCGACCATATCCTGTTCATCGCCTCCGGCGCCTTCCACCTGTCGCGCCCCTCGGACCTGATCCCCGAACTGCAGGGCCGCCTGCCGATCCGGGTCGAGCTCGAGGCGCTCACGCCAGAGGACTTCAAGCGCATCCTCACCGAGCCCTCCGCCGCCCTGACCAAGCAGTACAAGGCACTGCTGGCCACCGAAGGGCTCGACATCGAGTTCACCGAGGACGGCATCGAGCGCATCGCCGAGATCGCCTGGAAGGTCAACGAGGGCACCGAGAACATCGGCGCACGGCGCCTGCACACGGTAATGGAGCGGCTGCTCGAAGAAGCCTCGTTCAAGGGCGGCGATTTCGGCAGCCCGCTGTCGATCGACGCCGCCTACGTCGACTCCCAGCTCGGCGAACTGGCCATGGACGAGGATCTGTCGCGGTATATCCTTTGAGACGAGCGCTGTAGCTGTAGTTGATGGTACTGCTCGGTTCGCCAGTGTCGCAGCAGCGAGGCCTACATGAGCGCAGCGCCGGGGACAGGTCGTAGCGGAGGTCATTCGCCAGGGATGGCGAATGTAGCGCCCAGGGATGGGTTCACAGCGCCTCCGCGAAGTGCCTGTCGCCGGACAGCTGCGCTTCACCAACGCAAGCGGAGTCCTGCATGACAGCCCCCATCCCCAGCAAGATTCACTACCACAAGAAGGCCCGCGAGCTGGAGCTCAGCTACGCCGACGGCGAGAGCCACCGCCTGCCGGTGGAGTATCTGCGGGTCTACTCACCCTCCGCCGAGGTGCGCGGTCACCATCCCAGCCAGGCCGTGCTGCAGGTCGGCAAGAAGGACGTCGGCCTCAAGAACATCGAGCCGGTGGGCCGCTATGCCGTCAAGCTCGTCTTCGACGATGGCCACGACAGCGGCATCTTCAGCTGGGAATACCTGCATGAGCTGATCGAGCACCGCGAGGCCTACTGGTCCGATTATCTCCAGCGCCTGGAAAAGGCCGGGGCCAGCCGCGCACCGCTGGGCATCGAGATCAAGCAGCTGTGATCGAGAGCAAGCAGCTCCAGTAGCCCCAGCAGGTCAAAGACAAGGCAGCCGGGGGAAGGCTACAATGTGGCCCATCATGAGGCCCAGCCTCACCTTTCGCAGCGATTCGGGAGCCTTTCACGCATGAGCCCTCACTCCACCCCCGGGGACCAGCGCACGACTCACTTCGGCTACCAGGAAGTGCCGATCGAGGAGAAGGCCTCGCGCGTGGCCGACGTCTTCCACTCCGTGGCGGCGCGCTACGACGTCATGAACGATCTCATGTCGTTCGGCATCCATCGGCTGTGGAAGCGGCTTACCATCGAGCGCAGCGGGGTGCGCCCCGGCCACAGCGTGCTCGACATTGCCGGCGGCACCGGCGACCTGACGCTCAAGTTCTCGCGCATGGTCGGCCCCCGCGGCCGGGTGGTACTGGCCGATATCAACGAGTCCATGTTGCGGGTCGGGCGCGACAAGCTGCTCGACAACGGCGTCGGCGGCAACGTCGAATACGTGCAGGCCAACGCCGAGTGCCTGCCGTTTCCCGACAACAGCTTCGATTGCATCACCATCGCTTTCGGCCTGCGCAACGTCACCGACAAGGACGCCGCTCTGCGCTCCATGGCCCGGGTGCTCAAGCCCGGCGGCCGCCTGCTGGTGTTGGAGTTCTCCAAGCCCAACAACCCCGTGCTGAGCCGCGCCTACGACGAGTACTCCTTCCGGCTGCTGCCCACCATGGGCCAGATGGTGGCGGGCGATGCCGACAGCTATCGCTACCTGGCCGAGTCGATTCGCATGCATCCCGACCAGGAGACGCTCAAGGCGATGATGGAAGCGGCCGGCCTCGAACGGGTCGAGTACACCAATCTCACCGGGGGCATCGTCGCCCTGCATCGCGGCATCAAGCTTTGAGGGCGCAATGACCTTGACCCCGACCCTGCTGCTGGCCGGCATCGAGCGCACCCTCAATGCCCTGCTCGCCCGCGACATGGCCGCTCCCACACGCCTGTCACGGCTGGCCGGGAGCCGGCTGCTGCTGCGCCTGGAGCGTCCGGCGCTGACGCTGCTGATCGGCTTCCACCCGCATGGCGTCGACCTGATGCGCCAGGACGATCCCGACGAGAGCACCGTCGACACCGTGGTCGAACTCGACACCGAAACCCTGGGCGAATTGCTGGGCGGCGAGTCGATGGAGCGCCTGATGTTCCGCGGCCGACTGGCGGTACGCGGACGCGTGCACCTGCTCGAGGAGGTGCGCGACCTGTTCTTCGATCTCGACATCGACTGGGAGGGCGAACTGGCCCGCTGGCTGGGCGACGTGCCGGCCCACAGCCTGGCCGAAGGGGTCAAGCGCATGGCCCGCTGGGGGCTGCGCGCTCATGAGGAGATGCGTGCCGATATCGCAGAATACGTGTTCGAGGAGGCCCGCCTGCTGCCCGGGCGCCAGCAGCTCGATACCCTGCGCGATCACCTCACCGAGCTGGAAGTGGCCGCCGACCGCCTCGAAGCCCGTCTGAACCGCCTGCGGCGACGGCTGGAAAGCGAGGCCACGGCATGATGCTGCTTCGCCTGCTGCGCATCATCTGGGTGGTCACCCGCTACCGGCTCGACACTCTGCTGCCGCTGCAGCGCCTGCCCTGGTGGCTGCGACTGGCCTTTCTGTTCTCACCGCTGCGCGTGGTACCAGTGGGCCGGCGCACGGGCGGCGAGCGCCTGCGCCTGGCGCTGGAATCGCTCGGCCCGGTGTTCGTCAAGTTCGGCCAACTGCTCTCCACCCGCCGCGACCTGCTGCCCGAGGAGATCGCCGACGAACTCCGCCGCCTGCAGGACCAGGTGCCCCCCTTCCCCGGCGAGGAGGCCCGGGCACTGGTGGAGAGCGAGCTGCGCATGCCCCTCGATGTCGCCTTCGCCCACTTCGAGCCCGAGCCGCTGGCCTCCGCCTCCATCGCCCAGGTCCACGCCGCCCGCCTGCACAGCGGCGAGGACGTGGTGGTCAAGATCATCCGCCCGGCCATCGACCGGGTCATGCGTCAGGACATGGCGCTGATGTACCGCGTGGCCGGCCTGCTGACGCTGCTCCCGGAAGCGCGCCGCCTGCGTCCGGTGGAGGTGGTGCGCGATTACGAAGCGACCCTGTTCGACGAGCTCGACCTGCGCAAGGAAGCCGCCAACACCTCTCAGCTCAAGCGCAACTTCAATGGCTCCCCGCTGCTCTACGTGCCGGCGATCCACTGGTCGCTGACACGCAAGCGGGTCATGGTCCAGGAGCGCATTCACGGCATCCCGGTAGCTGACATCGCCGCGCTCAAGGCCCAGGGCACCGACCTCAAGCGCCTCGCCGAGCGCGGCGTGGAGATCTTCTTCACCCAGGTGTTTCGCGACAACTTCTTCCACGCCGACATGCACCCGGGCAACATCTTCGTCGCCCGCGAGCAGCCCCAGGACCCGCAGTACATCGCCATCGACTGCGGCATCGTCGGCAGCCTGACCCGCGAAGACCAGGACTACCTGGCGCGCAACCTGCTGGCCTTCTTCCATCAGGACTACTATCAGGTCGCCGCCCTGCACATCGAGTCGGGCTGGGTCGGCGAGGAGACCCGAGCCAACGAGTTTGCCGCCGCCATCCGCACGGTGTGCGAGCCGATTCTGGAGAAACCGCTCAAGGACATCTCCTTCGGTCAAGTGCTGCTGGGGCTGTTCCAGACGGCGCGGCGTTTCAACATGGAGGTCCAGCCGCAGCTGGTGCTGCTGCAGAAGACCCTGCTCAACATCGAGGGCCTGGGGCGCCAGCTCTATCCCGACCTCGACCTGTGGAGCACCGCCAAGCCCTACCTGGAGCGCTGGATGCAGGAGCGCGCCGGTGCCGTGGGCCTGTGGGAGTCGCTCAAGCGCCAGGCGCCGGAGCTCTCGCGTCAGCTGCCCGAACTGCCCAGCGTGGCCCACCAGGCCCTGAGCCGCCTCGAACAGGAGCATCGCCAGCGCCGTCGCCAGGCCCTGGCCCTGAGCGGCATCCAGCGCCACCTGCGTGCCGGCCGGCGCGGGGGAAGGCGTTTGCGCCTGGGACTACTGCTGGCGGCCCTGGCATTGGCCTGGCAGCCGCTCACCGAATGGGCTGCGAACCAGCCCTGGCCGGTGCTGGCTGCCGGACTCATCGGGCTCGTGCTGCTGGCCTGGCAATGAACTTGACCCATCGCAACCGGAGCTGCCCGCATGCGTGATATTCTCGATGAACTCTTCGACGTACTGGCCAGCCGCCGCAGCGCCGACCCCGCCGAATCCTACGTTGCCGCCTTGCATGACAAGGGGCTTAACAAGATACTCGAAAAGGTCGGAGAGGAGGCCACGGAGACCCTGCTGGCAGCCAAGGATGCCGAGACCGGTGGCGAAGACGAACGTCAAGCGCTGGTCGCCGAAACCGCCGACCTGTGGTTTCATAGCCTGGTGATGCTGTCGCATCTTGGACTCGACCACCGGGACGTGCTCGACGAGCTGGCCCGGCGTTTCGGAATATCCGGGCACGAAGAGAAGGCCGCAAGGTCAAAGTAAAAATGACTTCCGGATCCGCCGGAATCCCGACTCAGAGGTAACCTTCATGTTAGGTGGCATCAGTATCTGGCAACTGCTGATCGTACTCGGCATTATCATTCTGATCTTCGGCACCAAGAAGCTGCGCAACGTCGGCACCGATCTGGGCGGAGCGGTCAAGGGCTTCAAGCAGGCCGTCAATGAGGAAGAGAAGGATGGCAAGCCTCAGGCCAAAGTGAGCCACGAAGAGCAGCCCAACACCTATGACGTTCGCGCCGAAGAGAAAAAGGCGGCGGACAGCGTCGAGGAACGAGAAGAGCGCAAGTAAGCCTTCATGTTTGATATCGGCTTTCTCGAACTTCTGATTCTGGGAATCGTGGGCCTGCTGGTGCTCGGTCCTGAGCGCCTGCCCAAGGCTGCGCGCACGGCAGGGCTGTGGGTCGGCAAGATCAAGCGCACCGTGTCGAGCATGCAGCGGGAGATCAACTCGCAGCTCGAGGCGGAGGAGCTGCGTCAGAAGCTCAAGGAGCAGCAGAGCAAGCTCGACGAGAGCCTGAACAAGGCCAAGCGCGACGTGGAGAGCATCGCCCAGCCCTACTCCACCTCGACCCCGCGCAAGGGCGACGACGACGCGCCAGCCACACCCGAGCACAAGCCCGACGACGTGGCGCCGCCGCCGTCCGCTTCGGCGCGGCTAGACGAGGCGCTGGCCGAGGTCAGGCAAAGCGACGACGCGCCCTCCTCTCCCCCCGACGATGACAAGGACGCCGCTTCCCGATGAGCGACTCCGACGACAAGCAGGAACTTGGCCAGGCCCCCCTGATCGAGCACCTGATCGAGCTGCGTTCGCGTCTGCTGCGCTCGGTGGTGGCGATCTTCGTGATCTTCCTCGGCCTATACCCCTTCGCCAACGAGATCTACACCTTCGTGGCCCAGCCGCTGATGGGCATGCTGCCGGAAGGCTCGCAGATGATCGCCACCGAGGTGGCCTCGCCGTTCCTGGCCCCCTTCAAGCTGACCCTGGTGGTGGCGGTGTTCATCGCCATCCCCTACGTGCTGCACCAGGCCTGGGCCTTCGTCGCTCCCGGCCTGTACGACAACGAGAAGGCGCTGGCCCTGCCGCTGCTGGCCTCGAGCGTGGGCCTGTTCTATGCCGGTGCCGCCTTCGCCTACTACGTCGTCTTCCCGCTGCTGTTCCAGTTCTTCACCCAGACCGGGCCGGAGAACGTGGCGGTGATGACCGACATCAACCAGTACCTGAACTTCGTTCTCAAGCTGTTCTTCGCCTTCGGCGTGGCCTTCGAGATCCCCATCGCCACCTTTCTGCTGATCGCCTCCGGTGCCACCACGGTGGAGAGACTGTCGAAGAAGCGCCCTTACATCATTCTGGGCTGCTTCGTGGTCGGCATGTTGCTGACCCCGCCCGACGTGATCTCCCAGAGCCTGCTGGCCATTCCCATGTATCTGCTCTACGAGGTGGGCATCCTGTTCGGCCGCCTGGTACGCCGGCGGCGCCGCAAGACGGCCGAGGCCAGCGAAGAGCGCGACGAGGCCTGAGCCCGAAAAACATAAAGCTCGAAACATAAAGCCCGATACGCAAGCGCCCCGCTTCGAAGGAAGCGGGGCGCTTGCATTACCGAATTACCGCATTACCGCCCTGGCTCAGAGATCCATCAGCTCGTCGATACGCTCCACCAGCTTGAAGATGCCGGTGGCGGCCTCGCCGATACGGGTAGCGAGCATGTAGGCCGGGGTGGTCACCACACGGTTCTCGAAGTCCACCACGATCTCCTCCACGCCGCAGCTGCGGTGCAGCCCGCCCATGGAGCTGATGGCGCCGGAAACGCCGGGGTCGTGGCCGATGGTCACGGCGATGCCCGGCCCCAGCAGCTTGGGCACCAGGGCGGGGGCGATGCACATCAGACCGATGGGCTTGCGCGTCTGGTAAAAGGGAGCCAGCGCCTCGACCAGCTCGGGCAGCGGCTCCATGTCACTACCGGCTTCGGCGAAGTTGGAGAGATTCTTGGCCGCACCGAAGCCACCGGGCAGGATGACGGCATCGAACTCATCGACGTCCAGCTCGTCGAGCGGTGCGATATTGCCTCGCGCCAGGCGCGCCGATTCCGTCAGCACGTTGCGCGCCTCACCCTCGACCACCTCACCGCTGCGATGATCGATCACATGGTGCTGCATGATGTCCGGCGCGAAGCAACGATGGCCGATACCCAGTTGATCCAGCCGCAGCAGGGTCAGCGTGGTCTCGTAGATTTCCGAGCCATCCTGGACACCGCAACCCGACAGGATGACCGCCACTTGTTTGCTCATGCCTTTCTCCTTGTTGTGAAGGCGCTTCGAATGAAGGGTTCAGCCTTGGTTCCCGAAGCCAACACTTTAGAGAGTCGTGCGGGGTGCGACAAGGCGCGACTTTCGGCTTGGGGTGGCACTGATATACTCGTTCCATACACTCGCTTGTCATTGCACCATCATTCTTTCCAGGCACACTGCCGCCAGCTGACGTCAGGGCGGCAGTGGCCACAGCCGGAGTAGATAACCTTGAGTTTCCAGACCATGCGCCAATTTCCCGCCACGCGTATGCGCCGCATGCGGCGTGACGACTTCTCGCGCCGCCTGATGAGGGAGTCGACCCTGACCGCCGCCGATCTGATCTGGCCGGTATTCGTGCTCGACGGTGAACAGCGCCGAGAGGCCGTGCCCTCGATGCCGGGCGTCGAGCGCCTGTCGCTGGACCTGCTGATTCAGGAGGCACGCGAGGCGTACGAGCTGGGCATCCCGGCCCTGGCCCTGTTCCCGGTGGTGGATCAGGCGCTGAAGAGTGAGCTGGCCGAGGAAGCCTACAACGCCAACGGCTTGGTGCAGCGCAGCGTGAGAGCGCTCAAGGACGCCGTGCCGGAGCTCGGCATCATGACCGACGTGGCGCTCGACCCCTATACCATCCACGGCCAGGACGGCATCATCGACGACACCGGCTACGTGCTCAACGACCGCACGGTGGAGACGTTGCTCAAGCAGGCCCTGTCTCACGCCGATGCCGGCGCCGACGTGGTGGCCCCCTCCGACATGATGGACGGACGCATCGGCGAGATTCGTCAGGTGCTCGAGCAGGAGCATCTGCACAACGTACGCATCATGGCCTACAGCGCCAAGTACGCCTCGCGCTACTACGGTCCCTTCCGCGACGCGGTGGGCTCCGCCGCCAACCTGGGCAAGGCCGACAAGCGCACCTACCAGATGGATCCGGCCAACAGCGACGAGGCACTGCACGAGGTGGCCCTGGATCTGGCCGAAGGCGCCGACATGGTGATGGTCAAGCCCGGCATGCCCTACCTGGACGTGGTGCGACGCATCAAGGACGAGCTCAAGGTGCCCACCTACGCCTACCAGGTCAGCGGCGAGTACGCCATGCACATGGCCGCCTTCGACAACGGCTGGCTCGACGGCGACGAGGTGATGCTCGAGTCGTTGATCTGTTTCAAGCGCGCCGGGGCCGACGGTATCCTGACCTATTTCGCCAAGCGCGCCGCCCGTTTGCTTGCCGGTTAGCCTCTAACTACGCTTGAAGGCTGCCAGATCGTTGGGGTCGAAGCCATCGACCCGCTCGGACAGCCCGCGCTCTTCGCGCAGCTGACGGATCCTGGCGCGTTCGCCGAGCTGCTCGGCATCGTCGTCCAGGGTGCGGCCGTTGAGTTCGGCAAGCTGGGCCATGCCCTGGTGGTAGGCGGTCATCAGGTGCAGGGCCACGTGATTGCCCTGGTCCATTTCCCGGCGCAGGGTGGCAAGGTAGCTGCTGAGCCGTGAGAGCTGGTGCTTGAGCTGCCAGACATAGCGCATCTCGGTCATCCAGGGGCGCTCACGCAGTACGGCAAAGGTCAGGCTGGTGGCCAGCAACCCCAGGAATACGCCCAGAGCGTTGAGCCACAGGCTGGAGCCGAAGGCCGCCACCAGCAGTTGGGAGAACACCAGGCCGAAGACGATGAGCTGACCGGCCATGGCCAGACTGATGAGCCGGGCCTTGCGGCGATAGGTCTCGGGGTCGTGGTATTCGAAGGAAAACGGCATGCCCAACTCCTGTTGCAACGAGAATGCCGGGAATTATCCCGGCATCCCTCGCTCAGGTACAGCCGTGTGCCCTTCTTCTCAGCGCAACCGGTCAGCCGCTTCCAGCAACAGCGCCTCGGTGGCCTGCCAGCCCAGGCAGGGGTCGGTCACCGAAACGCCGTAGCGCAGGGCTCCGAGCGAGAGCTCCTGACGCCCCTCTTCCAGGTGGCTCTCGAGCATCAGCCCCATCAGGGCCGTCTCGCCGCGTATCCGCTGAGCTATCACGTCGCGCAGCACTTCGCCCTGACGGCGATGATCCTTGCGCGCATTGGCATGGCTGCAGTCCACCATCAAACGCGCAGGCAGCCCCGACTGCTCCAGCGTCCGACACGCCTCAGCGACCGAGCCGCTGTCATGGTTGGGCCCATGGCGACCGCCACGCAGCACCACATGGGCATAGGGATTGCCGGATGTCTCCCGCAGCGCGGGGCGGCCCTGGTCATCGAGACCGAAATGCTGGTGCGGGTGCGCGGCAGCGCGAATGGCATCCACCGCGACGCCCACGTCGCCGCTGGTGGCGTTCTTGAACCCCACCGCTGCCTCCAGGCCGCTGGCAAGCTCGCGATGCAGCTGCGACTCGGTGGTCCGCGCACCGATGGCTACCCAGGCCAACAGATCGTCGAAGTAGCTGGCCAGCATCGGCTGCAGCACCTCGGTGGCCACCGGCAGGCCCAGGACGGCGATTTCGTGCATCATGTGGCGAGACAGGTGCAGCCCGCGCGCCATGTCGCCGCTTCCGTCCAGGTCGGGATCGTAGGCCAGCCCCTTCCACCCCACCGTGGTGCGCGGCTTCTCCACGTAGACCCGCATCACGGGAAGCAGGCGGTCGGAAATCCTCGGGGCGAGTTCGGCAAGCCGCCGGGCATACTCCAGCGCGGCCAGCGGATCGTGGATCGAGCAGGGGCCAACCACCACCAGCATACGGTCGTCGCGCCCCGTCACGATGTCACGGATGGCGCGGCGCTGCGCGGCGAGCCGCTCGGCCACCGGCGGTGCCAGGGGTAAACGGCGTCTGAGCTCGCCAGGTGTGGGTAGCGTCATCTCGACCCGACTGGATGTGGTAGGGGCCATGTCGGCATGGCCATCGGTCGGGCGTTCAGCAAGTGTCGCGGGGGCATTCATGGTCAACTCCGTGAGGTCGGCAAACATCGTGTCGTCATGCCACCGGTCATCTCACGGTCGGAGGTGGCGCACTGGACCGACCGCGCGGCGCTAAATCGCCAGCCATAGCCCCAGCCATAGTAATCGTGGCGGGTACGGGCGGCGAAAGTGGCGCGGTATGCAGTCATGGTGCGTCTCCTCGAGTCGATTCCGTTTATGGGGTCTACCAACATTACGCACAAAACGTAAAACCCCCGGTCGGGTTGCCGACCAGGGGTTTCATGATGGAAGGCAACCCGGTTGGGTGTGCCCTTGCAGCTGTGTCCGATTCAGGACCCGGCCGCCGGCACACCGGCGCTAAACCAGTACCAATACTGACCGTCGAAGCCAAACGACTGTCCATCGAAGCCAAACGACATTACCGCGCCAAAGGCACGGTTTGCATCGCTTGCTGTCAGGTTCGCGGTCAGTGTCATGGTCGTCTCCACTGTTCTGGATTCATCGTGCCGCATCGCGGCAGGCTTGGCAAGCCCGTATTCAGGCCAGCACGGCGCGGCTCACACCGAGGATCAGCGGCAGCAGGTTCAGCGCCAGTACTGCCAACAGGGCCAGCAGCCACAGCGGGCCACTTTCATCATGATACTCCTTGGGCGGTGCCATGTTCGTCTCCTTTCAGCTCATGCCGGTGGCTAATAGTCTAGCGAAGATGGCGCCCGCCATCGACCGGCAGCGTGATCCCGGTGACATAACGGTTGTCGAGTAGGTAGCGCAGGCTCTGATAGATCACGCCCGGCCCCGGCACCATGGCCATGGCCGACTTGGCCCGGGCCTGCTCGGCATAGGTCTCGTCGTCGTCCTCGCCCAGCATGATCAATGCCGGCGCGATGGCGTTGACCTGAATCTGGGGGGCATACAAGGCCGCGAACGACAGCGTCAGGTTCTCGAGCCCCGCCTTGGTGGCGGCGTAAGCGGCATGCTTTTTCGAGCCCTTCCGTGCCACGTAGTCGGTCATGTGCACGATGTCGCGCTGCGGCTCACCGCAGGCCTCGAGCAACTCGCGGCAGTGGAGGTTGATGAGGTAAGGAGCGAGCATGTGTACGCGAAACAGCCGCTCGAAGGTGGCGCCCGCCGTCTCGTCGTGGCCGTCCGGCGCCCAGTCGCTGGCGTTGTGCACGATGGCACGCAGCGATGGCGTCTGCTGCTTGAGGCGCGCGATGAAGTCGAGAATGCCTGCCTCGGTGGCGAAATCCGCCAGCAGGGTGACGATGCCGCGGCTGCGCAACGCCTCGAGCTCCGGCCACTCGCGCCGATAGCTGACGATCACCGGATGGCCGTCGTCGACCAGCCGCTCGGCGCAGTGGCGCCCCAGGCGCTGGGCACCGCCGGTGATCAGGATCGGCGAGGCGCTCACCCCGCACTCCCCCGGCGCAGTACCCCGGCAGTGGGCACCAGCGGCTGGCGCGGCGCATAGGCGAAGACGTCGGAGAAGACCCTCGATGGCTCGAGCCCCAGCGAGGCCAGCACGTCGACGCAGGCGTAGACCATGCCCGGCGAGCCGGAGAGGTAGACGTCATGACCGCTGACGTCGTCGAGCCCCATGGTCAGCGCCTGGTCGATACGACCCAGATGGCCCTGAACACGCTCGCCGGCCACTGGCGGCTGCGGCGCCACCTCGGTAACCACGTGGAAGTGCAGGTTCTCGTGGTTCTCGGCCCACTGTCGAGGCAGGCTCTCGAGATAGAGATCACGGCGTTCGCGGGCCGCCCACCAAAGCTCGATGGGCCGCTCAGGCGTCTCGTGCAGGGAAGCCTCGACGATCGCCTTCATCTGGGCGAAGCCGGTACCGGCAGCGATCAGCAGCAGCGGCCGCTGGCTGGTCGGATCGAGCACACAGTCACCGCCGGGCAGGCGCACCGTCAGGTGGTGGGCTACCACCACCAGCTCGCGCAACCGGGCGGAGTTCTCGCGCTCGGGCCAGTGCTGGATGTGCAGCTCCAGGGTGCCGTCGCCACTATGGGCGCTGGCGATGGAGAACGGCACCCAGGTCTCGTCATCGAGCTTGAGTTCCAGATACTGGCCCGGATCATGGGCCATGGCCTCGGCGCGCCCTTCCAGGCGCACGCGGAACACGTCGGGGGTCAGATCCTCCACTGCCATCACTTGGCAGGTCAGGGTCCTGGGGGTCATGCAGGCCTCTTGTCGTCAGGGTGTAGGGGGCAGGCGGATACCCAATTCGTCCCAGCGTTCGCTGACGCGGGCCTTGACGGCCTCGTCCATGACGATGGGCGTGCCCCATTCACGATCGGTCTCGCCGGGCCACTTGCTGGTGGCGTCGAGCCCCATCTTGGAGCCCAGCCCCGCCACCGGCGAGGCGAAATCGAGATAGTCGATCGGCGTGTTCTCGACCATGACGGTGTCCCGGGCCGGATCCATGCGGGTGGTGATGGCCCAGATCACGTCTTTCCAGTCGCGGGCGTCGACGTCGTCGTCGAGTACCACCACGAACTTGGTGTACATGAACTGGCGCAGGAAGCTCCATACGCCCATCATCACGCGCTTGGCGTGGCCCGGATACTGCTTCTTCATGGTCACCACTGCCATGCGGTAGGAGCAGCCCTCCGGCGGCAGGTAGAAGTCGACGATCTCGGGAAACTGCTTGCGCAGGATCGGCACGAACACTTCGTTGAGTGCGACGCCGAGGATCGCCGGCTCGTCGGGCGGACGCCCGGTGTAGGTCGAATGGTAGATGGCATCGCGGCGCATCGTCATGCGCGTCACGGTGAACACCGGGAACTCGTCGACCTCGTTGTAGTAGCCGGTATGGTCGCCGTAGGGGCCTTCCGGCGCCGTGTCGTCGGGGTAGATAAAGCCTTCCAGAATGATTTCGGCAGACGCAGGCACTTCCAGATCGGCGTGGCCGCACTTGACCAGCTCGGTGCGCGAGCCTCTCAACAGCCCGGCGAAGGCATACTCGGAGAGTGAGTCCGGCACCGGCGTCACCGCGCCGAGAATCGTCGCCGGGTCGGCGCCCAGCGCCACCGCCACCGGGAAGGGCTCGCCGGGGTTCGTCTGCTGGTGCTCCAGGAAGTCGAGCGCGCCGCCGCGGTGCGACAGCCAGCGCATGATCAGACGGTTCTTCGACAGCTTCTGCTGACGATAGATGCCCAGGTTCTGGCGCTTCTTGTGCGGCCCGCGGGTCACCACCAGCGGCCAGGTAACCAGCGGCGCGGCGTCGCCGGGCCAGCAGTGCTGGATCGGCAGGCGGCCGAGGTCGACGTCGTCGCCCTCCAGCACTACCTCCTGTACCGGGGCGCTGCGCACCGTCTTCGGCCCCATGCTCATCACCTGCTTGAAGATCGGCAGCTTGTCCCAGGCGTCGCGAAAGCCCTTGGGCGGCTCGGGCTCCTTGAGGAAGGCGAGCAGTTCTCCCACCTCGCGCAGCGCCTCGACGCTGTCCTGGCCCATGCCCATGGCGACCCGCTTGGGCGTACCGAACAGGTTGCCCAGCAGCGGCATGTCGTGACCGTTGACGTTCTCGAACAGCAGCGCCGGGCCACCGGCACGCAGGGTGCGGTCACAGATCTCGGTGATCTCGAGATAGGGGTCCACCTCGGCTGAAACTCGTATCAGCTCGCCCTGAGCCTCCAGAGCGGCGATGAAGTCGCGCAGATCCTTGTACTTCATTGCAATTCCCGTTTCCGGAACGACGAAAGGGGCAGCATAGCATGCCGCCCCTTTGCGCACCGCCGATCCCGCTTAGCGGCGCTTCATGGCTTCGAAGAACTCGAGGTTCGTCTTGGTATCTTTCAGGCGGTCGATGAGGAACTCGGTGGCCGCGGTATCGTCCATCGGGTTGAGCAGCTTGCGCAGGATCCACATACGCTGCATCTCGTCCTCGGAGGCGATCAGGTCCTCGCGGCGGGTGCCGGAACGACGGATGTTGAGGGCCGGGTAGACACGGCGCTCGGCGAGCTTGCGGTCCAGGTGGGCTTCCATGTTGCCGGTGCCCTTGAACTCCTCGAAGATCACCTCGTCCATCTTCGAGCCGGTATCGACCAGCGCGGTGGCGATGATGGTCAGGCTGCCACCCTCTTCGATGTTACGTGCGGCACCGAAGAAACGCTTGGGCTTCTCCAGGGCGTGGGCGTCGACACCGCCGGTGAGCACCTTGCCGGAGCTCGGCACCACGGTGTTGTAGGCACGCGCCAGACGGGTGATGGAGTCGAGCAGGATGACCACGTCCTTCTTGTGCTCGACCAGCCGCTTGGCCTTCTCGATCACCATCTCGGCAACCTGCACGTGGCGCGCCGGCGGCTCGTCGAAGGTGGAGGCGACCACTTCGCCGCGCACGGTGCGCGACATCTCGGTCACTTCTTCCGGGCGCTCGTCGATCAACAGCACGATCAGGTGACACTCGGGGTTGTTGCGTGTGATCGAGGTGGCGATGTTCTGCAACATCAACGTCTTGCCCGCCTTGGGCGGCGAGACGATCAGGCCGCGCTGGCCTTTGCCGATGGGCGCGGTGAGATCGATGATGCGTGCGGTGAGATCCTCGGTGGAGCCGTTGCCGATCTCCATGCGCAGCCGCTCCTGGGGGAACAGCGGCGTGAGGTTCTCGAACAGGATCTTGTGCTTGGCGTTTTCCGGCTTGTCGAAGTTGATCTGGCTGACCTTGAGCAGCGCGAAGTAGCGCTCCCCTTCCTTCGGCGGACGGATCTTGCCGGAGATCGAATCGCCCTTGCGCAGGTTGAAGCGACGGATCTGCGACGGCGAGACGTAGATGTCATCGGGACCGGCCAGGTAGGAGCTGTCGGCGCTGCGAAGGAAGCCGAAGCCGTCCTGAAGAATTTCCAGAACACCGTCGCCATAGATATCCTCGCCGCTCTTGGCGTGCTTCTTGAGGATGGCGAAGATGATGTCCTGCTTGCGTGAGCGGGCCAGGTTGTCGATGCCCATCTCGCGGGCGAGCTCCAAGAGCTCTGGCACGGTTTTTTGCTTGAGTTCGGTAAGATTCATCGGTGTGTTCGGAAGTTGCTCATGTCAGCGTGGCGGCACGGCGGCCGTGGGAATGTGCGGATAAAGAACGGTACGCCGCTTGGGTGCGTTCAGAGCCCGATGGAGCTGCCGCTCATGAGCGATGCTCGTTGCGCTACGACCACTCTGCGCAAGAGGTCGAGGCACGGTATCGTGTAAGAGGGAGCAGCGCTTCGTGTCGCATGGATTCATCGCCTGTGCGTTTCAAGTGCCACCATGGCTTCGGCACATGACAACGAGCGACAAGAAGGGGCTGTCTGACGACTTGATGTTGACCGCGACGCGGTCGGAAAGCATTCGGAACAGGCGAACGTCTCGATGTTAGTCAAGGCCGGCGACGAACGCAACCCCATCGATCAACCCCCGTGCGATTGACACGTTCGCGCCAGCGCCGCAACCTTTAGCCATCCGCTATCAGGACGCTTAGATGACTGCACCCAAGGATCGGCCTCAAACCGCCAACGATGACGCCATGCTCCAACGGCAAGACCCACGGCAACTGGCAGCCATCGATCTGGGTTCCAACAGCTTTCACCTGTTGGTTGCCTGCTATCAGGACGACCGGCTGCAGGTGGTGACGCGCTGCGGTGAAAAGGTGCAGTTGGCCGCCGGCCTGGATAGCCGCAATCATCTGGACGAAGCTGCCATCCAGCGTGCGCTGACCTGTCTTGACCGCTTCCTTCCCTACCTGGCGGGAGTGGCCCGTGATCGTCTGCGTGTGGTAGGCACCAGTGCGCTGCGCACGGCGCTCAATCGGCAATCCTTCGTCGAGCGGGCCGAAGCCCTGCTGGGCTGCCGCGTGGAGATCATCTCCGGCGAGGAGGAGGCCCGCCTGATCTACCTGGGGGCGTCCAACACGCTGGCCGCGAACGAGCGTCGCCTGGTCGTCGATATCGGCGGTGGCTCGACCGAGTTCATCATCGGGGATCCCTCGGGGCCGCTGCTGCTGCAGAGCCTCGACGTTGGCTGCGTCACCCACACTCGCCGACATTTCAGCGACGGCAAGGTCAACGAAGCCAACATGCGCCGGGCGGAAGCGGACGTACTGGCCCGGCTGGCGGCCATTGAGGCCAACTATCGCGAGCTGGGCTGGAGCGAAGCGCTGGGCTCCAGCGGCACCATCAAGGCGGCCGCTTCGGTGCTTGCCACAAGCGGTGGCCAGCCGGGCATCGTCAACCGCAGCGGCTTGCAGACGCTACGCCAGCGCCTGATCGAATGCGAGCGTTTGGACAACGTCACGCTGGAGGGACTCAAGCCGGACCGCTCGCGCATCTTTCCCGCAGGCGTGGCCATTCTCGGAGCCATCTTCGAGACATTCGAGCTGACGACGATGAACTATGCCGATGGGGCACTGCGTGAGGGCGTGCTGCACGACATGCTGGCTTGTGCACCATTGCAGCAGGCATAACGCAGCGCCGCTCACTCCTCTCTCGCTACGGACTACGCTCTCGCCACAGAACACCACCCAGCCGCCACGGCCAGCCAGCGCCCTTCCGGCAGCAGCAGCGCCGCTACCGGGGTCTGCTCGTGCCAGACCACCGCGACACGCTCCCGCGCCCAGGGCGGCACCAGAGCCTCCTGCAGCAAACGTTTGAGGTCGCGGCTGCCACGCCCGGCAAGGCGCAGTCGCTCGCCGCCCTGGCGAGCCTTCAGCGTCAGGCGCACCGGGGGGCCCTCGACGGGCGCCAAGCCGACACCGATCTCGCCCCAGGGCGACACCAGCGGTGCCCTGCCGTCCCATTCGAGGGTCCATTCCGGCATCAGCGATTCACAAGAGGGCAGCAGGTAGAGCTGGCCGCGCCAGATGCGCGCCTCGGCGCCGCTCCAGCTCACCCGGACCTGGGCGTCGCTGCGCGCCTCGAGCTGCTCGAGCAGCGTTTCGAGACGACCCGCCGGCGGTGTGGACACACCCAACCGGCGACAGGCGTGACGCAACAGCGAGCGCCGCCGAGGCGTAGAAAGCCTCAGCAACGCTTCAACGCCGAGGCAACCCGGGTCGTCGCCCAGCGCAGCGAGGTCGCCTGCGGCAAGCTCCTCGAGCAGTTGCTCCGCCTCGCCGGCAAGCCGGGCGCTGCCGGCCAGGGCTGTGGCCGCCTGGGGCCAGCGCGACTGCAGCAGCGGCAATACGCTGCCACGCAGGAAGTTGCGGTCCAGCGCCTCATCGGTATTGCTGGGGTCATCGACCCAGCGCAGCCCGAGCCGGGCCGCCTCGGCTTCGAGCTCGCTCCGTGAGCGTGTCAGCAGCGGGCGCACGAGGCGTCGCCCTTGCCACTCGCGTTCCGCCGGCATGCCCGCCAGGCCGCGTACGCCGCTGCCGCGCAGGGCGGCGAGCAGAAAGGTTTCCGCCTGATCGTCACGATGCTGGGCCAGCAGCAGCGTCTCACCCGGTGCCACACGGCGGGCGAACGCCGCGTAACGCGCTTCCCGCGCCGCCCCCTCGAGCCCCAGCCCGGCGTCACGCTCGACCGCGACGCGCTCGACGAACAGCGGCACGCCGAGCCGTGAGGCAAGCCGACGGCAGTGCCGCTCGAAGCCATCGGCGGCACTCTGAAGGCCATGATGAACGTGTAGGGCGTGCAGCGGGCGGGGATGACACCGACAGGCCTGGGCCGCCAGCGTAAGCAGCAGGCTCGAATCCAGCCCGCCGGAGAGTGCCACCCAGACGACACGCCCCGGCGGGGTCTCCGCCAGGGCGTCGTCGATCAGGGCTTGCAGCGATTCTCTCTTATGCCGGAGCGCCATAGCTCATCAGACGCTCATAGCGTCTTTCAAGAAGAGCATCGGTCTCCATCGCCTCGAGTCGATCCAGGCTCGCCAGCAGCGACTCCTTGACCCGCTCGGCGGTGACGAGGGGCTGACGGTGGGCGCCGCCCAGCGGCTCCTCGATCAGGGTATCGACGAAACCCAGCTCCTTGAGCCGTTCGGCGGTAATGCCCATGGCCTGAGCCGCATCGGCGGCTCGCTCGGCGCTCTTCCACAGGATCGAGGCGCAGCCTTCCGGCGAGATGACCGAGTAGGTGGAGTACTGCAGCATGGCGAGCTCATCGCACACGCCGATGGCCAGGGCGCCACCGGAGCCGCCCTCGCCCACCACGGTGGAGAGGATCGGGGTCTTGAGCCGCGACATCACCGCCAGATTGTAGGCGATGGCCTCGCTCTGGCCGCGCTCCTCGGCATCGATGCCGGGGTAGGCGCCGGGGGTGTCGATGAAGGTCAGCACCGGCATCTTGAAGCGCTCGGCCATCTCCATCAGGCGGCATGCCTTGCGGTAGCCCTCGGGGCGCGGCATGCCGAAATTGCGCCGCACCTTCTCCTTCACCTCACGCCCTTTCTGGTGACCGATGACCATCACCGGACGATCGTCCAGCCGGGCGACGCCGCCGACGATGGCCGGATCGTCGGCGAAGCGACGGTCGCCGTGCAGCTCATCGAAGTCGGTGAAGATGTGTTCGAGATAGTCCAGCGTATAGGGGCGCTGGGGGTGACGCGATAGCTGGGAGACCTGCCAGGGGGTCAGGTCCTTGAAGATCGACTCGGTGAGCTTGCGGCTCTTCTCCTCCAGGCGGCTGATCTCGTCGCTGAGGTTGAGCTGGCTGTCGTTGCCGACCAGGCGCAGTTCTTCGATCTTGGCCTGGAGTTCGGCGATGGGCTGTTCGAAATCGAGGTAGTTGGGATTCATAGTGGCTGGGCCGCCTTGTCTTTGCTGTCGCCGGGGCATGATGAACGCTGTTCGCCCCGGAAGCCATAAAATCGAATGTCGGGCATTATCGCACCCTCAACGCACGGCGCAAGGCGACGTATGCGGACTTCGCCAACACCGAGGGATGCCGGGGACAGGCCGAAGAGGAGGTCTTTTGCCATGGATGGCAAAAGTAGCGCCCAGGGATGGGTTCACAGCGCCTCCTCGCAGGCCTGTCGCCGGTCAGCCCCGGCGGCCTTGACGACCTGCCGCCGAAGGCAAAGTGGTAGGCCTAGCGGTACTTCAAGCGCACCCCATCCTGCCCCTCCACTTCGCGCAGCGCAATCAGCAGCTCGTCACTGGGGGCCACGCGCCACTGCGCGTCCAGCTCCAGCCAGCCGGCGGCGGCCTCGTTGCGGTAGCGCAGGCGCACCGGCAGGCCGCCGTCGTCGCGGTGCGGCACGAGGCTCTCGCGCAGACTCTCCACCAGCCGGCCGTTGACCCGGGTGCCGTCCAGTGACAGCTCCACCGCCTCGCCGTAGCGGGCGCGAGCGGCCACCATCGGCGTGATCTCCTTGCCGCGCAGGCGCAGGCCGCCGGAGAAGTCGTCGCTGGAGACCTCGCCCTCGACGATCAGCACCTGGTCGGCCTCGATCTGGCCGCGCAGCTGATCGTAGAGCTCGCCGAACAGCGAGGCCTCGATGCGCCCGGTACGGTCGTCCAGTGTAATGAAGGCCATGGTGTCGCCGCGCTTGGACTTCATGGTGCGCACCGCCACCACCAGACCCGCCACCCGCTGCGGCTCCCGCGACGGCTTGAGATCGACGATGCGGGTGGAGACGAAGCGGGCAAGCTCCTTCTCGTACTCGTCGATGGGATGGCCGGTGAGGTAGAGCCCCAGGGTCTCCTTCTCGCCGGCCAGGCGCTCCTTGTCGGTCCACTCGCGGGCGCGGCGGTAGGCCTCGTAGGGATCGCTCTCGGCCTCGTCGTCGGCGAAGGCTTCGCCGAACATGTCCATCATGCCCAGGCTCTGATTGCTCTGGGTCTGCGCCGCGGCTTTGAGGGCATCCTCGAGGGCGGCGGCGAGCACCGCTCGATTCGGCCCCAGGTTGTCCAGAGCACCGGAGCGGATCAACGCCTCCAGGGTGCGCTTGTTCATGCGCTTGGGGTCGACCCGGCGGCAGAAGTCGAACAGGTCGCTGAACGGGCCGTCGGCCTCACGCGCCTCGACGATGGCGCCGATGGGCCCCTCGCCCACGCCGCGAATGGCGCCCAGGCCGTAGACCACGCGACCCTCGGTATCGACGGTGAACTTGTAGCCGCCGATGTTGACGTCCGGTGGGGTCACGGTGAGGCCGATGCGACGCGACTCCTCGATCAGCGGCACCACCTTGTCGAGGTTGTCCATTTCGGTGGACATTACCGCGGCCATGAACGGGCCGGGGTAGTGGGTCTTGAGCCAGGCGGTCTGGTAGGAGACCAGGCCGTAGGCTGCCGAGTGCGACTTGTTGAAGCCGTAGCCGGCGAACTTCTCCACCAGGTCGAAGATGTTGCCCGCCAGCTCCTTGTCGATGCCGTTGGCCGCACAGCCTTCCATGAAGCCGCTGCGCTGCTTGGCCATCTCCTCGGGCTTCTTCTTGCCCATGGCACGCCGCAGCATGTCGGCCTGACCCAGAGTGTAGCCGGCCAGCACCTGGGCGATCTGCATCACCTGCTCCTGATACAGGATGATGCCGTAGGTGGGCTCCAGCACCGGCTTGAGCCACTCGTGCTGGTAGTCCGGGTGCGGGTAGGCGAGCTCGGCACGGCCGTGCTTGCGGTTGATGAAGTCGTCGACCATGCCCGATTGCAGCGGGCCCGGGCGGAACAGGGCGACGAGGGCGATCATGTCTTCCAGCGAGTCGGGCAGCAGGCGCTTGATCAGCTCCTTCATGCCGCGGGATTCGAGCTGGAACACCGCCGTGGTCTCGGCGCGCTTGAGCATCTCGAAGGTGGGGCTGTCGTCGAGCGGGATGCTGTCGATGTCGAGCGGCCCTTCGCCCTTGACCGCGCGCACCTTGTCGACCATCTCCAGCGCCCAGTCGATGATGGTCAGGGTACGCAGGCCGAGGAAGTCGAACTTGACCAGCCCGGCCTCCTCGATGTCGTTCTTGTCGAATTGCACGACCAGGCCGTTGCCCTCCTCGTCACACAGCAGCGGCGAGAAGTCGGTGAGCTTGGTCGGCGCGATCACCACGCCCCCGGCGTGCTTGCCGGTGCCGCGGGTGATGCCTTCGAGCTTGACCGCCATCTCCCAGATCTCGGCGGCCTCCTCGTCGTTTTCGATGAACTCCTTGAGCGCCGGCTCGGCCTCGATGGCCTTGGCCAGGGTCATGCCCACCTCGAAGGGGATCAGCTTGGAGAGCTTGTCGCCCAGCGAGTAGGGCTTACCCTGGGCGCGGGCCACGTCGCGCACCACCGCCTTGGCCGCCATGGTGCCGAAGGTGACGATCTGCGACACCGCGTTGCGCCCGTAACGGTCGGCCACGTAATCGATCACCCGGTCGCGCTTCTCCATGCAGAAGTCGACGTCGAAGTCGGGCATCGAGACCCGCTCGGGGTTGAGGAAGCGCTCGAACAGCAGGTCGTACTCCAGCGGGTCGAGGTCGGTGATCTTCTGTGCGTAGGCCACCAGCGAGCCGGCACCCGAACCGCGCCCCGGCCCCACCGGCACGTCGTTGTCCTTGGCCCACTTGATGAAGTCCATCACGATCAGGAAGTAGCCGGGGAAGCCCATCTGAATGATGATGTCGAGCTCGAAGTCGAGGCGCTCGCGATAGCGCTTGTCGATCTCGGCGTACTCGGCGCCGTCGCGGGGGTATTTCTCTACCGGGTAGAGGAAGTCGAGACGCTCGTCGAGGCCGTCGTGGGAGACCTTGCGGAAGAATTCGTCCTGGGTCATGCCCTCGGGGATCTCGAACTCCGGCAGGAAGATCTCGCCCAGACGCACGTCGACGTTGCAACGCGCGGCGATCATCACGCTGTTCTCGAGCGCCTCGGGGATGTCGGCGAACAGCTCGGCCATCTCCGCCGGGCTCTTGAGGTACTGCTCCTCGGTGTACTTGCGCTCGCGGCGCGGGTCGTCCAACGCCTTGCCTTCGCCGATGGAAACGCGGGTCTCGTGGGCCCAGAAGTCGTCACGCTCGAGGAAACGCACATCGTTGGTGGCCACCACCGGCGTGCCCGTGGTCACGGCCAGCTCCACCGAGAGGTGCACGCACTCTTCCTCCAGCGGCCGCCCGGTGCGGGTCAACTCCAGGTAGAAGCGCTCCGGAAAGGCCGCCTGCCACTCCTCGAGCAGCGTGCGTGCCTCGTCGCGATGGTCGGCCAGCAGGTGGCGACCGATCTCCCCTTCGCGACCGCCGGAGAGGGCGATCAACCCTTCGCTCTGCTCCAGCACCCAGGCTTTCTCCAGCAGCGCCCGCCCCTGGCGCTGCCCTTCCATCCAGCCCCGCGAGATCAGCTCGGTGAGGTTGCGATAACCGGTGTCGTTCATCGCCAGCAGGGTCAGCCGGTAAGGGTGCGTCTCGTCATGCGGATTGGCGAGCCACAGGTCGGCGCCGATGATCGGCTTCAGCCCGCTGCCCTGGGCACCGCGGTAGAACTTGACCAGGCCGAACAGGTTGGCCTCGTCGGTCACGGCCATCGCCGGCATGCCACGCTCGGCAGTGGCCTTGATCAGCGGCTTGAGCCGTACCAGACCGTCGACCAGGGAGTACTCGGTGTGGACGCGAAGGTGTACGAAGGGCGTGGTCATAAGAGGCTCGGGGCTTGGCGGTAAATGGTCGACACGAAAAACAGGCTATCGGGCCTGCGATATAACTCAAATCCGCTCGGGCTGATCCGGCGATAGGCCTTCGCGGGGGCGCTGTGAATACATCCTTGTAAGCTACTTTTGCCATCCATGGCAAAAGACCCCCGCTACGACCTATCCCCGGCGCCCTCGCTGTATTGGGAGCGACTCATGGACTAAAGCAGCTCGAGTTGTCCTTTCAGCGGAGCGAAGGAACGGCGATGCTCGGGCAAAGGCCCGAGGCGCTCCAGCGCGTCCAGATGCTCGGGCGTGGCATAGCCCTTGTGGCGGGCGAAGCCGTACTCGGGGAAGAGCGCGTCGAGCGCCACCATCTGGGCGTCGCGGGCCACCTTGGCAAGGATCGAGGCCGCAGCGATGGCCGGATGGCGGGCGTCGCCCTTGACGACCGCCTGACCGGGTACATGATGCCCAGGCAGTCGATTGCCGTCCACCAGCAGGTACTCCGGCACCAGCGGCAGCGCATCGATCGCCCGGCGCATGGCCAGGTGGGTGGCATGGTAGATGTTCAGCTCGTCGACCTCGGCATGGCACGCCTCGGCCACGGCGAAGGCCAGTGCCTTGTCGCGGATCTCCGCGTCCAGCTCCACGCGACGCTGCGGCGTGAGTTTCTTGGAATCGGTCAGGCCGGCGATGGGGCGCAGCGGGTCGAGGATCACCGCCGCGGCCACCACCGCGCCGATCAGCGGTCCGCGGCCCACTTCGTCGACGCCGGCCAGCAAGTGGCCCTGGTAGTCGATGACCAGTTGGGGAAAGGCAGACTCGCTCATGTCTCGCTTCTCCTGGCCTCTACCTCGGGATCGGCTGTCATGGTATCGCTTGCCACCGACTCGGGCAGCGGCCGCCCCGCCACCACGGCCTCGATGGCCTCGACCGCACGAGCGCTGGCGTTGCGCTGCAGCCCGGCATGCATAGCGGCGAACCGCGCTTCGAGGGCGGCACGCGTCTCGCCGTCATCGAGCAGCGGACCGATGCGCGCGACGATTGCCTCGGCCGTGAGTGCATCCTGGATCAGCTCGGGGATCAAGGTCTCCTGAGCGATCAAATTGGGCAGCGAGATCCACGGCGTCTTGACCAGGCGCTTGGCCAGCCAGTGTGTCAGCGGCGCCATGCGATAGCCCACCAGCATCGCGCGGTGACACAGCATGCCCTCAAGCGCCGCCGTACCCGAAGCGAGCAGCACGGCATCGCTGGCCACCATGGCCTGTCGCGCACGTCCGTCGAGCAACACGGCGCGCTCGCTCAACAAGGGCCGGTGTTCGAGTAGCGCTTCGAGCTCGGCGCGGCGCAGCGGGGTGGCCGCCGGTATCACTACCCGCAAGTCGGGGCGTTCGCGACACAGCCGCTCAGCGGCGTCGAGAAACGTCTCGCCGAGAAAGCGGATCTCGTTGGCCCGAGACCCCGGCAGCACGGCCAGCACCGACACGCCGAGCGGCAAGCCGACTTCCTCTCGTGCAGCACCACGATCGTTGGCCAACGGCAGCTCGTCAGCCAGCGGATGACCGACGAAAGCCACTGGCAGATCGTGCTTCTCGTAAAAGGCGGCTTCGAAGGGCAGGAAGGTGAGCATGGCATCCACCGAGCGGACGATGCCCTTGACCCGACCCTGACGCCAGGCCCATACCGTGGGGCTGACGTAGTGCACGGTGGTGAGCCCCGCCTCGCGCAGCTGACGCTCGAGGCCGAGATTGAAATCGGGCGCGTCGATACCGATCATCACGTCCGGCTGCCAGGCCAGGGCATCGGCGCGCAGCGCACGGCGCACCCGAATCAGCTCCGGCAGATGCTTGAGCACCTCGACCAGCCCCATGACCGAGAGCGTCTCGAGAGGAAAACGGCTGTCGATGCCCTCGGCGATCATCCCCGGCCCGCCGATACCGCGGAACTCGACACCGGGGTGACGCGCCTTGAGCGCCCGCATCAGGCTGGCACCGAGCAGGTCGCCGGACATCTCGCCGGCGACGATGTAGACACGCGCTAACTGGCTCATATCGGACCCGTTTCGACGTCCGCTCAGCGAACGATGCCGCGTGTCGAGACCTCGATGGAAGCGGCAAAGGCCTCGGTTTCGGGCAGGGCGTAGCGGTTGCGGATCTCCTCCAGCGCCTGGGCCACGGTCAGGCCCTGACGATAGACCAGCTTGTAGCACTCGCCCAGTGCCTTGATCGCCTCGGTCGAGAAGCCCCGGCGCTTGAGGCCGACCAGATTGAGCCCATGAGGCCTGGCCGGACTGCCATTGATCATCAGGAAGGCCGGCGTGTCCTTGGTGATGATCGAACCGCCTCCCGCCATGGCGTAGTCGCCGAAATGGCAGAACTGATGAATGGCCGAAAGCCCACCGAGAATGACGAAGTTGCCCAGGGTCACATGCCCGGCAAGCGTGGCCTGGTTGGCCAGCACGCAGTCGTTGCCGATGACGCAGTCGTGCCCGACATGCACGTAGGCCATGAACAGGTTGCGCGAGCCGATGGTGGTCTCGCCGCGATCCTGAGCGGTGCCACGGTGCAGGGTCACGCCCTCACGGATGACGTTGTCGTCGCCCATCACCAGCCGGGTCGGCTCACCGGCATACTTCTTGTCCTGGCAATCCTCGCCTACGGAAGCGAACTGGAAGATCCGGGTCCGGGCTCCAAGCACGGTCGGCCCCTTGACCACCACATGCGGGCCGATACGACTGCCGGGACCGATCTCGACATCCGGTCCGATCACGCTGAAGGGACCGACTTCCACGTCCTCGGCAAGACGAGCCCCAGGATCGACGATGGCGGTGCTATGTATCAAGAAACCTTCCTCTCGGCACAGATGATGTCGGCCTCGCAGGCCAATTCACCCTCTACGGTAGCACGACAGGCGAACTTCCAGATGCCGCGCTTTTCACGTTCGACCTTAGCTTCCAGCTTCAGGCGATCGCCCGGCATCACCGGCCGCTTGAAACGCACGTTGTCGCTACCCACTAGATAATAGACGTAACCGTCAGCAGGCAGCTTGTTGACGGTCTTGAACCCGAGAATACCGCATACCTGGGCAAGCGCCTCAAGCACCAGCACACCGGGCATGATCGGATGGTGAGGAAAATGACCGTTGAAGAACGGCTCGTTGATGCTGACGTTCTTGTAGCCCACGATGGATTCGCCAAGGCTCAGCTCCGTCACCCGATCGACCAGCAGAAAAGGGTAACGGTGCGGCAGATAATCACGAATCTCGTTGATGTCCATTACCATCGTAGCGACCTCTGAAATGAAGTAGGGAAGCCTTGGCGAACGTCCAGCAAGCGTCGCGCCCGGCTTCCCGAAAGCCTGCAAACGGCAGGCGAGGAATTATAACGCCGCCCGATCCTGCCTCAACCCTGCTGATCGCGCTTCTCGAGACGCGCCAGACGCCTTGCCATGTCGTCGAGCTGCTTGAAACGTACCGCATTCTTGCGCCACTGGGCGTTGGACATGGCACCGGTACCCGACGAGTAGACCCCCGGCTCGTGGATCGAGTTGGTCACCAGACTCATGCCGGTGACCTGCACGCCGTCGCAGATCGTCAGGTGCCCGGAGAGCCCCACACCACCGCCCAGCATGCAGTTCTTGCCGACCCGTGTGGAGCCGGCGATGCCCACGCAGCCGGCCAGGGCGGAGTGGTCGCCGATACGCACGTTGTGGGCGATCTGCACCTGACTGTCGATCTTGACGTCGTTGCCGATCACGGTGTCGTCCAACGCGCCCCGGTCGATGCTGGAGCAGCTGCCCACCTCGACGTCGTCGCCCAGCACCACCCCGCCCAGCTGAGCGATCTTGTGCCAGCGCCCGCCGTCGTGGGCGAAGCCGAAGCCGTCGCCACCGATCACGCAGCCGCTGTGCAGAAGGGCACGCTTGCCGATGATCACGCCATGACAGACGGTGACGTTGGCGTGCAGCCGCGACTGGTCACCGATGCATGAACCCGCCCCGATGAAGCTGCCGGCCCCTACCACCACCTCGTCGCCGAGCTCCACCCCGGCTTCGACCACGGCGTTGGGGCCGATCTCGACCCGCGCCCCGAGCACCACGTCCTCCGCCACTACCGCCGTGGGATGGATACCGCCCACGGGAGCGGCCAGGATCGGGTCGAACAGCTGGGACAGGTGGGCATAGCCGAGATAGGGATTCGCCAGCTCCAGGCGAGCCACCGGGCAGGCGGCACCATGCTCGGGGTGGAGCAGCACCGCCCCGGCTCGACAGTTGGCGAGGTCCTTGATGTAGGAGCGATTGGCGACGAAAGCCACCTGATCGGGGCCGGCTTCCTTGAGGGTCGCCAACCCCCTGATGCGGCGACTGCCGTCGCCGATCAGTTGGGCACCGAGCCGCTCGGCGAGCTCGGTCAGTGTGTATTGCGGAGTAGCAGGGTGCGTCATGGAAACCCGTATCGACAACGTTTCGGCAGCGCGCTGCCGAGTGGATCAATTGAGCGAGTTGAGTATTTCGATCACTTCACCCGTCAGGTTGGGCAGGTCCCGCTCGGAGTGCAATACGCCCTGGGGCTCCACCAGCACCTGCACATTGTGCCGCGAGATCACCTGCTCCACGGCCCGCTCCAGCTTGGGCTCGGCTTCCTGCAGGAAATTCTGCTCGGCGCGCATCTGCTCTTCCATGATCTGCTGACGCAGCTGTTCGAAGCGACTGCCCTTCTGCTGGAACTCCTGGATCAGCGAGCGACGCTGATCATCGGGCAGGCTGTCGCCCTCCTGCTGCAGGCGCCGCTGCAGCTGGGACAGCTCCTGCCCCAGCGACTGCGCTTCCTGCTGCTGGCCGGCAAGCCGGCTCTCCAGTTGCTCCATCGAGCGCTGGGCGGCATTGGAAGAGAGCAGCGCCCCGCGCCAGTCGAGAACGGCCACCTCGGTCGAATAGGCCGGCGCAGACAGCGCGGCGAACAGACCCATGCACAAAAAGAGCGTCAACTTGCGCATTCAAATTACTCCTTGAGGAGCCGGATCAGAAGGTCTGTCCCAGCGAGAATTGGAAGAACTGGGTATTGTCGCCGCTCTTGTCGTTGAGCGGCTCGGCGATGCTGAATGTCAGCGGGCCCACGGGCGTCAGCCAGGAGAGCCCCACACCGATGCTGTAGCGCAGCTCGCTCAGATCGACGCCGGAGGAGCAGTTCGACGGCCCGTCGCCTTCCATGATGTCATAGCAACTGGTCAGGAAGGTGTTGCCGGCATCGAGGAAGAAGCCGGTCTGCAGCGAGCGCTGATCCTCGACGAACGGCAGCGGGAAGAGCAGTTCGGCACTGCCTTCGATCAGTACGTTGCCGCCCAGGGTGCGGTCGCGCCCGGCCTCGCGCGGGGTGGTGCGCTCGCCCAGGGTGTTGGCGGTGAAGCCGCGCACCGAGCCAAGACCGCCGGCGAAGAAGTTCTCGTAGAACGGATAGGGATCGCTGCCGATGCTGTCGGCGTAGCCCAGGGTGGTGCCGAACTTGAGCGCCCAGGTCTCCTCCTCGTTGAGAGCGAAGAGCTGCTGGGCGCGGGCGCGCAGCTTGTAGTAGTCGGCGTCACTGCCCGGCGCGGCGGTCTCCAGCGACAGGCGCTGATAGTTGCCCGAGGTGGGCATGATGCCGCGGTTGAGGTTGTTGCGCGTCCAACTGGCGGTGAGCTTGAGGCTCTGGGCGTTGTCGCCCTGGTCCTCGACGTAGCGCACGATTTCCGACGCCGTGTCGCGATAGGTCTTGACCGTCAGGTCTTCGATGCTGGCGCCGAAGTTGAGGCGCGACAGCTCACTGACCGGATAGCCGAAGTTGATCCCCGCGCCGTAGGCGTCGGTGGAGTAGGTCGAGATATCCGAGTCTTCGAAATCGGTCTCGCGATAGAAGACGTTGTAGCCGCGCGAGATGCCGTCCAGGGTCCAGTACGGGTCGGTGAAACCGAAGTTGACACTGGTGAAGGTGTCGCTGCGCTGGGCGCCGATGTTGACCCGGTTACCGGTACCCAGGAAGTTGTTCTGGGCCAGCGAGGCGCCGTAGATCACCCCGGCGCTCTGCGAGAAGCCGATGCTCGCCGAGATCGAGCCGGAGGGCTGCTCCTCCACCGTGTAGGTGACGTCGAGCTTGTCCGGCTCGCCAGCCACAGGCTGGGTTTCCACCTCGACCTGACGGAAGAAGCCCAGACGCTCCAGGCGACGGCGCGACTGGCTGATCGAGTCGGTGGAGGCCGGCGCCCCTTCCATCTGGATCATCTCACGACGCAGCACCTCGTCCTGGGTGGTGGTGTTGCCGATGAAGTTGATTCGCCGCACGTAAGCACGACGACCCGGGTCGACACGCACGGTCAGGTCGACGGTGGAACCGTCGGCGCGCGGCTCGGGTATGCCGTCGACCCGGGCGAAGGCGAAGCCTTCGGCACCCAGGCGCGAGCGCAGCGCCTCGGTGGAAGCGGTGACGTTGCTGCGCGAGAAGATCTCTCCGCTCTCCACCTGCAGCAGGTTGCGCGCCTCACGCTCGCCGATCTGCAGATCGCCGACGAAGCGCACGTCGCCCAGGCGATACTGGCTGCCCTCGTCGACGTTGACGGTGACGAAGATCTGCGACTTGTCCGGGCTGATCGAGACCTGGGTCGAGGTGATGTCGAAATTGACGTAGCCGCGGTCCAGGTAGAAAGAGCGCAGACGCTCCAGGTCGCCGGCCAGCGCCTCGCGGGAGTACTCGTCGCGGGAGAACCAGCCGAAGAAGCGCCCGGGGCGGTCGTTGAGCTCGAACACGTCACGCAGCTCGTCGTCACTGAACTGACGATTGCCGACGATGTTGATCTGGCGAATCTTGGCCACGGCACCTTCGTTGATCTCGATATCGACCTGGACGCGGCCTTCGTCGATCTCGCGCACGTTGGTCTCGATCCGGGCGCTGTAGCGCCCCTGGGCCTGGTAGACGCCCTCCAGCTCGCGCTGAATGTCCTCGAGAGTCGAGAGCTGAAGCACCTGGCCTTCCGCCAGCCCGCCCTCGCGCAGACCGCGGCGCAGGTCCTCCTCGGAGAGCCGACGGTTGCCGCTGATGTTCAGCCGTGAGATGGTCGGTCGCTCGACGACCTGGATGACCAGCACGTCACCGTCGCGAGCAAGCTGAATGTCGTCGAACAGACCGGTGGCGAACAGGCTGCGCGCCGCCTCGGCCAGCTCGCGATCATCCACTCGGTCTCGTGCGCTGATGGGGAAGGCGTTGAAGACGGAGGCGGCGGATACCCGCTGCAGCCCCTCCACGCGAATGTCGGTTACTTCGAAGGATTCGGCCAGCACCGTACCGGAACCGGCCAGCAGCAGAGCCGCCAGTCCAAGGGTCTTGATATTCATGCAGTCGCTTCGCTCGCGTTGATCCGCCTGCCTGTACAGACAGGCACCATATACATATGTGCGGGTGACTGACAAGGCGGAGCGCAGCTCCACCTCCCTGTGCCTCCCGTTGGAGGCGCACGCTACCAGAGACGCATCAGATCGAAATAGAGCGCCATCAGCATCAAAGTTCCGACCATTGCCAATCCGATTCGCAATCCCAGCGCCTGAGCCCGCTCCGATACCGGCCGGCCGCGGACGGCTTCGACGAAATAATAAAGCAGGTGGCCACCATCGAGCACCGGTATCGGCAGCAGATTGAGCACCGCCAGGCTGATGGAGAGATAGGCCAGGAAGCTGACGAAGGTCTCCAGCCCAGTACGGGCCGTATCCCCCGCCATCTGGGCGATGGTGATGGGTCCGGAAAGATTGGTCGGCGAGATCAGCCCCACCAGCATCTTGCGGATCGCATCCAGCGTCAGCACCGTCATCTCACCGGTGCGGTTCACTGCCTGCCCCAGCGCAGCCACGGGGCCGTAGCGGATCTCGCGCCGGAACTCCTCGGGCCACTCCACCGGCTCCACCCCGGCGCCCACGTAGCCGATGGTACCGCCCGTCTCGAGTTCGCGGCTGCCCGGAATGAGCGTCAACGTCACAGGCTCGCCGTCGCGCTGCACCTCGAGCTCCAGCGCTTCGCCGGGGTTGGCCCGCACCACGCTGACGAAATCCATCCACTCCGCGATGGGCGCCCCATTGACGGACAAGAGTTCGTCGCCCGGCTGCAGCCCCGCCTCGGCGGCGGCCTGACCATCCAGCACCTGGCCCAGCACCGCGGGAATACGCGGCTGCCAGGGCGTGATGCCCAGCGTGGCCAGCGGCTGGGGCGGATCCTGGCGCACCAGGTAGTTCTCCACTGGCAGGCGGTACTCCTGCGCGCTCGAGCCAGCGTCGTCACGTGCATCGATGGTCAGCTCACCGCTGGCACCGATGTGGGCGATCAGGCGCAGGTTGATCTCGTCCCAGGAGCGCACGCCGTTGCCCTGCACCGAGACGATCTCCTGGCCGCTCTGCAGACCGCTGCGGGCCGCCGGGGAATCGGGCGCCACCTCGCCCACCACCGGTGCCACCGTGGTGGTGCCGGCGACGAACAGCGCCCAGTAGGCGACGATGGCAAGCAGGAAGTTGGCCAGCGGCCCGGCCGCGACGATGGCGATACGCTGCCATACCGTCTTGCGGTTGAACGTTTCGTGGAGCTGATCGTCGGGTACCGGCGCCTCGCGCTCGTCGAGCATCTTGACGTAGCCGCCAAGGGGAATCGCCGCCACGACGAACTCGGTCCCGTGACGGTCGGTACGGGACCAGAGCGCCTTGCCAAAGCCCACCGAGAAGCGCAGCACCCTGACACCACAGCGGCGCGCCACCCAGTAATGGCCGAACTCGTGGAAGGTGATCAACAGCCCCAGCACCACGATGACGGCCAGCACGTTCTGGATCAGGCCCAATACAGCCTCCTTGAAATGACTACTACGTCGGCGAAAAGCGGCTCAGCCTCTCTTCAACCCCGATTCAGCCCCGCTTCAGCCAAGTGTGCGCCGCCTGCCGCGCCCGGGCGTCGGCGCCGAGCACGGTTTCCAGGTCATCGCCGCTCTCTGCCGGCAGTGCCGTGAGAACCTCGCCCACCAGCTCACCGATTCCCGGAAAGCTCAAGCGCCCCGCCAGGAAGGCGTCGACGGCCACTTCGTTGGCACCGTTGAGGATCGCCGGTGCCGTACCGCCCTCCCGCATCGCCTCGCGCGCCAGCCGCAGACAGGGGAAAGCCGTCTCGTCGGGCGCTTCGAAATCGAGCCGGGCGATCTGGAACAGATCCAGCGCCTCGACGCCGGCTTCGATACGCTCCGGCCAGGCCAGGCCGTAGGCGATCGGCGTACGCATATCCGGATTGCCCAACTGCGCCAGTACCGAGCCGTCGCTGTAGGCGGCCATGGAGTGGATTACGCTCTGCGGATGCACCACCACCTGCACCTGCTCCGGCCGGGCATCGAACAGCCAGCACGCCTCGATCAGCTCCAGCCCCTTGTTCATCAGAGTGGCGCTGTCCACCGAGATCTTGCGCCCCATCGACCAGTTGGGGTGGGCGCAGGCCTGCTCCGGCGTCACCGCCGCCAGGCGCTCCCGCGACCAGCCGCGAAACGGCCCGCCAGAGGCGGTCAGCAGCAACTGGGTGACGCCGTGACGAGCCAGACCGCCACGGTGCTCGGGTGGTAGACACTGGTAGATGGCATTATGTTCGGAATCGATCGGCAGCAGCGTGGCACCATGGCGCGACACGGCGTCCATGAACAGCGCCCCGGACATCACCAGGGCTTCCTTGTTGGCCAGCAGCACCCGCTTGCCGGCGCGCACCGCGGCAAGCGTCGGCAGCAGCCCCGCGGCGCCGACGATGGCCGCCATCACCACGTCCACCTCGGTGTCGCTTGCCACCTCGATGAGCGCCTGCTGCCCGGCCCGCACCTCGGTGGCCAGACCCGCCTGCAGGAGGCGCTCACGCAGCCAGGCGGCATCGTGCTCCTCGTCGAGCACGGCCAGGCTGGGTCGATGGCGCAAACACTGGGTCAGCAGCGCCTCGCGGGAGCGGTGGGCAGTCAGCGCATGCACCCGGTAACGTTCGGGGTGGCGTGCGATCACGTCCAGCGTGCTGGTGCCGATGGAACCGGTCGCGCCCAGCACCGTCACGCCCTGTTGCCGGCGAGAGTCGCTCATCTCACGGCGATCCACGCTACAGGACCCCGAGCGAGAGCAGCGCGAACAGCGGCACCGCGGCGGTCAGGCTGTCGATGCGGTCGAGTACGCCGCCGTGGCCCGGCAGCAGGTTGCTGGAGTCCTTGATACCGCGGAAGCGCTTGAGCATGCTCTCGAAAAGATCGCCCATCACCGAGACCAGCGTCACGATCGCCGTGACCACGACCAGCCCCAAGCCAGCCGCCGCACCCAACCCCTGCCAGGTGGCAAATACCAGCGCCAGCATCAGCGTCACCGCCAGCCCGCCGGCCACGCCTTCCCAGGACTTGCCCGGACTGACCGCCGGCGCCAGCTTGCGCCTGCCCCAGGCGCGACCGCTGAAATAGGCGCCGATATCGGCCCCCCATACCAGCAGCAGCACGTAGAGCAACCAGATGCCGCCGGTATCGCGCAGCACGTTGAAGCCGACCCAGGTCGGCAGCAGCACCCACAGCCCCATGCTCAGGCGCATGGCCATGGACTGCCACTGCTCACTTCGCGCAGGGTACTGAACGATCCAATAGAGATTGACCAGCCAGCCAGCCACGGCCAGCCACAGGAGCCCGACCAACAGCGCAGCGCCTGCTGCCCACAGCACGAGCATCAGCAGCGCCATGCCCGCCACCAGGGCCAGCCGCCGGGTCGTCTCGCTCACCCCGGCCAGATTGGTCCATTCCCAGGCGGCCAGCAGCACGATGCCGCCGGTGAAGAGGGCAAAGGCACCGCCCGTAAGGCCGAACAGTCCGGCCAGCATCAGCGGCGCCAACCATGCCGCCGTAATGACTCGCTGTCTAAGCACCTTCAGCCTCGATCTGTTCGTCGGTCATACCGAAGCGGCGCTGCCGTCGACGGAAGTCGTCCACTGCCAGGTCGAAGGCATCGCCATCGAAATCGGGCCACAGCAGCGGCGTGAAATAGAGCTCGGCATAGGCCATCTGCCACAGCAGAAAGTTGGAGATGCGCTGTTCGCCGCTGGTGCGGATGCACAGATCCACCGGCGCCTCATCGGCCAGGCAAAGCTCGCCCTGCACGGCGTACTCATCGACCGCAGCCGGATCCAGCTCCCCGGCCGCAGCACGCTCGGCCAGACGGCGCGCCGCCATGGCAATGTCCCAGCGACCGCCATAGTTGGCCGCGATCACCAGATGCATGCGCTGGTTGTCGCGGGTCAGCGCCTCGGCCCTGTCGATGTGCTTCTGGATCGAGCTGGAGAAGGCGGAGCGGTCGCCAATCACCGAGAGCCGGATGCCGTTCTTGTGGAGCTTCTTCACTTCACGCTTGAGCGCGAGGAGAAACAGCTCCATAAGAGCGCTCACTTCAGCCTCGGGGCGACGCCAGTTCTCGCTGGAGAAGGCGAACAGCGTCAGGGTCTCGATGCCGCGCTCGGCGGCGCGCCGGATCACCGCCCGCACGGCCTCGACGCCGGCATGATGGCCACGGATACCGGAGAGCCCTCGCGCACGCGCCCAGCGGTTGTTGCCGTCCATGATGACCGCCACATGGCGCGGCAGGCCGTCGCCGGGGGGCTTCGGTGGCATCTTCGATGCAGAGGTCTGCGCTGACGTCATGATGTCTCGCAATGGCGGTGGGAGATCCGGGTGGCCAGGCAGGGCCACCCGGCGCTGCTCAGACCTGCATCAGGTCGTGTTCCTTCACTTCGAGCTGCTTGTCGATCTCGCCGATGTACTTGTCGGTCAGCTTCTGGATCACGTCTTCGGCACGGTGCTGCTCGTCCTCGGAGATCTCTTTCTCCTTGAGCAGGGCCTTGAGATCGCTGTTGGCATCGCGGCGTACGTTGCGCACCGCCACGCGGGCGTTCTCGGCCTCGGAGCGGGCCTGTTTGATGTAGCCCTTGCGGGTCTCTTCGGTGAGCATCGGCATCGGCACACGAATCACGTTGCCGGCGCTCGACGGGTTGAGGCCCAGGTCGGAGGTCATGATCGCCTTCTCGATCTTGGGCACCATGTTCTGCTCCCAGGGCACCACGGAGAGGGTGCGGGCATCTTCGATGTTCACCGAAGCGACCTGGTTGAGCGGCACCTGGCTGCCGTAGTAGTCCACGGTGACTGAGTCGAGGATGCTGGAGTGAGCACGCCCGGTACGAATCTTGTTGAAGTTGGCATGAAGGGCCTCGAGGCTCTTCTTCATGCGACTTTCTGCATCTTTCTGGATGTCATTGATCACGGTGTCAACCTCTGTCTATCAGCGTGCCTTCCTTGCCGCCCACCACCAGATTCAGCAGGGCGCCCGGCTTGTTCATGTTGAAGACGCGAACCGGCATGTCATGGTCCCGCACCAGGCAGATAGCGGTCAAATCCATGATGCCGAGCTTCTGGTCGAGCGCATCATCGTAGCTCAGATGATCGTACTTGACTGCATCGGCGTGCTTGACCGGATCCTTGTCGTAGACCCCATCCACCTTGGTGGCCTTGACCACCACATTGGCGTCGATCTCGATGCCGCGCAGACAGGCGGCCGAGTCCGTGGTGAAGAAAGGATTGCCGGTACCGGCGGAGAACAATACCACGTCGCCGGAGGTGAGGTAGCGAATCGCCGTGCGGCGGTCGTAGTGCTCGACCACGCCGCTCATGGGAATGGCCGACATCACCCGCGAGCGGATGTTGGAGCGCTCCAGCGCGTCGCGCATGGCCAGGGCGTTCATCACCGTGGCCAGCATACCCATGTGGTCGCCGGTGACCCGATCCATGCCCGCTGCGTTGAGCGCCGCGCCGCGGAACAGATTGCCGCCGCCGATGACGATACCGACCTGTACACCGATACCCACCAGTTGACCGATCTCCAGCGCCATGCGGTCGAGCACCTGCGGATCGATGCCGAAATCGTGCTCGCCCATCAGCGCTTCGCCGGAGAGCTTGAGCAGGATGCGCTTGTACTTCGACTTGTCGGTACGGGGCTTGGCGAGGCTGTCGACGTGATCGGTCGGGGGCATGGCAACTCTCCTGGCGTCAAGGGGATGAAGCTACTCTACTACGTCCGGCGCGGGAGCCGGATACGAGAAGGCGTGCGCTCTCGCGCACGCCGTTCTCGAGCTGGAACCTCTGACCTTAGCGACGGCCAGCCTGTTCCATGACTTCCTTGGCGAAGTCGACCTCTTCCTTCTCGATGCCCTCGCCCACTTCGAAGCGGGTGAAGCCAAGCACCTCACCGCCGGCGGCCTTGACGAACTCGGCCACGGACTGGTTCGGATCCTTGACGAAGGGCTGCTCGGTCAGGCTGTTCTCGGCCAGGTACTTCTTCAGGCGGCCTTCGACCATCTTCTCGGCGATCTGCTCGGGCTTGCCGGCCATGTCGGGCTGAGCCAGGATGATCGCCTTCTCCTTGTCGAGCTGCTCCTGAGGCATGTCCTCGGGAAGCGCCACGGCCGGGTTGATCGCGGCCACGTGCATGGCAACGTCCTTGGCCACTTCGCTGTTACCGCCCTTGAGCACGGTGAGCACGCCGATGCGGCCGCCGTGGACGTATTCGCCCACCAGCGCGCCTGCCGGCGCCTCGACGACGGCGCAGCGACGCACACCGATGTTCTCGCCGATCTTCTGCACCAACTGCTCGCGAGCGCTCTCGAGCTCGCCGGCCATCACGGCAGCCACGTCCTCGCTCTTGGCGGCGAAGAAGGCGTCAGCGACCTTGTCGGCGAAGGCCTTGAAGTTGTCGTCGCGTGCGACGAAGTCGGTCTCGGAGTTGATCTCGACCACCACGCCGTAGCTGCCGTCTGCGGCGACACGGGTCACCACGGTGCCTTCGGCGGCGGTACGGCCGGCCTTCTTGGCGGCCTTCAGGCCGGAGCTCTTGCGCAGGTTCTCGATGGCGAGTTCGATGTCACCACCCGCTTCGGTGAGTGCTTTCTTGCACTCCATCATGCCGAGCCCGGTACGCTCGCGCAGCTCCTTGACCTGGGAAGCGCTGATCGCTGCCATGGTAATTCACCTCTTGGTAAGTGGAACCCGGGTTGATCCAGGTTCGACCTGGGAATAAGGGCGCCGGGCCCGAAGGCCCGGTGAACACTCGCTCCGCCGTGGCGGAACGGTAGCGGGCGGACGCACTGGGCGACCGCCCTGCCGAGCCGGCAGTGCCGGCAGTGCCGGCTCGAGCAACGCGCCGTTACTCGGCGGCGGCAGTAGCGTCGCCGCTTTCACCCTCGGTGACCTCGACGAACTCGTCGGGACGACCTTCTTTCGCACGCGCACAGGCGTCGGCAATCGCCTTGACGTAGATCTGGATGGCGCGAATGGAGTCATCGTTGCCGGGAATCACGTAGTCGACGCCATCAGGATCGGAGTTGGTGTCCACCACGCCGATGACCGGGATGCCGAGCTTGTTCGCCTCGTTGATGGCGATGCGCTCGTGGTCCACGTCGATGACGAACAGCGCGTCGGGCAGACCGCCCATCTCCTTGATGCCGCCGATGGAGCGCTCGAGCTTGTCCTGCTCGCGAGTCGCCATCAGGACTTCTTTCTTGGTCAGCTTGTCGAAGGTGCCGTCCTCGCGCATGGTCTCGAGGTCGCGCAGACGCTTGATCGACTGACGGATGGTCTTGTAGTTGGTCAGCATGCCACCGAGCCAGCGGTGGTTGACGAACGGCATGCCGACGCGATTGGCTTCTTCCTTGATGATCTTGCTCGCGCTGCGCTTGGTGCCGACGAACAGGATCTTGTTGTTGGAAGCGGCCATCTTCTCGACCACGTCGATCACCTCGTTGAGGGCCGGCAGGGTGTGCTCGAGGTTGATGATGTGGATCTTGTTACGAGCGCCGAAGATGAACTTGCCCATCTTCGGGTTCCAGTAACGGGTCTGGTGACCGAAGTGTGCGCCTGCCTTGAGCAGGTCACGCATGTTGACGTGTGCCATGGATGACTCCTGAAAATCGGGTTAGGCCTCCACGCACCCCATGGATCCGACCGCCGGGAAGAACCGCGGCAGCACCCGGGACCATGTGCCGGTACGTGTGTGTTTTCAAGGCTGTTGAGTTAACGGCTCGAGTCGTGCTGCGCCAGGCGCTTGGGCGACTCGCCGCCGACGCTGTCGCTGCCTCGCCGGCCGGCCGTTTGGCCTGGACCCTGACGATTGCAGGAAAGCGCGCGGCTTTATACCATAGTTCATCCACGAGATGAAGTCGCCCGCCGCCTTATCCCATGCTGCCGGCACTGCCATTCCTCCGATACGAGACTCCATGAACATAGCCATCAAGACGCCCGACGAGATCGAGAAGATGCGCGAGGCCGGTCGCCAGGCCGCCAGCGTGCTGGAGATGATCGCCCCCCACGTCCAGGCCGGGGTGTCCACCGGCGAGCTGGATCGCCTGTGCCACGACTACATCGTCAACGAGCTGGGCTCCACTCCGGCACCGCTCAACTATCACGGCTTTCCCAAGTCGATCTGCACCTCGCTCAACCACGTGGTTTGCCACGGCATTCCCGATCCGGACAAGAAGCTGAAGAAAGGCGACATCATGAACGTCGATGTCACCGTGAAGACCGCCGACGGCTACCACGGCGACTCCAGCGTGATGTTCATCGTCGGCGAGAACATCCAGGGCGAACGGCTGTGCCGGGTGACCCAGGAGTGCCTGTACAAGAGCATCGCCCTGGTGCGGCCGGGCGCGCGCCTCTCCGAGCTGGCTCGCGCCATCCAGAGCCATGCCGAGACCAACGGCTACTCGGTGGTGCGCGACTTCTGCGGCCACGGCATAGGCGCCACCTTCCACGAAGACCCCCAGGTGCTGCATTATGACGGCTACGCGCCCGAGGCCGACGCCACCCTGGCCGCCGGCATGTGCTTCACCATCGAGCCGATGATCAACGTCGGTGGGCACCAGACCAAGGTGCTGCGCGACGGCTGGACCGCGGTGACCCGGGACAAGAGTCTGTCCGCACAGTGGGAGCACACCCTGCTGGTCACCGAAACCGGCGTCGAGGTGCTCACGGCGCGCCACGAGGAAGATTTCTCCTTCCTCGACCACTGAGTCGAGCCAACATGCTGCTGCACCACTACCGTTTCGTTCCCGATGAGACGCTGTTCGATGCTGCCACCTTCCGCAGCGAACTCGCCGGCACTCGCTCGCCGATAGCGCCGTTCAAGGCGGCGCTGCGCGACATTCAGCAGCGCCTGGACGAGCGCTTCCGTGCCGGCGCCGACATTCGCGACCTGGTGCACGGCCGGGCCTGGTGTCTCGACCAGCTGCTCGGCGTGGCGTGGTCGCTGCAGGAGTGGCCCGACGACGGCGTGGCGCTGCTCGCCGTGGGCGGTTACGGACGCGGCGAACTCCACCCACGCTCCGACATCGACCTGATGCTGTTGCTGGCGGACGACGACGACTCGCCCTATCGCGAGCCGCTGACCGCCTTCATCACCCTGCTGTGGGACATCGGCCTGGAGATCGGCCACAGCGTGCGCTCGCTGGCCGACTGCGAACGTGAGGCCAGTGCCGACATCACCATCATCACCAACCTGATGGAGTCGCGCACCCTGGCCGGCCCCGAGTCGCTGCGCGAGGCGATGAAGGCGCGCATCGCGCCCGAGCGCATCTGGCCCGCCGACCGCTTCTTCGAAGCCAAGTGGCAGGAGCAGATCAGCCGCCATCACCGCTTCAACAACTCCGAGTACCACCTCGAGCCCAACATCAAGAGTTCACCGGGCGGGTTGCGCGACATCCAGATGATCGGCTGGGTGGCCAAGCGCCACTTCGGCAGCCAGCGCTACGGCGACCTGGTGGCGAACGGCTTCATGAACGACGCCGAGCTGCACATCCTGAGCCAGGGCCGGGCCTTCCTGTGGCAGGTGCGCTATGCCCTGCACATGCTCACCGGGCGCGCCGAGGATCGCCTGCTGTTCGACCACCAGCGCACCATCGCCGAGCTGTTCGGCTTCCGCGATACTCCCGAGCGCCTGGCCGTCGAACAGTTCATGAAGCGCTACTACCGCCACGTGACGGCGCTGGCGGGGCTCAACGACATGCTGCTGCAGCACTTCGACGAAGCCATCCTGCGCGGCGGCGAAAAGCTCGAGATCACCGACCTCAACGAGCGCTTCGTGATCGAAGGGAGCTATATCAAGGCGCGTCACCGCTCGGTCTTCCGCGAGCACCCCTACGCGCTGCTGGAGCTGTTCCTGCTGATGGCGGAGCATCCCGAGATCGAGGGCGTACGCGCCGACACCATCCGCTTGATTCGCGACAACCGTCATCTCATCGACGACCTCTACCGCGACGACGCCCAGCACCAGCACCTGTTCATGTCGCTGCTGTGCTCGAGCGGCAACGTGGCGCGTCAGCTCAGGCGCATGAATCGCTACGGCGTGCTCGGCAAGTACCTGCCGGAGTTCGGTCAAGCGGTAGGGCTGATGCAGCACGACCTGTTTCACATCTATACGGTGGATGCCCACACCCTGCGCCTGCTCAAGTTCATTCACCAGTTTCGCAAGCCCGAGGCCCGCGAGGAGTTCCCGGTGGTGGCGGAACTGGTGCACCAGCTGCCCAAGCTGGAGCTGCTGTGGATCGCCGGGCTCTATCACGACATCGGCAAGGGCCGCGGCGGCGACCACTCGATTCTCGGCGCCCACGACGTGGAGCGCTTCGCTGAGCGTCACGGCCTGTCGAGCCGCGACACGCGGCTGGTGAGTTGGCTGGTGGAGAACCATCTGGTGATGTCGATGGTGGCCCAGAAGCGCGACATCACCGACCCCGACGTGATCCGCGAGTTTGCCGCCCACGTCGGCGACGAGACCCGCCTGGACTACCTCTACGTGCTGACGGTGGCCGACATCAACGCCACCAACCCGACGCTGTGGAACGGCTGGCGGGCCTCGCTGCTGCGCCAGCTCCACGCCGAGACCAAGCGCGCCCTGCGCCGCGGTCTGGACAATCCCCTCGACCGCGAGGAGTGGGTCGCCGAGACGCGCAACGAGGCGCGCTCGCTGCTGGCGGCCGTGGGCGCCGACCTGGAGCAGGTCGAGCGTCTTTGGGAGCTGCTCGGCGAGGAGTATTTCCTGCAGTACGCCCCCAGCGAGATCGTGTGGCAGACCATGGGCATTCTCGCCCATGGCGGCTCCGAGCTGCCGCTGATCCTGATCAGCGCCCCCGCCGACGACATGTCCGACGGCGGCACCAAGGTGTTCATCCACACCCGTTCGGTGGATGACCTGTTCGCCGCCACCGCCGCCGCCATGGAGCAGCTCGGACTGTCGATCCACGACGCCCGCATCGCCACCTCGAGCAACGACTGGACGCTCAACACCTTCATCGTGCTCGACGATCTCGGGCGAGCCATTCGCGATCCGGCCCGCATCGAGGAGATCCGCGCGCACCTGGTCGAGGAACTCGACGACCCCGACGACTACCCGCAGATCGTCACCCGCCATACGCCGCGCCAGCTTCGCCACTTCAAGGTGCCCACCGAGGTGCTGATCGAGCAGGACCCGGCCAACGAGCGTACCCTGCTGGAGCTGACCGCTCCCGACCGCCCCGGCCTGCTGGCCCGGGTCGGGCGCATCTTCATGGAGCAGGACATCTCGCTCTCGGCGGCCAAGATCGCCACCCTGGGCGAGCGGGTGGAGGACGTCTTCTTCATCACCGACAAGTCGGGCGCACCGCTGACCGACCCCGAGCGCCAGCAGCGCCTGCGCGCGAGGCTGATCGAAGTGCTGGACGTGGCGGGCTGAGACCCGCCGCGCTTAGCGCCAGGAGCGCTATTGGTCCGCGCCGAGCGCGATTGCTTTAAGCCGGGCGCGATTGGTTTGAGGCAAGTCAGGGGCTTCCCTATAATCGTCGGTCTGCCCGCAGCCACGACAACGACGCCGCTTACCGGCGCCTGGACACCGATGAACCCTGATCTCGACGCCCTCAAGCCCTATCCCTTCGAGAAGCTCGCCACGCTCAAGGCCGGTGTGACACCGCCTGCGCAGCTCGCGCACATCCCGCTGACCATCGGCGAACCGCAGCATGCGCCCTTCGCCGAGGCACTGGCCACGCTGCATGCGCACCAGCTCGATTTCGCCCGCTATCCGGCCACCGCCGGTATCCCCGAGCTGCGTGGCGCCATTGCCGACTGGGCCCGTCGTCGCTTTCGTCTCGACGGGCTCGACCCCGAGCACCAGGTGCTGCCGGTCAACGGCACCCGCGAGGCGATCTTCGCCTTCGTCCAGGCCGCGCTGGACCGCAGCCGCCCGGCACGGGTGGCGGTGCCCAATCCCTTCTATCAGATCTACGAGGGCGCCACCCTGCTCGCCGGCGGCCAGCCGCTCTACCTGGACTGCCGGGCCGAGAGCGGCTTTCGCCCCGACTTCGACGCCGTGCCGGCCGAGGTGTGGCGTGAGGTGCAGATCCTCTTCCTCTGCTCGCCGGGCAACCCCACCGGCGCGGTGACGCCGCGGGCCGAGTTCGAGAAGCTGATCGCCCTGGCCGACGAGTTCGACTTCATCATCGCCTCCGACGAGTGCTACTCCGAGCTCTACCTGGACGAAGACGCACCGCCGCCGGGGCTGCTGGAGGCCTGCGCGGCGATGGGTCGCCACGACTACCGTCGCTGCCTGGTGTTCCATTCGCTCTCCAAGCGCTCCAACCTGCCCGGGCTGCGCTCGGGCTTCGTCGCCGGCGACGCCGAGCTGATCGCCCCGTTCAAGCGCTACCGCACCTACCACGGCTGCGCCATGTCGCTGCCGCTGCAGCACGCCTCGATCACCGCCTGGAACGACGAGGCCCACGTACGTGCCAACCGCGATGCCTACCGCGCGAAGTTCTCTGCGGTGACCGAAATTCTCGCCCCGGTGCTTGAATTTCCCGCGCCCGAAGCCAGTTTCTACCTATGGCCGGCGGTACCGGGCGGCGACGACGAAGCCTTCACCCGCGAGCTGTTCGCCGCCGAGCACGTCAGCGTGCTGCCCGGTTCCTATATGGGTCGCCCCGCTACCGGCGACGGGATGGGTCGCCCCGCTACCGGCGACGGGATGGGTCGCCCCGCTGCCGGCGACGGCATGGGTCACCCCACTACCGGCGACGGCATGGGGCGCCAGGGCGCCGACGGCACCAATCCCGGTGCCGGACGCATACGTCTAGCGCTGGTGGCCGAACTCGAGCCCACCGTCGAAGCCGCCGGCCGGATTCGCCGTTTCATCGAAAGGAGGGCATGATGGCAACCCTGTTCGTGATCAAGAACTGCGACACCTGCCGCAAGGCACGCAAGACGCTGGACGAGAAGGGCCTGCCGTATCAGGTCCACGACCTGCGCGAGGACGGCCTCTCCGCCGCCCTGCTCGAACACATTCTCGCGCGCGTGCCGGTGATGGAGGCGCTCAACCGGCGCAGCACCACCTGGCGCAATCTCCCCGAAGAGGACAAGCAGGATCTCGACGCCAACAAGGCCCGCACCTTGATCATGGCCAACCCCACCCTGCTCAAGCGACCGCTGCTCGATACCGGCGACGAGATTCGCGTCGGCTATCGCGACGGCGACTACGACGACCTCAAAGGCTGACCCCCTTACCATAAAGACTTACCATCAAGAAACGAGGACACCCCATGTTGAGTTTTGCCTTCGGAATCGGCACCCAGAACACCCAGGGCGACTGGCTGGAGATCTATTATCCGGCCCCGCTGTTCAAACCGGATGCCAGCCTGGTAGCAGCCGTCGGCAAGGTGCTCGACATCCCCAGCGCCAACGGTGCCGTCAGCTTCCTGCCGGAGCACTGCGGCGACATCGCCGAGGCGCTCAAGGCCGCAGGCCACGTGGCCCAGGCCGAACTGGCCGAGGCGCTGGCGGACAGCCAACGCCCGCTGGTCGCCACCTTCATCGACAGCGACGTGCCGCCGCAGAGCGTGCCCGAGGTGTACCTCAAGCTGCACCTGCTGTCGCACCGTCTGGTCAAGCCCCACGGACTCGATCTCACCGGCATGTTCGGCCTGCTGCGTAACGTAGCCTGGACCAGCGAAGGCCCGATCGACATCGACGAGCTGCCCGCCCGCCGCCTCAAGGCACGCCTCGAAGGCCGCGCGCTCTCGGTGGACTGCGTCGACAAGTTCCCCAAGATGACCGACTACGTGGTGCCCAGCGGCGTGCGCATCGCCGATACCGCCCGGGTACGCCTGGGCGCCTATCTCGGCGAAGGCACCACCGTGATGCACGAGGGCTTCGTCAACTTCAATGCCGGCACCGAAGGACCCGGCATGATCGAGGGGCGCATCTCCGCCGGCGTGCTGGTGGGCAAGGGCTCCGACCTGGGCGGCGGCTGCTCCACCATGGGCACCCTCTCCGGCGGCGGCAACATCGTGATCAAGGTCGGCGAAGGCTGTCTGATCGGTGCCAACGCCGGTATCGGCATCCCTCTGGGCGACCGCTGCACCGTGGAAGCCGGGCTCTACATCACCGCCGGGGCCAAGGTCACCCTGCTCGACGACCAGGGCCAGGAGGTCAAGACCGTGGCGGCCCGCGAGCTGGCCGGCCAGAGCGACCTGCTGCTGCGCCGCAACTCGCAGAACGGCCGCATCGAGTGCCTGACCAACAAGAGCGCCATCGCGCTCAACGAGGCCCTGCATGCCAACAACTGAGCCACAGGGGCTCTCCCCGACCCTGCAGCTCGCCATGGAGCTGATCCGCCGCCCCTCGGTCACGCCCGACGACCTGGGCTGCCAGGCGCTCATGATCGAGCGCCTGGAGCGGCTCGGCTTTCACATCGAGCGCCTGCCCTTCGGCGACGTGGAAAACTTCTGGGCGACCCACGGCCACCACGGCCCCGTGCTGGCCTTCGCCGGCCATACCGACGTGGTACCGAGCGGGCCGCACACCTACTGGGAATACCCGCCCTTCGAGCCCTGCATCGATGACGACGACATGCTGCGGGGCCGCGGCTCCGCCGACATGAAGGGCAGCCTGGCGGCCATGATCACCGCGGTGGAGCGCTTCGTCAGCGCCCACCCCGATCACCATGGACGCATCGCCTTTCTGATCACCTCCGACGAGGAGGGTCCGGCGGTGGACGGCACCCGGGCCGTGGTGGAGCACCTGCGCGAGCGCCACGAGCGGCTCGACTACTGCGTCGTCGGCGAGCCCTCCTCCACCGACGTGCTCGGCGACGTGATCAAGAACGGCCGCCGCGGCTCGCTGGGCGGCGTGCTGCACATCAGGGGCATCCAGGGCCACGTGGCCTACCCGCACCTGGCGCGCAATCCCATCCACCAGGCCATGCCTGCGCTCGATGCCCTGGTGCGCGAACACTGGGACTCGGGCAACGACTTCTTCCCCGCTACCAGCTTTCAGATCTCCAACATCCGCGCCGGCACCGGGGCCACCAACGTGATTCCCGGCGACGTGGAGGTGGTGTTCAACTTCCGTTTCTCCACCGAAGTGACCCACGACCAGCTGCGCGAGCGCACCCAGGCCATCCTCGACGCCCACGGCCTCGAGTATCAGCTCGACTGGACCCTCAACGGCGAGCCGTTCCTGACCGCCGAAGGCGAACTGGTGGATGCCGCCCTGCACGGCGTCGAGGCCGTACTCGGCCGGCGGCCCAAGCTCTCCACCAGCGGCGGCACCTCGGACGGACGCTTCATCGCCACCCTGGGCAGCCAGGTAGTGGAGCTGGGGCCGCGCAACGCCACCATTCACCAGACCAACGAGCGCGTGCGTGCCGCCGATCTGGACGACCTGAGCCGGATCTACGAAGCGATTCTGGGTAAGCTCTTCGTCAACGGCTCCGCCCAGCCCTGAATACGCCAAGGAAGAGTTCACCATGCCCGACTCGCACGAGAGCCAGCTGAACTATCCGGACATCGAGGTCTACCTGCGCCAGGCGCCGCTCGAGGCCATCGACGCCTGGCTGGGCGAAACGCTGGACGCTGCCCCGCTGCGTGCGGCCGGGCGCAACAAGTGGCAGACCCGGGGCCACTTCGACGGGCAGGTCGTGCCGGTACTGCTGGTGGAGAAAGCCGCCGACGGCTTCGCCAGCCTGTGGTTCGACAGCGACCGTACGCCCTGGCCGCGCGACTGCGACTGCGCCCGCGACGCCGCCGCCCGGCTTGGCTGCGAAGTGCGCTGCTCGCTGGGCGGCTGGCAGCCCGGCGACGACCCCGACCGTTTCTGGCAGGTGCTCCCCGACGGCAGCGAAGGCGCCATCGACTGGCCCGACTCCGGCCAGTGACCCCAAACGACATCGCCCCGCGAAAGCGGGGCGATGTTCTTGAGCCTGACCAGCTGGCGAAAGCTGGCGAGCGATGACCAGGCTAGGCGGAAGTGCTCTCTTTCCACACTCCAACAACGCCTGGTCGAGCGCAGGCGCTTCGTTCAAGTAATGACGGTGACGTCGTCGGCCTGCAGCCCCCGATCGTTTTCTATCACGTGATAACGCACCTTCTGCCCCTCGGCCAGGGTACGGTGACCACGACCGCGAATGGCGCGAAAATGAACGAACACGTCTTCACCCGTCTCGCGCTTGATGAAGCCGTAACCCTTGTTGACGTTGAACCACTTCACTTCGCCGATTTCGCGGTCGTCGTTTTCCACCTCGGCGAGTACCGCAAGCCGGGGGCTGAAGGCGTGAAGGGTGAGAGTGGCGATCAGCAGCAGCACGAAGGCGGCGGCAGCCACGGCAAGATAGCCCGGCGCCACGCCGCCGCCCTCCAGAATGGGGAACAGCTGAGCCGCCAGCTCGCCGCCGAACAGCGAGAGAAAGAGAACGATCAGCAGTGGAGCCGGCAGTGCCAATAATAGGCTGATCAACGTACAGCGAAAGATAACCTTGCGATTCATGGATCCGTATTGCTCACTTGTTATGTGGAATGTTGAAACGAGATATCTATGACGACACGACCCGAGGCCTCGTCGACCGATGAAGGTGTCACGATGAACAGCGACACGCAGCGCGACGATTCTAGCATGAGCCCCGAGAATGCGCTCGCTGCACGCCTGGAGGCGCTGGAAAGCCGTATCGCCTACCAGGAGCACTGGCTCGACACGCTGGATCAGGCCGTCGCCGGCCAGGAACGGCGCCTGGCCCAGTTGGAGCGCATCAATGCGCTGATGCAGGAGAAGCTGCGCGATCAACAGCAGGCGCTGCAGGAAGCGGAGATGGCGGCACCGTCACTACAGGACGAGGTGCCGCCGCACTATTGACCGGTTCTGTACCAAGATCTGGCGCCACCAACTCAAGCGGCGCTGGGGGCAGGCCTGAGAGGGGGTCCGATGCCATGGGTGAGGAGCATTGCTCCGAACGGGCTGGCCATGGATGGCCAGCCCCGGTCCTGCAAGCGAAGCAGGACGCGAGAGCGAAGCAGGGCATCGGTAGCGCCCAGGGAAGGGTTCACAGCGCCCCCGAACAGGCCTGACGCCAGGAAGCCGCGGGCTCATAGCCAAGCAGCTCCCAGATTTGTTTTACAGATCGTCCAGGTAGCGCTCCGCATCCAGCGCCGCCATGCAGCCGGTGCCGGCGGAGGTCACCGCCTGGCGGTAGACGTGATCCATCACGTCGCCGGCGGCGAACACGCCAGGAATGCTGGTGGCGGTGGCATTGCCCTCGAGGCCGGACTTCACCTTGATGTAGCCGTCATGCATCTCCAGTTGCCCCTCGAAGATGCCGGTGTTGGGGCTGTGGCCGATGGCGATGAACACGCCAGGCGCTTCGATCTCCTTCACGCTGTCGTCGAGGGTGGAACGGATACGCACGCCGGTCACGCCGCTGGCGTCGCCCAGCACCTCTTCCAGCACGTGGTTCCACTCGAGCACCACGTTGCCGCTCTCGGCCTTCTCGCGCAGCTTGTCCTGCAGGATCTTCTCGGCGCGCAGGCTGTCGCGGCGGTGTACCAGGGTCACCTTCGACGCGATGTTGGAGAGATAGAGCGCCTCTTCCACGGCGGTATTGCCGCCGCCCACCACCACGACCTCCTTGTTGCGATAGAAGAAGCCGTCGCAGGTAGCACAGGCCGACACCCCCTGGCCCATGAACTGCTGCTCCGAGGGCAGCCCCAGGTAGCGGGCGCTGGCACCGGTGGCGACGATCAGGGCGTCGCAGGTGTAGCTGCCACTGTCGCCCTTCAGGGTGAAGGGGCGGTTGCGCAGGTCCACCTCATGGATATGGTCGAACAGCACTTCGGTATCGAAGCGTTCGGCATGGCGCTTCATGCGCTCCATGAGCTCGGGCCCCTGCACCCCGGCATCGTCGCCGGGCCAGTTGTCCACGTCGGTGGTGGTGGTCAGTTGACCGCCGGCCTGGATACCGGTGATCAACACCGGCTTGAGATTGGCCCGTGCCGCATAGACGGCGGCGGTATAGCCGGCCGGGCCGGAGCCCAGGATGATCAGGCGTTCGTGACGCGCTTCGCTCATGAAGAGATCCTCGCTGTTCGAAAACGCAAAGAGGGGGGGAGTTGACTCGCTCCGGGCACGGTCGTTGCCTGTCGCCGGAGAGACGGTTGCCGCCATTGTACCAGCCCATGGCTCGCGGTGGGTGCCTCCGAGCTCGGCCCGCCAGAGCACGGGCCAGCCTACAGCACCTCGTCATCGCGACCCAGCATCAGGCTCTCCAGCTCCCCATCCATGGGCGACACGTCGACCCGCACCTGGATCGGTGCGCAGCAGAACGGGCAGTCTTCCCATGTCTGGTGGCTGCCTTGCGAGAGATCCAGCGGCAGGTCGAAGGGCATGCTGCAGTAGGGGCAGTGAACGGAATGGCTGTCGAGGCGTTCTTCATGCATGACGAAACTCCCGGCGCCAACTCCTCCCCCGGCGGAGCCTCGGCGCCATGCAACGGATTTTCCTTCAGCATAGAAACCTTGGGCAGCGCTTGAAAGGGGGACCTATCATGACCATGTGATAAAGACGAGAGTACGAAAAGGACCGTTCTCAACCGTGACAGGAGGCCTTCATGAGCCGTGACGAGATGCCGGATACGCTGCAGACCCTGGCCGCAGACGGCACCACTTATCACTACTACTCGCTGCCCAAGGTGGCCGAGGAGATGGGCAACATCGACCGGCTGCCCAAGACGCTGAAGATCCTGCTGGAGAATCAGCTGCGCTTCGCCGACGACCCGAGCGTGGCGCGCGAGGACATCCAGGCATTGATCGACTGGCAGCAGGGCGGACGCTCGAATCGCGAGATCGGCTATCGCCCGGCACGGGTGCTGATGCAGGACTTCACCGGCGTTCCCGGCGTGGTGGACCTGGCCTCAATGCGCGCCGCGGTGGAAAAGCTCGGCGAGGATCCGTCACGCATCAACCCGCTGTCGCCGGTGGATCTGGTCATCGATCACTCGGTGATGGTGGACAAGTTCGGCAACCCCACCGCCTTCAAGGACAACGTCGCCATCGAGATGGAGCGCAACCGCGAGCGCTACGAGTTCCTGCGCTGGGGTCAGGACGCCTTCGACAACTTCAGCGTGGTGCCGCCGGGCACCGGCATCTGTCATCAGGTCAACCTGGAGTACCTGGGCCGCACGGTGTGGACCAAGGAGGAGAGCGGTAAGACCTTTGCCTACCCCGACACCCTGGTAGGCACCGACTCCCACACCACCATGATCAACGGCCTCGGCGTGCTCGGCTGGGGGGTCGGCGGCATCGAGGCCGAAGCCGCCATGCTCGGCCAGCCGGTGTCGATGCTGATTCCCGAAGTGGTCGGCTTCAAGCTCACCGGTAGGCTCAAGGAAGGCATCACCGCCACCGACCTGGTGCTGACGGTGACCCAGATGCTGCGCAGCCGCGGCGTGGTAGGCAAGTTCGTCGAATTCTACGGCGACGGCCTGGCCGACCTGCCGCTGGCCGACCGCGCCACCATCGCCAACATGGCGCCGGAATACGGCGCCACCTGCGGCTTCTTCCCGGTCGACGACGAGACCCTGGCCTACCTGCGCCTGACCGGCCGCGACGACAGCCTGATCGCTCTGGTGAAGGAGTATTGCCAGGCCCAGGGGCTGTGGCGAGAGCCCGGCGACGAGCCAATCTTCAGCGACACCCTGCACCTCGACCTGAGCGACGTCGAGGCCAGCCTGGCCGGCCCCAAGCGGCCTCAGGATCGGGTGGCGCTCAAGGACATGAAAACCACCTTTGAGAAGCTGATGCAGGGGGAAGAGAACGGCAAGGCACCGCCCAGCGAAGAGAAAGGTCGCCTGTTCTCCGAAGGCGGGCAGACCGCCGTCGGTGTCCACGACAGCTACGAGCATCATGACAGCCAGAACGTCGAGCTGGACGGCGAGCAGTTCAAGCTCAACCCTGGTGCCGTGGTCATTGCCGCCATTACCTCCTGCACCAACACCTCCAACCCCAGCGTGATGCTGGCCGCCGGCCTGCTGGCGCGTAATGCCCGCGCCAAAGGGCTCACCACCAAGCCGTGGGTCAAGACCTCGCTGGCGCCGGGCTCCAAGGTGGTCACCGAATACCTGGCCGCCGGTGACGTGCAGGACGATCTGGATGCGCTGGGCTTCAACCTGGTGGGCTACGGCTGCACCACCTGTATCGGCAACTCCGGCCCGCTGCCGCCGCCCATCGAGAAGGCCGTGGAAGACGGCGACCTCACCGTGGCCTCGGTGCTCTCCGGCAACCGCAACTTCGAAGGGCGCATCCATCCGCTGGTGAAGACCAACTGGCTCGCCTCGCCGCCGCTGGTGGTGGCCTACGCCCTGGCCGGCAACGTGCGCCTGGATCTCACCCAGGACCCGCTGGGCGAGGACCAGGACGGCAATCCGGTCTATCTGCAGGACATCTGGCCCTCACAGGCCGACATCGCCAATGCGGTGGAGAAGGTCAAGACCGAGATGTTCCGCAAGGAGTACGCCGAGGTGTTCGAGGGCGACGAGACCTGGAAGGCGCTGCAGGTGCCCCATAGCCAGGTCTACGAGTGGTCGCCCTCTTCCACCTACATCCAGCACCCGCCCTTCTTCGAGGGCATGGGCCGTACCCCGGAGCCGATCGAGGACGTCAGAGACGCCCATATCCTCGCCATCCTGGGCGACTCGGTGACCACCGACCACATCTCGCCGGCCGGCTCGATCAAGCCCGACAGCCCTGCCGGTCGCTATCTGCAGGAGCGCGGCATCAAGCCGGTGGACTTCAACTCCTACGGCTCCCGGCGCGGCAATCACGAAGTGATGATGCGCGGCACCTTCGCTAACGTGCGTATCCGCAACGAGATGCTCGACGGCGTGGTGGGCGGCGAGACCCGCCACGTGCCCTCGGGCGAGCAGATGGCGATCTACGATGCGGCGATGAAGTATCAGGAGAAGGGCACGCCGCTGGTGGTGGTGGCCGGCAAGGAGTACGGCACCGGCTCGTCGCGGGACTGGGCGGCCAAGGGCACACGGCTGCTCGGCGTGCGCGCGGTGCTGGCCGAGTCCTACGAGCGTATCCACCGCTCCAACCTGATCGGCATGGGCGTGGTGCCGCTGCAGTTCCCCGAGGGCGAGAGCCGCAAGACACTCGGCCTGACCGGCGACGAGACGATCTCCATCGAGGGGTTGGCCGACCTCACCCCGGGTGGCCAGGTCACGGTCACGGTGAAGAGCGCCAAGGGAGAGAAGAAGATCGAAGCCCTGTGCCGCATCGACACCGCCAACGAACTGGAGTACTACCGCCACGGCGGCATTCTCCACTACGTGCTGCGGCGGATGATCGGCGCGGCGTAGGCCTCTACCAACCTGCCCTCACGCAAAGGCCCTGCCGGAAAACCGGCAGGGCCTTTGCCATTGCAGGGCTAGTGCTTCTGGTTCAGAACGAGCGTCGCCGATAGCTGCGATACTCCGGCGTCCAGCTGCTGCGCTCGATGGCCTGACGCAGCTTGATGCCGTCGGTGCGCAGCGCCATCCCCTCCTGCTGGGCCTGGGCGGCGACTTCGAAGGCAATGGCCTTGGAAAGCTCGCGGATGTGGGACAGCGGCGGCAGCAATGCCCCCTTGCCCTCCTTCACCAGCGGCGCCTCGCGGGCCAGCGCCCGGGACGCGGTCATCAGCATGGTATCGGTGATGCGCTTGGCACCGCTGGCCACCACGCCAAGGCCGATGCCGGGGAAGATGTAGGCGTTGTTGCACTGGGCGATGGGGTAGATCTTGCCCTCGTACTCCACCGGCGGGAAGGGACTGCCGGTGGCCACCAGGGCCTGGCCGTTGGTCCACTCGATCACGTCCGCCGGCACGGCCTCGACGCGGGAGGTAGGGTTGGAGAGCGGCATGATCACCGGGCGCTCGCAGCCGGCGTGCATAGCGCGGATGACCTCCTCGGAGAACAGCCCCGGCTGCCCCGAGACACCGATCAACACGGTGGGTTTGATGTGACGCGCCACCTCGAGCAGCGACTGGTCCTGCCACTCTTTGACCAGCGCCGGATCGTGAGCCAGGCGGCGCTGGAAGTCGCGCAGCCACTCCTGATCGCTGGTGACGAGCCCCTCGCGGTCGACCATGAACACCCGCCGCCGCGCCTCCTTCTCGCTGAGGCCTTCGGCCTGCATGGCGATGACGACCTGCTCGGCGATGCCGCAGCCAGCGGAGCCGGCGCCGACGAACACCACGCGCTGGTCGGCGATGGTCTCGTCACGGGCCTGGCAGGCCGCCATCAGGGTGCCCACGGCCACCGCCGCAGTGCCCTGCACGTCATCGTTGAAGCAGCACAGCTGGTCGCGATAGCGCTCCAGCAGCGGCACCGCATTGGCCTGGGCGAAGTCCTCGAACTGCAGCAGCACGTTGGGCCAGCGCCGTTTCACCGCGGCGATGAAGTCCTCGAGGAAGACGTCGTATTCCTCCTGGGAGATGCGCGGATGACGCCAGCCCATGTACATGGGATCGTCGAGCAACGTCTGATTGTTGGTGCCCACGTCGAGCATGATCGGCAGCGTATAGGCTGGGCTGATGCCGCCACAGGCGGTATACAGCGCCAGCTTGCCGATGGGGATGCCCATGCCGCCGATACCCTGATCGCCGAGACCGAGAATACGCTCGCCGTCGGTGACCACGATCACCTTGACCTTGTCCTTGGTGGCGCTGCGCAGGATGTCATCCATCCGCTCCCGGTCAGGGTAGCTGATGAACAGACCGCGGTGGCTGCGGTAGATGTTGGAGAACTCCTCGCAGGCCTGCCCCACCGTGGGGGTGTAGATGATCGGCAGCATCTCCTCGAGATGCTCCATGACCATGTGATAGTAGAGCGTCTCGTTGTCGTCCTGGATCGCCCGCAGGTGGATATGCCGCTCCAGGTCGCTATGGCACTGCTGGTACTGGTGGTAGGCCCGTTCGGCCTGCTCCTCGATGGACTCCACGTTCTGCGGCAGCAGACCGACCAGATTGAATTCGAGCCGCTCCTCGCGAGTGAAGGCGCTGCCCTTGTTGAGCAGCGGCATCTCGAGCAGCGAAGGACCAGCGTAGGGAATGTAAAGTGGACGTTTGCTTTCAGGCATCTCTTGTCTCGATACGGTGACTGGAACCGGGCCGTAGGGAATCGCTCGACAGGCGGGTTTCCCGAGCGCTCTGGTGGCGCTTTGGCGTAACTCTACCACGCCTCCCGCACCATGGCGCACAGACTCAGCCGCTCTTGGCCCGGGATCCCTCGCTGGGGCGCCCGAAGAATAGCGGACGCAGTCGCACGCCGACCGCATTGCCGGCAAAACCCGCCACCAGCCACACCCAGCCGTGCAGGCTGCCGGAAGCGATGCCGCTGAAGTAGGCGCCGATGTTGCAGCCGAAGGCGAGCCGCGCGCCATAGCCCAGCATCAGCCCGCCGATCACTGCCGCCATCACCGAGCCGAGCGGAATGCGCAGGGTCGGCGCGAAGCGCCCGGCCAGAGTGGCGGCCACCATGGCACCGAGAATGATCCCCACATTCATCACCGTGGTGATGTCGCTCCACACGCTGGCGCGCAGCGCCGCGGCATTATCGGGACTCTGCCAGTAGCCCCACTGGCTCACGTCGCCACCAATGAACTCGTAGACCTTGGCCCCCCACAGGGCAAAAGCGGAGGTGATGCCCCAAGGGCGCCCGGCGAGCGCCAGGGTGGCGAAGTTGAGCAGCGCCAGCGCCACGGCACCCAGCAGCAAGGGCCAGGGCCCGGTGAGCCAACGCCCCTGGCTGAAGTTGGCCCGCGGCGCCTCCTCAAGACCGCCGTGACGGCGCTTCTCCAGCAATATGGTGGATGCGGCAATGGCAGCGAACAGAGTCAGGCTCACGGCGATACCGCCGCCGGCGCCGAAGGTCTGCACCAGCGATACCGGCTGAAAGGCCGGCAAGCCCATCCACCAGGTGAAGTGAGCGCTGCCAATCACCGAGCCGACGATGAAGAAGATCAGGGTGATGACCATGCGGGCGTTACCGCCGCCGGCGGTGAACAGCGTGCCCGAGGCACAGCCACCGCCGAGCTGCATGCCGATGCCGAACAGGAAGGCGCCCACCACCACCGAGATGCCTATCGGAGAGACGAAGCCGGTCACACTCTGGCCCCACAGGGTGCCCGCCCCCAGGGCGGGAAAGAACAGCAGCACGGCGATGGCCAGCATCACCATCTGGGCGCGCAGCCCGCGCCCGCGTCGCTCGCTGATGAACACCCGCCAGGCGGCAGTGAAGCCGAAGGCGGCATGGTAGAGCGACACGCCGAGCAGTGCCCCGACGATCATCAGCAGACCCAGGCGGGTACCATAGGCCAGGCCGATCAACACAGCGCCAGCCAGCAGCAGTGCCCCCAGTGCCAGGGAGATTTGCCGGGGCCCTTTCGCTTCCAATGCAGTGGCCATGAAACTTCTCCTTTCGAGTTGCCCCTGCAGCTTGGCAAGTTCGGCCGCAGTCCGCCAGCGTGCACCCAACGCAGCGGGGCGCCCGCAGGCGCCCCGTTCAACTCCCTTCCAAGGTCAGCTTCGAAGGTTAGACGAAACGTCCCAGGCCCACGGCCTGGCGCAGCTTGTCCATGAACGGCGCGGCCTCGGCGCGGGCTCGTTCGGCGCCCTTCTGCAGCACGCTCTCGATGTGGCCGGGGTCCTCCATCAGCGCCTGGTAGCGCTCCCGCGGTTCGCGCAGCTGAGTGTCGAGCTGCTCGAACAGGCGGTTCTTGGCCTCGCCCCAGCCGATGCCGTTGGCGTACTCGGCACGCATCGCTTCGCGCTCCTCGCGGCTGGCGAAGGCGGAGTAGATCTGGAACAGGGTGCAGCCTTCCGGGTCCTTGGGCTCGCCGGGCTCCAGCGAGTTGGTCTTGATCTTGCGCACCAGCTTGAGCAGCTTCTTCTCGGAGACGAACAGCGGGATAGTGTTGTTGTAGCTCTTGGACATCTTGCGCCCATCGAGACCGTTGAGCACTGCCACCTCGTCGTCGACCACCGCCTCGGGCAGGGTGAAGTATTCGCCCTTGAACAGGTGGTTGTAGCGCCCGCCGATGTCGCGGGCCATCTCGATGTGCTGGATCTGGTCACGCCCCACCGGCACCTTGTGGGCGTTGAACATGAGGATGTCGGCGGCCATCAGCACTGGGTAGCCGAACAGGCCCATGGTGATGCCCTTGTCGGGGTCCTGGTTGCCGGCGGCCTCGTTCTCGGCCACCGCCGCCTTATAGGCGTGGGCGCGATTCATCAGGCCCTTGGCGCACACGCAGGAGAGCATCCAGGTGAGTTCGGGGATCTCGGGAATGTCCGACTGGCGGTAGAAGATGGCGTTGTCGGTATCGAGCCCCAGCGCCAACCAGGTGGCGGCGATCTCCAGGCGCGACTCCTGCACCCGCTGCGGGTCCTGGCACTTGATCAGTGCGTGCAGGTCGGCGAGAAAGTAGTAGGACTGCACGCTCGGGTCCTGGCTCGCGGCGATGGCGGGCTTGATGGCACCGACGTAGTTGCCGAGGTGCGGTGTACCGGTGGTGGTGATACCGGTGAGAACGCGTGTCTTCTGGGAAGCTGCACTCATGGAAAGCGGACTCTGCTTGTCGGAAATGCCCGCTATGGTAACGCGAGGGGGCGGTCAAGGCGACCGCCCCGGCGCCGCTCGCCGAAGCGATTCGTGAAGCGCTTAACAAATTGGCGAGCGAGATGAAGCGGCTAGGTTCGTTCCCGACGAACCAACGCACTTCCCACATCCCTGTGGGTCGCAAGGCGCACGGAGCACAGTACCGAGCGAAGCGACAAACAGCCGTAGGCTGGCCCCGAAGGGGCGAGAAGCCGAAGGCTGTGAGTCAACCGGAGCATATGGGGTATATGTGAGGATTCCGACGGTCCGACGCTTCGGCACCGCGCAACGCAGCGATTCGCTCGCGCAGCCATTTGTTACACCAGAGTGGCGGGATCGACGCTTTCCAGGCCAAACGCTTCAGCCACGGCGCGGTAGGTGATCTGTCCGTCGTGGACGTTGAGCCCGGGCAGGAAGTGGGCATCGTCGGCCAGCGCCCGCTTCCAGCCCTTGTCGGCCAGGGCGATGACGAACGGCAGGGTGGCGTTGGTCAGCGCCTGGGTCGAGGTACGCGCCACCGCGCCCGGCATGTTGGCCACGCAGTAGTGGACGATACCGTCGACCACGTAGGTCGGTTCGGCGTGGGTAGTGGGCCTGCTGGTCTCGAAGCAGCCGCCCTGGTCGATGGCGACGTCCACCAGCACGCTGCCGGGCTTCATGTCGGTGAGCATGGCGCGGGTGATCAGCTTGGGTGCGGCGGCGCCGGGAATCAGCACGGCACCCACGATCAGGTCGCTCTCGCGCACCGCCTCGTCGATGGCGTCGGCAGTGGAGAAGACGGTCTTCATGCGGCCCTGATAGCGGTCGTCGAGCACTTCGAGGCGTGCAATCGACTTGTCCAGCACGCTGACTTCGGCACCCAGCCCCAGCGCCATGCGCGCGGCGTTCTCGCCCACCACGCCACCACCGATCACGGTCACCTTGCCCGGCGCCACGCCGGGCACGCCGGGCAGCAGCACGCCGGAGCCGCCCTGGGCCTTCTCCAGGCTGTGCGCGCCGGCCTGAATGGCCATGCGACCGGCCACGGTGCTCATGGGCGCCAGCAGCGGCAGGCCGCCCTGACGGTCGGTCACGGTTTCGTAGGCAATACAGGTGGCCCCGCTCTCCATCAGGCCGCGGGTCAGTTTCTCCTCAGCCGCCAGGTGCAGGTAGGTGAACAGGGTCTGGCCGCGAGTGAGCCGCGCCACCTCTTCCGACTGCGGCTCCTTGACCTTAAGGATCAGCTCGGCCTCGCCCCACAGGGCATCGACGTTGGCTTCGAGCCGGGCGCCCGCCGCCTCATAGTCGGCATCGGCGAAACCCGCTCCCTCTCCGGCACCCACCTGAACGGTCACCGAATGGCCACGCGTCGCCAGCTCCCGCGCCCCGGTGGGAGTCAGGGCGACGCGATATTCATGGTTCTTGATTTCCTTCGGCACGGCGATCTTCATGGGTACCTCCTGCGGTACTGTCTTGTTAGGGGTCGTTCTTGTCAGGGGATCGTCACGCCCATTACAGCACAGTCAGTCCATACACGAAGTACCAACGGTAAAGAACGGCAAAAACCCATTCTCAAGGCCGTAGCAGCAGGAAATCGTTGCTTTTAAGAGTGTGATGACAAAAAAATCACGGCCTCACTCGACCACCAGCGCTCCACCGTATATCGCCACGTACTCCTCGGGCAGGCGGCGCGGCCGACCGCTGGAGAGTTCGATACAGGCGAAGCGGGTGCGAGCGCGCAGCAGAGTGCGACCATCGGCGGGCCGAGCGAGCTGGAAGCGGCGGGTCAGGGTCAGGCGGCCGTCGCAGCCTATGATCCAGGTGGCGAGCGCCAGGCGCTCTCCTTCAAAGGCAGGCGCCAGGTAGTCGAGCTCGTGGCGGTGCACGGCCATGGCCCGGTCCAGCTCACGATAGCGGGCCAGATCGAGGCCGAGATGCTCCGAATGCGCCCAGCTCACCTGCTCGACCCAACGCAGGTAGGCGGCATTGTTGGCGTGGCCGTACTCGTCGATGGCCGAGGCCTGCACCTCGAGCTCGATGACGAACGGATCGGGAAGGTCCCATTCCTGTGTCATGGTGCACTCCCTTGCAGGTTCAGGTTTTGGACGTGCCACAGCGCCAGCAGGTATCGAATACGCCCTCCAGCGCTTCGCCGCAGTGGGGGCAGCGCCAGTCCGGTGCGTCGGCAGCGCCGGACAGGGCCGCTTGGATCAACGCCTCGGCACGCTCACGGTTGTGCACCGCCACCCACACCTCGGGCTCGCACTCGCCCAGGGGCAGCTCGCCCGCGCCGCCGCCCAGCACCATGTTGCGCAGCTCCACGGGGATGCCCGCCGCGTCCAGCACGTTGCGTACGTGGCTGACCAGCAGCGCATTGGAGTGGGCGAAGACGCGTACGTAGCCGCTCATTTCAATCCCGGAAGACGCGGACGCCCAAAGCCTTCAGGTAAGCGGTTTCCGGGATCGCCGGATGCACCGGATGGTCCGCCGCCTGGTGGCCCTGATAGACGATCTGACCGTGGCGGTCCTGATGGCGCACCGCACCGCGTACCACGTCCACCAACCGCTCGGGGGCCAGGTGCATGGAGCAGGATGCCGACAGCAGCAGGCCGTCGCGGCCCAGCAGGCGCATCGCATCGCGGTTGAGTTTGGCGTAGGCGCGTTCGCCGTTGGGGATGTCCTTGCGCTTCTTGATGAAGGCCGGCGGATCGAGGATCACCACGTCGAACTGCTCGCCGTCGGCCTTGAGCGAGGTCAGCGCTTCGAAGGCATCGGCCTCGCCCACTGCCACCTGCTCGTGCAGGCCGTTGAGGGCCGCGTTCTCGGCCACCCGCTCCAGGGCCTGGGCGCTGGCGTCCACGCACAGCACTTCGCTGGCGCCATGGGCCGCCGCCTGCACGCCCCAGCCGCCGATGTAGCTGAACAGGTCCAGCACCCGCTTGCCGGCCACCAGGCCGTTGAGCCAGGCGCGGTTGGCGCGGTGATCGTAGAACCAGCCGGTCTTCTGGCCGTCGAGCACCGGAGCGTGGAAGCGCACGCCGTTCTCTTCCATCAGCACCGGGCCGTCGAGCTCGCCCTTGGCCAGGGTGACCTGACTCTCGAGCTGCTCCTGGCGCCGCCCGGAGGAGTCGTTCTTGAACACGATGACCCGCGGCGACACCACCTTGTCCAGCGCGGCGACGACCTCCTCGGCGAGGCGCTCCATGCCAAGGGTGTTGAGCTGCACCACGAGCACATCGTCGAAGCGGTCCACCACCAGCCCCGGCAGCAGGTCGCCCTCGCCGTGCACCAGCCGGTAGAACGGCTTGGCATAGAGGCGTTGACGCAGCGACAGCGCCTGGTTGAAGCGGTGCACCAGCAGCGAGCGGTCGAGACGCATGTTGGGATCGCGCGACACCACCCGGGCGCAGATCAGCGAGTTGGGATTGACGTAGGCCACGCCCATGGCCTTGCCGTTGGCGGCTTCGACCACCACCTGGGCGCCCGGTTCGAGGCCCTTGAGCGGCGTGGCCTCGATGTCGACCTCGTTGGAGTAGAGCCACAGGTGACCGGCCTTGAGGCGGCGGTCGGCGTTCTTCTTGAGGCGCAGGGTCTGGGTCATGGTCGGTCTCGTGGAATGGGGGATCATGTTTGGCAAGAGGGGCAGAAGACACTGGCCCGCTGGCCCAGCGTCACCAGCCGCAGCTCGCCATTGCAGCGCCGGCAGCCCTGGCCGTGGCGGCCATAGACGTTGAGGCGCTGCTTGAAGTAGCCCGGCTCGCCGGTGCCGCTGACGAAGTCGCGCAACGTCGTCCCGCCCTGGGTGATGGCGGCGGCCAGCACCTCGCGAATGGCTGCCGCCAGGCGCGCGTAGCGCTCGCGGGAGATGCGCCCTGCCGCTCGGCGCGGGTCGATGCCGGCCAGGAACAGCGCCTCGCTGGCGTAGATGTTGCCCACGCCCACCACCACGGCATTGTCCATCAGGAACGGCTTGACTGCCATGCGCCGGCCCCGGGAGAGCTGGTAGAGGCGTTCGCCGTCGAAGGCATCCGACAGCGGCTCGGGCCCCAGGTTCGCCAGCCGCGGGTCGCGCTCGGCGCTGCCGGCCAGCCAGTCGACGAAGCCGAAACGGCGCGGGTCGTGGTAACGCAGGATAGCGCCGTCGTCGAACACCAGGTCGACGTGGTCGTGCTTCTTCGGCAGCTCACCCAGCCGGGCGATGCGCAGGCTGCCCGACATGCCCAGATGCCAGATCAGGCTGCCGGTGCTCGCTCTCCCCTCGTCCTCGATCGGCAGCAGCAGGTACTTGGCGCGGCGCGACAGCGTGCCGATACGCGAGCCCACCAGACGCTCGATGAAATCCTCGGGCACCGGCACGCGCAGCCGCGGCTGGCGCACGATCGCCTCGACGATCTCGCGTCCTTCCACGTGGGGGGCGATGCCGCGCCGGGTGGTCTCGACTTCGGGAAGCTCGGGCATGATGAAAAATCCCGGAAATAGATACGCCTGAACCCGGTAAAAACCGGGTTCAGGAGGACAGGTCTTGCTACCTGCGGCTGGAAGCCGTCAAGTCGCCAGGGACGCCCGCCTTGGGAGCGGACGCCGGATCGGCTTACTTGATCTTGGCTTCCTTGTACATCACGTGCTTGCGGACGACCGGGTCGAATTTCTTGAATTCGAGCTTGTCCGGAGTGTTCCGCTTGTTCTTGTCGGTGGTGTAGAAGTGACCGGTACCGGCACTGGACACCAGCTTGATCTTGTCACGCATGGCTGCTTACTCCCTGATCTGGTCGCTTAGACGGCTTCGCCGCGCTTGCGGATGTCGCTGAGCACCGCGTCGATGCCCTTCTTGTCGATGATGCGCATACCCTTGGAGGAGACCCGCAGCTTGACGAAGCGGTTCTCGGACTCCACCCAGAAACGGTGGGTGTGCAGGTTCGGCAAGAAGCGACGACGGGTCTTGCGCTGGGAGTGTGAAACGTTATTACCAGTCACCGGGCGCTTGCCGGTAACCTGACATACTTTGGACATGGGAGCCTCCAACCGCTTGGCCAGGTGGTCAAACCTGAGTGTTCAAAACCTGTCGGGCAAACCGGGAACGACCCCGTTGTCATTTGACCCAAGGGAATTCAAAGGCTGCACTTTATAGCAGAGTGCACCCCTACAGGCAACAAGTAGCCGCATATTCTACACTCCCTTACCCCCTCTCCCGCAAGCTTTCCTCTCTTATGGGCTTTGCCGGCGGCAAAGGTCGGCGAGGAGGCGCTGTGAATCCATCCCTGGACGCTACATTTGCCATCCATGGCAAATGACCTCCTCGCCGACCTGCCACCGGCGCCCCTCAGCGTCATCGAGAGTGGCATCGGCATTGCGAAGCAAGGTTCAACGCCGCATGGCCGAGGGCAGCCGGTTCCCCACCTAAAGCCAGCCTCGCTCGGCGAAAGACACCACGTCTCCGTCGCCTACGACGAAGTGATCCAGCACCCGGATCTCGAACAGCGAGAGCGCCTCACGCAGCCGCTCGGTGATGCGCCGGTCGGCATCGCTGGGTTCAGCCACGCCGGAGGGGTGGTTGTGGGCGAAGATGATCGCCCCGGCGCCCAGCTCCAGCGCCCGGCGCGCTACCTCACGCGGGTAGACCGAGGCGCTGTCCAGGGTGCCACGGAACAGCGACTCGAAGCGGATCACGCGGTGCTGGGTATCGAGAAACAGCGCGGCGAACTCCTCGTGGCCAAGATGGCGCAACTGGGTGGCCAGGTAGGCGCGCACCAGGGTGGGGGAAGTCAACGCATTACCGCGGGCCAACTGAGCGGCAAGGTGGCGCTTGGAAAGCTCGAGGGTTGCCTGTAGCTGGACGAACTTGGCCGTCCCCAGGCCGCGCTCGGCGCAGAAGCGCGTCTGGTCGGCTTCGAGCAGCTGGCGCAGGCCGCCGAAGGCCGTGAGCAGGTCGCGGGCGAGGTCTACCGCCGAGCGCCCCGCCACCCCCACGCGCAGGAAGATCGCCAGCAGTTCGGCATCGGAGAGCGCCTCGGCCCCCAGCGTCAGCAGTTTTTCCCGCGGGCGCTCGCCCTCGGGCCAGTCGCGAATCGACATTCCCTGTCTCCTTGCTACGCTTCCTTTGAACGGTAGGCCGCCATTGTAACCGACCTTCACCTAAGGCGGCGGCTGCGCAACTTCAACGGCAGTGGTAAGGTAGGCGGTCGGGTTTCAGTTCAGGAAATTCTCATGGCAACGCAGTCCGCCAATCGGCTTGCCGGCCGGCGCATTCTGCTCGGCATCAGCGCTGGCATTGCTGCTTACAAGAGCGCTCAGCTCGCCCGCTTGCTCAAGCAGGCAGGCTGCGAAGTACGCGTGGTCATGACCGAGGGCGCCCAGGCCTTCATCACACCGCTGACGCTACAGGCGCTGACCGGCGAACCGGTGCGCACCTCGCTGCTCGACCCCGAGGCCGAGGCGGGCATGGGGCATATCGAACTGGCCCGCTGGGCCGACATCATCCTGATCGCTCCGGCCACCGCCGACCTGATGGCGCGCCTGGCTCAGGGTATGGCCGACGATCTGCTCACGACCCTGTGCCTGGCCAGCGAAGCCGAGAAGGTCATGGCACCGGCCATGAACCAGGCCATGTGGCGCCACGTCGCCACCCAGCGCAATGCCGAGCGCCTGGCACAGGACGGCTGGCGGCTGCTGGGGCCTGACAGCGGCGATCAGGCCTGCGGCGACGTTGGCCCTGGGCGCATGCTCGAGCCTGAGGCAATCGCGGCCGAACTGCTTACGGCGCCCGGCAAGGGACAGGCAGCCGCCCAGGGGCTGCATATTGTGATCACCGCCGGCCCCACCCGCGAGCCGCTGGACCCGGTGCGCTATCTCTCCAACCACAGCTCAGGAAAGATGGGCTTCGCCCTGGCCGCCGCTGCTGCGGAGCTCGGCGCCAAGGTCAGCCTGATCAGCGGCCCGGTCAGCCTGCCGACGCCGGCGGGCGTGACCCGCATTGAGGTCGAGACGGCGCTGCAGATGCACGAGGCGAGCCAACAACTGGCCGGCGAGTGCGACATCTTCATCGGCTGTGCGGCGGTGGCCGACTATCGTGCCGAGACGGCAGCGGAGCACAAGATCAAGAAGCGTGAGGGGGAGGAGACCCTGACGCTCAGGCTGATCAAGAATCCGGATATCATTGCGGCCGTGGCCGACCGACGCGACGCTGCAGGTGGACGTCCCTTCGTGGTGGGCTTCGCCGCCGAGACCCGTGACCTGGAGGCCTATGCCCGCGACAAGCTCGAGCGCAAGCGGCTCGACATGATCGTGGCCAACGACGTCTCGACCGCGGGGCTCGGCTTCGGCGCTGACGACAACGCCGCCCTGCTGATGTGGCGCGACGGCCAGGGCGAAGGCGGCGAGAGCCTGCCGCCGCAGCCCAAGCTCGAACTCGCCAGGGCCGTGCTGAGACAGGCCCTGAGCCGCCTGGCCGAGCACCCCGTTCACTAACGCGATTCACCCAGACATTCAGCCAACCTGACGGAACGACCATGTCCGAGTCCCAGCCAGTCCGCCAAGCCCCAAAGCCGCGCCTCGAGGTCAAGCTGCTCGATGAGCGTCTGCGCGATTTCCTGCCCCAATATGCCACCCTGGGTTCCGCCGGCATGGATCTGCGCGCCCTGCTCGACGCGCCGCTGACCATCGAGCCCGGCCAGTGCGAGCTGGTGCGCACCGGACTCGCCATCCACATCGGCGACCCGGGCCTGGCCGGCGTGATCCTGCCGCGCTCGGGCCTCGGTCACAAGCACGGTATCGTGCTGGGCAACCTGGTAGGACTGATCGACTCCGATTACCAGGGCGAGCTGATGATCTCGGCCTGGAACCGTGGCAACACCCCGTTCGTACTGGAGCCCTTCGAGCGTCTGGCCCAGTATGTCCTGGTGCCGGTGGTCCAGGCCGAGTTGGAAGTCGTCGACGACTTCGAGGCCAGCCTGCGTGGCGCAGGCGGCTTCGGCAGCTCGGGGCGCCACTGACGACCGACACGACGCTGCCGCACACGGCCCAAGGAGAGGGCCTTGCGGCAGGGTCTTCGCAACCAGGCACATGAATTCACACTTGTCCGACAAGGAACCGTTATGAGCCAAGCCACCAACAGCAGCGTACCGGCCTCCATCTTCCGCGCCTACGACATTCGCGGCATCGTCGACGACACGCTCACCGAGGCGTCCGTGGAGAAGATCGGCCGCGCCATCGGCTCGGAAGCCGCGGCGCGCAACGAGTCCACCGTGGTGGTGGCCCGCGACGGCCGCCTCTCCGGCCCGCGACTCAGCGAGGCGCTGATGCGCGGTCTGACCGCCGCCGGCCGCGACGTGATCGACATCGGCATGGTACCCACGCCGGTGCTCTACTTCGCCACGCACATTCTCGAAGGCACCGCCTCCGGGGTGATGGTCACCGGCAGCCACAATCCGCCGGACTACAACGGCTTCAAGATCGTGCTGGGCGGCGAGACCCTCTCCGGCGAAGCGATCACCGCGCTCTACCGGCGTATCGAGTCCGGCGATCTGACCGAGGGCCAGGGCAGCGTGCGCCATGAGGACGTGCGTGACGCCTACCTCGAGCGCATCGTCGGCGACATCGAACTGGCCCGCCCGCTCAAGGCGGTGGTCGACTGCGGCAATGGCGTGGCCGGCGAGCTCGGACCCAAGCTGATCGAGAAGCTCGGCGCCGAAACGGTGCCGCTGTTCGCCGAGATCGACGGCACCTTCCCCAACCATCACCCCGATCCCGGCAAGCTCGAGAATCTGCAGGATGTGATCCGCGCAGTGAAGGAGACCGGCGCCGACATCGGCCTGGCCTTCGACGGCGACGGCGACCGCCTCGGCGTGGTCACGCCGAGCGGCAAGCTGATCTACCCCGACCACCTGATGATGGCCTTCGCCGAGGACATGCTGTCGCGCAATCCCGGCGCCCGGGTCATCTTCGACGTCAAGTGCACCGGCAACCTGGCGGGCGTGGTCGAGCGGGCCGGCGGCACGCCGGAGATGTGGCGCACCGGCCACTCGCTGATCAAGGCGCGCATGAAGGAGACCGGCGCCCTGCTCGCCGGCGAGATGAGCGGCCACATCTTCTTCAAGGAGCGCTGGTACGGCTTCGACGACGGCATCTACGGTGCCGCCCGACTGCTGGAGATCCTCGCCAAGCACCTCTCCACACAGGGCATGGATGCCGACGCCTTCTTCGCCCGTTATCCGCAGGATATCGGCACCCCCGAAATCAACGTTCACGTCACCGACGAGAACAAGTTCGAGTTGGTGGAGAAGCTGGCTCGCGAGGGCGACTTCGGCGACGATGGCGTCAAGACTACCCTCGACGGCATTCGCGTCGATTATCAGGACGGCTGGGGCCTATGCCGCGCCTCCAACACCACCCCGGTGCTGGTGCTGCGCTTCGAGGGCAAGAGCGATGCGGCGCTCGAACGTATCCGCAACCGGTTTGCCGACGCCCTGAAACAGGTCGACCCGGCGCTGACGCTGCCGAGCTGACGGCAGCGCTTCGTTCATTGAAGGAAGGACCATGACCGAAACGACTCGTGACCCGCGCCTGGTAGTGGAAGTGCTTTCCGAGGCACTTCCCTACATCCAGCGCTTTTCCGGCAAGACCGTGGTCGTCAAGTACGGCGGCAATGCCATGACCGAGGACACCCTGATCGACTCCTTCGCACGCAACATGGTGCTGATGAAGGAGGTGGGCATCAACCCGGTGGTGGTACACGGCGGCGGGCCGCAGATCGGCGATCTGCTGGCCAAGCTGAAGATCGAGTCGCGCTTCGTCAACGGCATGCGGGTCACCGACTCGGAGACCATGGACGTGGTGGAGATGGTGCTCGGCGGGCTGGTCAACAAGGAGATCGTCAACCTGATCAACCAGTGCGGCGGCAAGGCCATCGGCCTCACCGGCAAGGACGGCGCCCAGATCCGTGCGCGTCAGCTCAAGGTCGAGCACAAGACGCCGGAGATGACCGCCCCCGAGATCATCGACATCGGCCACGTGGGCGAGGTGGAGCACGTCTCCACCGACCTGATCGAGATGCTCGCCGAGCGCGACTTCATCCCGGTAATCGCGCCCATCGGCGTCGATGCCAAGGGCAACAGCTACAACATCAACGCCGACCTGGTGGCAGGCAAGGTGGCCGAGGCGCTGGGCGCCGAGAAGCTGATGCTGCTGACCAACGTGGCCGGCCTGATGAACGCCAAGGGCGAGGTGCTGACCGGGCTGACCACCGCGCAGGTTGACGCCCTGATCGCCGATGGCACCATCCATGGTGGTATGCTGCCCAAGATCCGCTGCGCGCTCGATGCCGTGAAGGGTGGCGTACGCAGCGCCCATATCATCGACGGGCGTGTACCCCACGCCACATTGCTGGAGATATTCACCAACGCGGGGGTCGGCACCCTGATCACCGATGCCGACCGACAAGGGAACGACAACGCCTGAGCGGCGTCCCAGCCCGGCAATGCCGGGCTGGGACGCCGCCGGCCATGAATAACAGAAGACCCACATGACGCAGGCTACACAGATCACCAGCCGGCGCGAGCAGATCCTGCAGGCGCTCGCCCTGATGCTGGAAGAAGACAGCGGCAAACGCATCACCATCGCGGCGCTGGCGCGCCAGGTGGGCGTCTCCGAAGCCGCCCTCTATCGCCACTTCCCGAGCAAGGCGCGCATGTTCGAGGGGCTGATCTCGTTCATCGAGGAAACCCTGTTCGAGCGTATCTCGCGCATTCTCGAGGAAGTGCACGAGGCGGTACCGCGCTGCGGCCAGATCCTCACCCTGCTTCTGGCCTTTGCCGAGAAGAACCCGGGGCTCTCGCGCCTGCTGGAAGGCGACGTCCTGACCGGCGAGACCGCCCGGCTACGACTGCGCATTCACCAGCTTTTCGAGCGCGTGGAGACCCAGCTCAAGCAGGTGCTGCGCGAGGCCGAACTGCGCGAAAGACGACGTACCGTGCTGCCGGTATCGGCCACCGCCAACCTGTTGATCGCCGTAGCCGAGGGGCGCATCTCGCAGTACGTGCGCAGCGACTTCCAGCGCCGACCCACCGAGCACTGGGACGACCAGTGGGCGCTGCTCTCGGCGCAGTTGATGCGCGAACCGCTTACCCAGAGCGCCTAGGCCACGCCAACGACCAGGCCGCACCAACGACTAGGCCACACCTACGACAAAGCCCCGACCACTGGTCGGGGCTTCGCTGTTCATGTCCTCAGCAGAGTTCGCTGGAAGCAGGCCACCGCGTCAGGCGGCCAGGGTGTCGCCCAACTGCTGGCGGATCTTCTTCATGGCGTTCTTCTCGAGCTGGCGAATACGCTCGGCGGAGACGCCGTAGACATCGGCCAATTCATGCAGGGTGGCCTTGTCGTCGGCCAGCCAGCGCTGCTGCAGAATATCCCGCGAGCGCTCGTCCAGCGCCTCCAGCGCCATCTTCAGACGCCGGTTGGCGTCGTCTTCCCAGTCGCTGTCCTCGAGCTGCACGGCAGGATCGGAGCCGTCATCGTCGAGGTAATGCACCGGCGCCTGATAGGCGGAATCCTCGTCCTCGCTGGGCGAGGCGTCGAAGCCGGCATCGTGGGCCGCCAGGCGACCTTCCATCTCGCGCACCACCTCGGGCTTTACGTCGAGGTCGCGGGCGATCGCGTCGACTTCGTCGTTGTTGAGCCAGGCCAGGCGCTTCTTGGCGCTGCGCAGGTTGAAGAACAGCTTGCGCTGGGCCTTGGTGGTGGCGATCTTGACGATGCGCCAGTTGCGCAGCACGAACTCGTGAATCTCGGCCTTGATCCAGTGCACGGCGAAGGAAACCAGGCGCACGCCCTGATTGGGGTCGAAGCGCTTGACGGCCTTCATCAGGCCCACGTTGCCCTCCTGGATCAGGTCGGCCTGAGGCAGACCGTAGCCGGAGTAGCTGCGGGCGATGTGCACCACGAAACGCAGATGCGACAACACCAGACGACGCGCCGCCTCCAGATCGCCTTCGTCGTGAAGGCGGAAGGCCAGCTCGCGCTCTTCCTCGGCGGTGAGCATGGGAATGCCGTTGACCGCCTGGATGTACCCGTTCAGGTCATGTCCCGGAGAGAGGTGACCCACCGGCAGAAGACTGGTGCTCATTGCAGGTTGTCTCCTTGAAAACCTAATATACGCTTCAATCGCCCGTTTAGACGGGCAAAAGCCGATAACGTTCCCTTGTCTGCCGACAGCGTGGCAGATGCTGGGCGCGGTCGCTAGCGCGGCCTCGGCCCTGCGGCCTTTTACCGCGACCGAACCTCTGCTCTATCGCGGCCGAACCTCTGCTCTTTACCGCGGCCGAACCTCCGCGAGGTGGCGGCTCACGGCGATCCAGGCACCCAGCCAGCCCAGTAGTGTACTGCACAACAGCAGCGTTGCCGAGCCCTCCGGCCCCAACTGCGGCAGCGTGAAGGTGGCGCCGTAGCTGGCTGCCAGCGCACTGACCGGCAGCGCCAGCCACTGATTGCCCAGCGCCAGCAGCCCCCAGGCGAGCAGACCTCCGCCGAGGCCGTACCAGGCCCCGCTGTAGAGAAACGGCCGGCGCACGAAGCCGTGGGTGGCGCCGATCAGCATCACCACCTCGATCTCCTGGCGACGGCTCTCCACCGCCAGGCGAATGGTGTTGCCCACCACCAGCAGCACGCCCAGGCCGAACAGCACCGCCAGCGCCAGCGCCAGGCGGCTGCCCAGCTCGGCCAAGTGGCGCAGCCTCTCGAGCCAGGCCAGGTCGAGGCGCACTTCGTCGACGCCACTCAGCGCCTCGAGCTCTCCGGCCAGTTGCCGCACGGCCTCGGGAGCCGGGTCCACCGGCACCACCACGATACTGGCCGGCAGCGGGTTGTCCTCGAGCCGGCCCAGGGCGTCGGCCAGTCCCAGCGCCTGCTGAAACTCGGCCATGCCCTCGGCGGCGCTGATCAGCCGGGTACGCGATACCCCCTCGTGGGCTTCCACCGCCTCGTCGATGCGCCCGGCCTGGCCCTCGTCGACCTGATGCTCGAGGTAGACGGTCAAGGTAGCGCTCTCCTCCAGCTCGGCATCGAGCAGACGCGCGCTGTCCAGCGCCAGCCACAGCGCCGCCGGCAGCACCAGGGCAATGGCGATGGCCAGCATGGTCAGCAGACTGCCGATGGGAGCACGCAGCAGGCGCCGGGCGCTGTCGAGGCACATGGCGCGATGGTGACGCAGCCAGCCGCGGAAGCGGCTCGAGGAGCGGGTGCGCTGGGTACGGGCGCCGCGCGGCGGCGCAGGCGGCTGGCGGCGGCTCGCACCGCCTTCTCGCGGCTGAGGGCTCATGCGGCCTCCTCGTCGGCCACCAGGCGGCCTTCACGCAGGCGCAGCACGCGATGCCGCAGGCGGGCGATCAGCGCCAGGTCGTGGCTGGCGATCATCACCGTGGTGCCGATACGATTGAAGTCCTCGAATAGTGCCATGATGTCGGCCGAGAGCTGCGGGTCGAGGTTGCCGGTAGGCTCGTCGGCCAGCAGCAGTGAAGGCTTGCAGACCACCGCCCGGGCGATGCCCACGCGCTGCTGCTCACCGCCGGAAAGCTCGATGGGCAGCGCCTTCTCGCGATGCAGCAGGCCCACCTTGTCCAGCGCCGCCCGCACTCGCCGCGCCGCCTCGCGCGGCTCGAAGCCACGGATCTCCAGCGGCAGCGCCACGTTGTGGAAGATGGAGCGGTCGTGCAGCAGTTGGTGATCCTGGAACACCACGCCGATCTGGCGGCGATAGAACGGCACCTGGCTGGGATGCAGACGGCCGATGTCGTGACCGGCAACCAGCACCCGGCCGCGGGTCGGCCGCTCGAGCAGCATGATGAGGCGCAGCAGCGAGCTCTTGCCGGCGCCCGAATGGCCGGTGAGAAAGACCATCTCGCCGCGCTCTACGCGAAAATCGATATTGGCCAGCGCCTCGAAACGTCCGCCGTAGCGCTTCCCCACATGCTCGAAAAGGATCATGACGAGGCGGCGGCTCCCTCATCGCCCTGATCGAAGAGCGCGTCGACGAAGTCGCGGGCCTCGAAGGGACGCAGGTCATCCAGGCTTTCACCCACGCCGATGAAGCGGATCGGCGTACCGAGCTGCTTGGCCAGGGCGAAGATGATGCCGCCCTTGGCGGTGCCGTCGAGCTTGGTCAGGGTGATGCCGGTGACCGGCACCGCCTCGTTGAAGGTACTGGCCTGGGAAAGCGCGTTCTGGCCGGTGCCGGCGTCGAGCACCAGCATCACCTCGTGGGGAGCGGTATCGTCGAGCTTGCCCATCACCCGGTGCACCTTCTTGAGCTCCTCCATGAGATGCCCCTTGTTGTGCAGCCGGCCGGCGGTATCGGCAATCAGCACGTCGATCTTGCGCGCCTTGGCCGCAGCCACGGCGTCGTAGATCACCGAGGCGCTGTCGGCACCGGTGTGCTGGGCGATCACCGGCACCTTGTTGCGCTCGCCCCACACTTTGAGCTGCTCCACCGCCGCAGCACGGAAGGTGTCGCCGGCGGCCAGCATCACGCTGCGCCCCTCGCGCTGAAAGCGCTGGGTCAGCTTGCCGATGGTGGTGGTCTTGCCCACCCCGTTCACACCCACCACCAGGATCACGAAGGGGCCTTCGCCCTTGGCCGGCAGCGCCAGCGGCTTGGCCACGGCATCGAGCATCGTGGCGAGCTCGTCCTGCAGGGCACGATAGAGCGCCTGGGGGTCCTTGAGCTCCTTGCGCGAGACGCGCTCGGTCAGGCGGTCGATGATCTCGGTGGTGGCCTCGATGCCCACGTCGGCCATCAACAGCTGTGTCTCGAGATCCTCGATCAGCTCGTCGTCGATCTGCTTCTTGCCCAGGAACAGCCCGGCGATGCCCTCGGTGAGGTTGGCGCGGGTCTTGCCCAGGCCGGAACGAATGCGCGCGAACCAGCCCTGCTTCTCGGCCACCGGCTTCTCCTGCAGCGGCGTGCGCACGGGCTCCGGTTCGGGCTCAGGCTGAGGTTCCGGCTCAGGCCCAGCTGTCGTTTGAGGTGCCGGCTCGGGCTCGGGCTCAGGCTCAGGTTCGGGTTCGGGAGCCAGCGCCTCAGCGCGCAGCACCTCGTTCTCCTCTTCCCGGTCGAGCTCGTCGAACGCCTCGGTGCGCTCGTGCGCCTCGTCCGCCGCGGGGCCGGCCATGGCACGCTCCTCGACGCGCGGGGCATCGACCACGTCCGGCTCGGCGGGCGCCGCCTGGCTGACCGTCTCGTCAGCCGTGGCGTCTGTTGGCGCTTCCTCGGCGGTTTGTCCCTCGCCCGCTTCCTCTTCTTCGGGCTGCGTCGGTCGCCGATCCTGCTGCTCTTCCTGCTGCTGTTCCTGCTGCTTCTTGCGCTTGAAAAAACCGAACATGGGGGAATTCAGCCTCACGGGTGAATGATCGCTACATCCTAACACCGCGCATCATGACTGTGGACAAGGCGACGGGTACAATTCGCCCTCATGACCCGACGCCACACTCCTACCCGCCCCCACCCCCGCTCCGGCGCCCACTCGCCCAAGGGCGGCGGACGCCTGCGCATCATCGGCGGCGAGTTTCGTCGCCGGCTACTGCCGGTGCTCGACAGCCCCGGGCTGCGTCCCACCCCCGACCGGGTGCGGGAGACGCTGTTCAACTGGTTGACGGCCGCCACCCCGGGAGCACGGGTACTGGACCTGTTCGCCGGTACCGGCGCACTGGGCCTGGAGGCACTCTCCCGCGGCGCGTCCGAGGCGCTGTTCGTCGAGCGTGACGCCCGGGTTGCCCAGGCCCTCGGCGACAACCTGCAAACCCTGGGCGTCGGCGAACGAGGCACGGTGCGGTGCGCCGATGCCCTCGAGCTGCTCGCCGCCGGCCCGACCGGCCTCGGCCCCTTCTCGCTGGTCTTTCTCGACCCGCCCTTCCGCCAAGGCCTGGCGCCCCCCTGCGTTGAACGGCTGGAGCAGGGCTGGCTCATGGCGGATGCGTGGATCTATCTGGAGGCCGAAACGGGCCTCGACATCGAGGTCCCCGAGAGCTGGGCGCTGCATCGCGAAGTACGCGCCGGCGACAGCACCGGCCGGCTCTACCGACGCCAGGCGAAGCCCGGCGCCTGAGGACCTGCGTCGCCGTTCGGCTACGCTTGCCGAGCCTCGGCCCTCGGCGTTACGCTGCGCAACGGATTCAGTGCGGGCAAGGGCCCGCCCCGCCAGGACCTATTTCAGGAGAACACGATGAGCACCGAACTCTTCAACCGGCTCGAACAGAAAGTGGCCAGTGCCGTCGAGGCCCTGGAATTGCTGAAAATGGAGGCAGAGGAGCTGCGCGAGGAAAACAGCCGGCTGAAGCAGGAGCGCGAAGAGTGGGAGCGCCGTCTGACCGCCCTGCTGGGCAAGTTCGACGAAGTGGAAACCGAGCGCAGCTGAAACCTGACTTCTCTTACAAGCGGCGCGACATTAGCAAGGCATCTTCTCGCGCCGCGTCGGCTGCTTCGTCCAAGGGCGGGTAATAGCCGCGCCGCCGGCCATCTTCGCTGAAGCCGGCACGCCGATAGAGCGCGATGGCCGCCACATTACCCGCCCGCACTTCGAGCAACAGCCTCTCGCTACCCCAGCGCCGACACTGCTCCACCACCGCTTCCAGCAGCGCCGCCGCCAGACCGCGGCGGCGCATGGCGGGTGCGACCAGCATGGCCTGCAGTTCGGCCTCGAAAGGCAGCCGGGCCACCACGGCGTGGCCGATGAGCGCCGACTCGACCTCGATACCCAACACGCAGCAGTCGCGATCCTCAAGCGCGGCCTGCAGCTGGCCAGCGGACCAGTGACGAGGCTGCTGCCGTTCCAGTGCCGCCAGCCGCTCCAGATCGCCAAGCGAGAGGCACCGCACCTCGCCTTCAGTCATCGGCCTCGGCGTCCTTCACCGACCAGGCCTGCCGCCACGCCAGCAGCGTGGGCCACAGCGAACGCTTGGCCGCGGCGCTCTGCTCCAGCTCATCCAGGCCGGGCCCCTGCCAGCCGGGCAGACCCAGCGGCTCGACCCGGCCTTCGCCTTCACTCGTCTCCAGCAGCCGCATGAGGGTCTCGTCACGGCCGAAGATCAGCACCCGCTCGGGCGACCATCCGCGCCTCTGCGTGCTGCCGTCAATGAAAGCAGCAAGTCCTTCCCGCGCCTCTTCCAGGGGGGCCTCGACCGGCAGGTTCTCCATGGGCGGCCAGCGAAAGGTCTCGAAGACCAGCGGCACGGGAACGTCGATCCCGGCGGCCTTCAGCGCATTGCTCAGCAGCTCGCTCTGGGCGGCATCCGGCGCCGACGGCTGCGGCAAGAACACCAGCCAGCGTCCGGCCAGGCAGGCCAGTTGCAGGGTGAAGCGCAGTGGCTCCTGCGCCTGCCGTGGCATCGTGGGCGTCGTCTCCGGGCTCGTCTCCGGGCTGGGTGCATCGGCGTTCGCCGTTTTCACGCCGAGCGGGGCAGTGTCTGTCTCAGGTGTCTCGCCTTCGGGCTCGATACCCAGCAGCTGCCGGGCACGACGGGGCGGCCTGGGGCGTGCACTTTCGCCTGCCGTCGACGCCGGTGGCGCCTGACGGGGCGCAGCCTCGGCTTCGTCCAGCAGCGCATGCAGCCGCTCAGCGGGCGGCGCGGGCACCGCCCGCTCGGGCAGCGTCCACTCGCAGGCTTCGGTCGGCCGGGCATTGGGCAGCTGGTAGCGCGCCACCCAGGCGGTCAGCCCCATCGCCTCCAGATATTGGAGGCGCTGCGGTTCGGTGGTCACTTGCCGGCGCCGCGGCAGTTGGGGGAGTCGGGCCGCGCCGCACCGCGGGACGCCCACTCCTGGGGCGTGTAGAGGTGCAGCGCCAGGGCGTGTACCGGCCCTGCCAGCTCATCGGCCAACAGCGCATAGAGGCGCTGATGGCGCTTCACCGGCATCAAGCCCTGAAAGTGCTCGGACACCACCGTGACCTTGAAGTGAGTCTCCGAATTGGCCGGAACGGCATGTCGATGGCTCTCGTTCTCCACCGCTACGTGGGTGGGCTCGAGGGCCTGCAGCTTCTCTTCGATGACGGCCTGAATGCTCATGGTGGCTCCTCGATGATGAAACATGGGGTCATTGTACTCGCTTGTCCGGCGACTTCACCTGCGACAGCGCCTGACCGGCAAGCGGCATCCGTGCCAGGCTGGCACCGAGCGCCAGCAGACAGGCCAGACAGCCGACCCATAGCGTGATCTGCACCGGCGCGCTGGCGGCCATGAAGGCGCCTACCAGGGCCACGCCGAGAGACTGCCCCACGGTGCGCGTAGTGCTGAGCACTCCCGAGGCACTGGTGCTGAGCTCGCGCGGCGCGCTGGTCATCATCTCGCGGTTGTTGGGCGGCTGGAACAGGCCGAAACCGATGCCGCACAGCGCCGTTCGCCACAGGCTGTCGAGCAACCCGGCATCCTCGGGCAGCAGCGCCAGCGAGGCCAGCCCCAGCATCAGCAGCACCAGCCCGGTGCTGGCCATGAGGCTGGGATTGACGCGGTCGGCCAGGCGGCCGGCCAGCGGCCCTACCAGCATGATGGCCAGCGGCCAGGGTGTGAACAGCCAGGCGGTGTGCAGCGGCGAGAAGCCCATCTCCTGCTGATAGAGGAACGACAGTGCGACGAAGGCCAGCCCCTGGCCGACGAAGGCCAGGCCCGAGGCGGAAACCGCCAGGCGGAAGCGTGCCACGCGGAACAGCTGCGGGGGCAGCAGCGGATGACTGGCCCGGCGCTGGCGGCGCAGGAACAGCCAGCCCACCACCACGCTCACGGCCAGCCAGGCCAGCGCTTGCCACAGCGGCGCACCGTGGGCCAGGGTGTCCATGGCCAGGAAGAAGCTGCCCAGCATGATCACCGAGCCCAGAGCCCCTCGCCCGTCGAAGCCGCCGCGACGCCCCTTCTCACGCGGCAGCGCGCGCCAGGCCAGCCATAGCGAGATGAGCCCCAGGGGCAGGTGGAGGGCGAACAGCCAGGGCCAGTTGGCCACCGAGAGAATCAGCCCGCCGAGCGCCGGGCCGGCGGCATAGCCACCCGCTACCACCAGTGCCGAGAGCCCCAGCGCGCTGCCCAGCAGCCGGGTGGGAAAGATAGAACGGTAGAGCGACGGCCCGATGGAGAGCGTGGCAGCCGCCCCCAGACCCTGCAGGGCACGAAACAGCAGCAGCCACTCCAGGCTGCGCGACAGCGCCGCGCCCAGCGAGGCGAACACGAACAGGAACAGCCCGGCCACGTAGAGGCGCCGGCGGCTGATCATCTCGCTGAAGGAGGCGCATACCAGCAGGAAGGCGGCGCAGACGATCTGGTAGAGGTTGGTGACCCACACCGCGCGGGCATCGGAAATCTGTAGATCGCGCGCTATCGACGGCAGCGCGATGTTGACCATGGTGACGTCGACCACCGCCATCAGCGTGCCGAGAATCAGCGCCAGCAGCGCCAGGCGTCGCTCGGGACCCGGCAGGCCATCGTCGCCGGGCCGGGTCGAAAAGAGTCGGCTCATTCGGTTTCCATCACTGCGGAGTTCGTAACGAGAAAACCGGCCGCAGCCGGTTTCTCGTGATGCTTAAGAAAAGGCGGTTAGTCCTGGTCGGTTTCCAGCAACAGGGAATCGTCGACCTCGGAGATTTCCAGCGCCGTTTCGTCGTCCAGGTCGATGGCGAGATAGCTGTGCTCGACTTGCAGGAAACGCTGGAACAGTGCCCAGTCCAGGGCCTCGGGCCACTGCCGCTCGTCCTCTTCCCAGGCGCGCAGCTCGGTCTCTAGGATCTCGAGATAGCGCTCCCGCACGAAGGCCTCCAGGGCCTCCGGGGTGTCCATTTCGGGAATCAGATAGACCGTGCTTTCACGTTCGACGTCTTCCAGGGTGAGGTCGTCCTCCCCCATGGTGGGTTCCAGCGCATTGATCCAGTCCACGAAGTGCCGGGTCGGCCTGACGCTCAGGGCGGAGCGGTTGAGCAGTTTCATCGCGGTCTCCTCGACGTCGAAACGGTGATCATTATGGGCGCTAGCGCCGCCGCTTACCAATACTTCCGCCGGGTCGACACAGAGAAGTCCGGGGCTTTACCGGGGGGCAGGCCTTCGAGGAGGCGCTGTGAACCCATCCCTGGGCGCTACTTTTGCCATCCCTGGCAAAAGACCTCCTCTCCGGCCTCCCCCCGGCGCCCCTTGCTCAGCCACCGCTCCCAGCGGAAGGAGGCGAGCAAAGGCCAGGCTAGGCGCTCAGGTGTTCGCCTCATTCCCTAGCAACAACGCCTGGCCGAAGCGCAGCCCCTTCATTCCCCTTCAGGACGCATGGCCGGGAACAGCAATACATCCCGGATCGAGGCGCTGTCGGTGAACAGCATCACCAGGCGGTCGATGCCGATGCCCTCACCGGCAGTGGGCGGCATGCCGTACTCCAGCGCGCGCACGTAGTCGGCGTCGTAGTACATCGCCTCGAGGTCGCCGGCCTCCTTCTCCGCGGCCTGGGCGCGGAAGCGCTCGGCCTGGTCCTCGGCGTCGTTGAGCTCCGAGAAGCCGTTGGCGATCTCGCGCCCGCCGACGAAGAACTCGAAGCGCTCGGTGACGAACGGGTTGCTGTCGTTGCGTCGCGCCAGCGGACTCACCTCGGTGGGGTAGTCGGTGATGAAGGTCGGGTCCTTGAGACGATGCTCGACGGTCTTCTCGAAGATCTCGATCTGGATCTTGCCCAGGCCCCAGCCGTCCTTGACGTCGATGTCCAGCCGCTCGGCGATCTGCCGCGCGGCGGCCTCGTCGGCCAGCGCCTCGGCGTGAATGTCCGGGTTGTACTCGAGAATCGAGTCGAACACGCTGATGCGCTTCAGTGGCTTGCCGAAGTCGTACTCGAAGGTCTCGAGCACTTCCCCCTCGGCATTGCGCACGGTGTTGACCACCGTGGTGGTGCCCAGCACCTTGAGCGCGATGGTGCGCAGCATCTCTTCGGTGAGATCCATCAGGTCATGATGGTTGGCATGGGCCTGGTAGAACTCGACCATGGTGAACTCGGGGTTGTGGCGGGTCGAGAGGCCTTCGTTGCGGAAGTTGCGGTTGATCTCGAACACCTTCTCGAAGCCGCCCACCACCAGGCGCTTGAGGTAGAGCTCGGGGGCGATGCGCAGGTACATGTCGATGTCCAGCGCATTGTGGTGGGTGATGAAGGGTCGCGCGGTGGCACCACCGGGAATCGGCTGCAGCATGGGGGTTTCCACCTCCATGAAGCCGCGCTCCTCGAAGAAGCGACGCATGGCGCTGATCACCCCGGCGCGGGTCTCGAACACCTTGCGCGAGTCGGGGTTCATGATCAGGTCGACGTAGCGCTGGCGGTAGCGCGCCTCCATGTCGGTCAGGCCGTGGAACTTGTCCGGCAGCGGGCGCAGGCTCTTGGTCAGCAGCTTGGCCTCTTCCATCATCACGTAGAGGTCGCCCTTGCCCGACTTGTGCACCGGGCCGCGGGCCGCGACGATGTCGCCGATGTCCCAGCCCTTGATGTCCTCGAGCACCTCTTCCGGCAGGCCCTGCTTGTCGACGTAGAGCTGAATCGTGGCGCTGGGGTCCTGGATCACCAGGAAGGGGCCGCGCTTGCGCATGATGCGCCCGGCCACCGCAGCCGGACGGCCGAGCGCCTCCAGCTCGGCCTTGTCCTTCTCGCCCAGCTCATCGATCAGCTCGGCCGCCAGGCTGTCGCGGCGGAAGTCGTTGGGGAAGGCGCTGCCACCGGTGGCGGCGGCGCGCTCGCGGCGTGCCGCCAGCTTGGCCCGACGCTCGGCGATCAGACGGTTCTCGTCGGTCTGGGGGCTTTCCGGGGAGGAGCTCTGGTTGGCCATGTTGCTACCTGTTGGATTCATCCGTTCGAAAGATACCGAGACAAGACGCCCCTCGACCAGAGAGGCGCGTTATTTCACGCCTCGAATCGAGGGGCTCTACCGTATCGGCAAACGCTAGTGCCGCTTACAAGCCTTGCTTCAAGCTGGCTTCGATGAAGGCGTCCAGATCGCCATCCAGCACCCGGTCGCAGTTGCTGGTCTGCACACCGGTCCGCAGGTCCTTGATGCGCTGGTCGTCGAGCACGTAGGAGCGGATCTGGCTGCCCCAGCCGATATCGGCCTTGGAGTCTTCCGCCTCCTGCTTGGCGGCATTGCGCTTCTCCATCTCGTGCTCCCACAGCCTCGCCTTGAGCTGCTTCATGGCGAAGTCGCGGTTGGCGTGCTGGCTGCGCTGGCTCTGACAGGCCACCACGATGCCAGTGGGCTCGTGGGTAATACGCACCGCGGAGTCAGTGGTGTTGACGTGCTGACCGCCGGCGCCGCTGGAGCGGTAGGTGTCGACGCGCAGATCCGCCGGATTGATATCGACCTCGAAGCTGTCGTCGATCTCCGGCGACAGGAACACCGAGGCGAACGAGGTGTGGCGACGGCCACCGGAGTCGAACGGGCTCTTGCGCACCAGACGGTGCACGCCGGTCTCGGTACGCAGCCAGCCGAAGGCGTGGTCGCCCTGCACGTGAATCGTGGCCGACTTGATACCCGCCACCTCACCGGCGGAAAGCTCGGTGATCTCGGCCTTGAAGCCGTGGTGCTCGCACCAGCGCAGGTACATGCGCAGCAGCATGTTGGCCCAATCCTGGGCTTCGGTGCCACCGGAGCCGGCCTGGATGTCGAGGTAGGCGTTGTTGGCGTCCATCTCACCGGAGAACATGCGTCGGAACTCGAGTTTCTCTAGGCTCGCCTGCAGGCCGTCGAGCTCCTTGCGAACTTCGGCGACGGTGTCCTCGTCCTCCTCCATCTCGGCCAGCTCGAGCAGGTCGCGGCTGTCCGCCAGCCCCTGGTCCAGCTCGTCGATGGTCTCGACCACCAGCTCCAGCGCGGCGCGCTCCTTGCCCAGCTTCTGGGCGTACTCGGGGTCGTTCCAGACGTTCGGGTCTTCCAGCTCGCGGGAGACTTCCTCTAGCCGATCCTTGCGTTCGGCATAGTCAAAGATACCCCCTCAGGACGTCTGTCCGTTCGGCCAGGTCCTTGATGAGGTTGTGAATGGGGTTGGTTTCCAGCATGGGGCTCGCTCGCCTGATTCGCTAGGGAGTAACGACGCCGCCGAAGGATACGAACCCTGGGCGGACGGCGCGGAAAAGGCGCTTATTGTAGCGAACTCGGCGCAGGGGCGCATCCTTGCCGACCGGCAGGCCAATCCCAGACTAGCCCTCAAAATCTCAGCCCCTGCGCACAAGGCCCGGCAGCTCATCAGCTGCCGGGCCTTGAACGAATGCCTGACTCACATCAAGCGTTTGACTGACTCAGAAGCGATAGGTCAGCTGAGCGCCGAAGCCGTGGGCCTCGTTTTTGTAATCGGCAGCATAATCCAACTCCATTGGCCCTAACGTTCTTTGCCTGTCGATGGTGGTACCACGCTCGGTCAGATATGAGTAGGCGAAGTCCAGGGTAATATCTTCAGTCGGACTCCAGCCAGCACCGATCGAGAAAATGCGTCGATCATCAGATGGGATACGCACGCTGCGGAACTCATCGCTGGTTGGTGTATTGTCTATAGTGACGCCGGCACGAAGCGCCAGCTGCCGGTTGAGCTGATACTCACCACCAACGCCAAAGGCCCAGGCATTGGAGTAGTTCTGAGTCTCCTGGGTAATGGGGTCCGGGTTGAGACTACCATCGATGCGGATCTCTTCGAAACGGCTCCAGCGCGCCCAAGAGGCTCCGAGCATCAGCTTCAATCTATCTGACATTTGCTGGGTGACAGAAAAGTTGACCGTTTCTGGCGTGGTCAACTCAAGAGAAGCATTCTGGTTTGGAATCAATGCCTCAGCACCACCTGACGCTCGAGACGAGCCTTCCAAGGTATAGGAAACCTTTGAGCGGTAAGTCAGACCAAACGTCGTCTCAGGGACCGGCTGATACATCACCCCGATATTATAACCGTAAGCCTCATCGTCACCTTCAACCCGAACCTCTCCGTCTGGTCCACCGGGGCGACCTAAAAGAGTGCCAGGAATCCTGGTTGCCAATTCGCCGTCAACGCGATTGTAAGTAACACCCACGCCGACCGACCACTGGTCGTTGAACCGATAAGATACCGTAGGTTGAGCACTTATGACCCTCACCTCAGTATAGTTGCCAAAATTTCGCCCCTCGAACGTATCTTCATACTCGGTTTTGGAACCGAAAGGAGCATAAACACCGAAGCCAAAGGCCAACCGCTCATTGACTGGATGGGCATAAAAAGCAAAGGGGATCAGGGTTCCCGGGACCATATCGCCATCATTGGTGCCATCAATCGGGCCCAACGGCACCTGTACATCACCTGGAGCCACCGGGAGCCCTGCAGCTGCCCCATCAATCGAGGAGTCCGACCGTGCGTTGCGAATGCGGCTGTTAACGTTCAGGTAAGTACCACCGGCGGTGAGCTGGGCACGGTCGAGGAACGACATGCCCGCCGGGTTGCCGAAGACGATGGTGGCATCGTTGACGTTGGAGCTCCGTCCGGCATGGCCATAGCCCTGGCCGCTGACGCTTTGCTCGTTGATCTGGTAACCGCCGGCGTTGGCCTGGCTGGCGAAGGCGGCAGCGGCGATGGCCACGGCCCAAGTAATCCTGTTGAACTTGTTCTGCATGTCTCGACGTCCTCTTCCAGATACGAGCTGGCGCTGGTTATTGTTCCGTCCTCAGCGGAGCGGTGCCCTACCAAGCCAGTTTTCGCCAAACATCCGTTCGATTCAAGGCCAAACGTTCGTTTTAATGCCATATGGCGTAATACTTTAGTTGAGTTTTAGCGTAAACCATTGAACTTTTCCTTTGTGCGTTGCAGCAAGCCCACCTCTCGAGGCGCTGCGTGCACGCTTGACCTTTGTGTTACCCAAAGGTTTTACACTGCTGACATGGTCCCTATCTGCCAGGAGATCCATCATGAAAGTCAGCGAACTGGCCCGGCGGGCCGAGGTCACCGCCGAGACGGTGCGTCACTACACACGGGAAGGCCTGCTGCATCCCCAGCGCGACCCCGACAACGGCTATCAGCTGTTCGACCAGGCCGATCTCGAACGGCTGCGCTTCATCCAGCGTGCCCGCACACTGGGCTTCAGCGTAGCCGAGATCGGCAACATCCTGGCCCATGCCGATCAGGGCGACTCGCCCTGCCCCATGGTGCGCGACCTGCTGGCCAGCCGGCTGCCGCAGATCCGTGCCCGCATCCGCGAGCTGGAAGCGCTGGCCTCGCGCATGGAGCAGGCACTCGACGCCTGGGCCGAGATGCCCGACGGCACCCCCGACGGCCACAGCCTGTGCCGCCTGATCGAAAGCTTTCCCGAGGCGACGCACTCCCATTGCTCCCGAGTCGGCGAGGAACTATGAACATGAGTCAGTTCCATCTCGAGCGCAGCGTACCGGGCATGAACTGCCAGAACTGCGTGAAGCGCATGCGCGAGGCGATCCAGGCTCTCGACCCCGAGGCCGAGGTCACCGGCTTTCCCGCCGAGAAGCGTCTGGTGGTGAATTCCACCCTGGATGCCGAACGACTCGACGACGCGCTGGCCCAGGCCGGTTACCCGCCCCAGGCCGGGTCTGCCAGCGATGCTGGCGCGGCTGCCAACGAACGGCCGGTAGCCGAGCCTGCCACGCCGCTGGCCGATAGCGTCAACGCCCCCCGCCGCGAAGGCGGCACGACCTACCGTCTGGCGATCTCGGGCATGACCTGCGCCAGCTGCGTGAAGAGCGTGCAGCAGGCGCTGGAGCGCACCCCGGGCGTGGCCACGGCATCGGTGAACTTCGGCACCCGCGTGGCCCAGGTGCACGGTCGTATCGATGCCGAGGCACTGGTGAAGGCCGTGCAGGCCGCGGGCTACGACGCCGAACCCATCGTCGACCTGCGCCAGGCCGAGGAAGCCCGCACCGCCAAGGATGCCGAGACCTATCGGCGCCGCCTGCGTGGAAGCTTCTGGTCGCTGGCACTGGCGGTACCGCTGATGGCCAGCATGTTCGTCTACCATCCTCACCCGATGGGCATGGGGCGGCTCTACTGGCTGGTGATCGGCCTGCTGACGCTGGCGATACTGGTGGGCCCCGGCCGCCACTTCTTCGTCAACGCCTGGAAGAACTTCAAGCACCATCAGGCCAACATGGACACCCTGATCGCCATGGGGACCGGCACCGCCTGGCTCTACTCCATGGCGGTGGTGGCCTTCGCCCCTTGGCTGCCGGCGGTGGCCCACGGCATCTACTTCGAAGCCTCGGCGATGATCATCGGCCTGGTGCTGCTGGGCAACGCCCTGGAGCTGCGCGCCCGCGGGCGCACCAGCGAGGCGCTCAAGCGCCTGCTCGACCTGCAGAGCCGTACGGCGCGGGTCATCCGCGGCAACGACGAGCGCGAGCTGCCCATCGAAGCGGTACGCGAAGGCGACCACATTCGCGTGCGCCCCGGCGAACGCTTGCCGGTGGATGGCGTGGTGAGCAGTGGTAGCAGTCATATCGACGAGTCGATGCTCACCGGCGAGCCACTACCGGTGGCCAAGGGCGAAGGCGACGAGGTCAGCGCCGGCACGGTGAACGGTCGCGGCGGCCTGGTCTATCGCGCCACCCGCGTGGGGAGCGACACGCGCCTGGGTCAGATCACCGAACAGGTGGCCCTGGCCCAGAACTCGCGTCCGCCCATCGGCGAGCTGGCCGACAAGGTATCGAGCATTTTCGTGCCTGCGGTGATGATCATCGCCGTAATCACGGCACTGGCCTGGTTCAACTTCGGTGCCGAGCCGCGGCTGATCCACATGCTGGTCACCGCCACCACAGTGTTGATCATCGCCTGCCCCTGCGCCCTGGGGCTGGCCACGCCCATCTCGACCATGATCGGCGTGGGCAAGGCCGCCGAGCACGGCGTACTGGTGAGAAACGGCCAAGCGCTGCAGACCGCCAGCCGCCTCACCACCCTGGTGGTGGACAAGACCGGCACCCTGACCGAGGGCAAGCCGCGGGTTACCGAGGCGCACTTTTTCCCCGGCGAAAGAAGCACTGACGATGAGGCGAAGCTGTTGGGACTGGTGGCGGCACTGGAGCGCGGCTCCGAGCACCCCCTGGCAGCCGCTCTGTTGAACCACGCCGAGCAGGCCGGCGCCGAGGCCGCCGACATCAGCGGCTTCGACAGCGTCACCGGCGGCGGGGTCAAGGCTACGGGGCCTGATGGAGAAGCGCTGCTGCTGGGCAATGCCCGGCTGCTACGCGAGGCCGGTATCGACCTCTCCGCTGGCAATGAGTTTGCCGGCGAACTGGAGCGCATGGCACGCACTGTGGTCTATCTCGCCGTGGCGGGCAGGCTTGCTGCGCTGTTCGGCATCAGCGACCCGCTGCGGGCCGACACCGTGGCGGCGGTCAAGCGACTGCAGGCCGACGGCCTCAGGGTGGTGATGCTCACCGGGGATAACGAGCATACCGCTGCGGCCATCGCCCGCGAAGTGGGCATCGACGACTTCCGCGCCGGGCTGTTACCCGAGGACAAGCACGCCGAGATCGAGCGTCTGCAGCAGGCCGGCGAGGTGGTCGGCATGGTCGGCGACGGCATCAACGACGCCCCGGCGCTGGCCCGGGCCAATGTCGGCTTCGCCATCGGCCAGGGCACCGACGTGGCTATCGAGAGCGCCGGCATCACGTTGATGCGCAGCTCCTTGCATGGCATCGCCGATGCCATCGAGATCAGCCGCATGACCCTGCGCAACATCAAGCAGAACTTGGTGGGCGCCTTCGGCTACAACGTGGTGTGCATTCCCATCGCTGCCGGGGTGCTCTACCCCTTCACCGGCATGCTGCTCTCACCCATGATCGCCGGGGCGGCCATGTCGCTCTCCTCGATCACGGTAGTCAGCAATGCCAACCGGCTGCGGCTGCTCAAGACCCGTGGCGATATCCGCTCCGGGCGTCAGGCAGCACCGGCACGAACAGAGGAGATGCTGCCATGAGCTGGATCGTCAACCTCGCCGGCCTGGCGCTGATCGCTCTTATCGTGTGGTGGTTCTGGTGGCGCCGCTAAGCCGGACGGTCGACAGCACCTGCTAAGCTGAAAGCATATGCCAGAGGGAGTGATGGCCATGCCCAAGCTCAACGGCGTACTGGAGACCGCGCTCTACGTCGACGACATGGACCGGGCGCGGGTCTTCTTCGAAGGCGTGATGGGCCTTGTGCCCTTCAACGCCGACCATCGATTCACCGCTTACGATGCCGGTGCAGGCTCGGTGCTACTGCTGTTCCTGCAAGGCGAGACGCTGCAAACCGTGGTACTGCCCAACGAGATGGGCACCATTCCGCCCCATGACGGCAAAGGGCGGGTGCATCTCGCCTTCGCCATCGAGGAGCTAGCCGCCTGGGAGCGCCAGTTGGATGACCATGGCGTGGCCATCGAAGGGCGCACCCACTGGCCCCGCGGTGGCGAGAGTCTCTACTTCCGCGATCCCGACGGGCACCTCATCGAGTTGGCTACGCCGGGCGTCTGGCCGAATTACTGACAAGAGCGATACCCACCGAAAAATCGGCGAGCGAAGCCGCTTTTTAGCTCACGCCCATATAGCGACCGGGCTTGTGATTCAGGGCAATGATCAGGTTGAGTGCCACCGCGCCCAGCACCGAGAGCGCTACCCTGTCGGCCGGCAGTACCAAGAAGGCGATGAGCATGATCAGCCCGTCGATACCGAGCTGCACGTAGCCGGCACGCAGGCCGTAGCGCGCCTGGAGATAGAGCGCCAGGATGTTGATGCCGCCGAGGCTGGTACGGTGGCGGAACAGTACCAGCATGCCGATGCCGATCAGGCTGCCGCCCATCAGCGAGGCGTAGAGCGGATTGAGGCTGTCGAAAACGACCCACTTGCCGGTGAGCTCGGAGAACAGCGACACCAGAGCGATGGCGACGAAGGTGCGCAGGGTGAACGACCAACCCATGCGCTTCACCGCCAAGTAGTAGAACGGTAGGTTGATGAGGAAGAACCACACCCCGAAGCGCCAGCCGGTGGCGTACTGCATCAAGAAGGCCATGCCGGCGGTACTGCCGGTGAGCAGCAGCGCCTGGGTATAGAAGCTGACGCCGAGGGCGACGAACAGCGTGCCCACCAGCATCGCCATCACGTCCTCGTAGGGACGATGGGGATCGGTGGGAAGATCTTGCGGATCCATTCACGTTTCCTTGGGATGGCGGAGCGGCTCGGCATACTCGATCATCAGCTGCAGCGACTCCTGGCCCCGCCAGCGATTGCGATTGAGCCGATAGGCGCAGCGCAACCGATCGCCCAGGCCGAAGACGGGCAGTTCTCCTGGCGTTAGAGCGCGAAACCAGATCGCCTTGAGACTCGTCGCACCCGATGAGAGATGCATCGAGAGGTGATTGCCCTCGGCGCCCACGGCACGTATCGACTCGATCAGGAACTCCCCATCGAACAGCGGCGCGTCGAACTCGCGCCCGTAGGGGCCCAGCGCCTCGAGCTCGAGCAGGGTGGTCAGTCGTAGCTGGTCGGGGGCAAGTGCCCCGTCGGTGAAGACATGAGGGAACAGCTCGGCCTCTCCCAACTGCTCGCTCACCGCTTGCAGCAGGGCTGACCGGAACGTTTCCAGCTGCTCCACCGGCACGCCGACCCCGGCTGCGCCGCGATGCCCGCCGAAGCGCGGCAGCGCCTCGGGGGCCAGTTCATGGGCGCGCTGCAGCGCATTGCGCAGGTGCAGCGCCTCGATGGAGCGCCCCGAGCCGGTGAGCATGCCAGGCGCCGCCGCCGGCGTGAGCACCAGCGCCGGCCGGCCGAAGGCCTGCACCAGGCGCGAGGCGACGATGCCCTGCACCCCGGGATGGCCGCTTTCGAGGTGGACGATCAGCGCCGGCCGGTCGGCCTCGAGCTGAGGCAGGGCCAGGGCGCGGGCCTCTTCGACCATTTCCGCCTCGATCGTCTTGCGCGACTGATTGTCGTCGTCCAGCGTCTGCAGGTGGCGTATCGCCGTGGCATCGTCTCCTGCCAGCATGAAGTGCAGCGCCGCGTAGGGATCGTCGAGACGTGAGCGGGCATTGATGCGCGGCCCCATCTGGAAGGCCAGCGTCTCGGCGGAGAACGGCACGCTGTCCTCGCCCAGGCGGGCGGCCATGGCACGCCAGCAGGCGGCCTCCATGCGGTTGATCAGCGTCAGGCCATGGCTGACCACGGCGCGATTGGCCGGGCTCGCGCCCAGCGACACGCAGTCGGCCACGGTGCCCAGCGCCACGTAGGAGAGCCAGGCGGAGAGTTTGGGCGTGGCCTCGGGGATCACGCCCCACTCCACCAGCACGCTGCGCGTCAGCGACATCACCAGCCAGGCCACCATGCAGCCGGCAATGGTGCGGTCGGGGTACTGGCAGTCGTCGCGGGTCGGGTTGACCACGGCATGAGCCGAGGGCGGCGGCCCTTCCACCGGCAGGGCGTGATGGTCGCTCACCACCACGTCGATGCCTTCCGCCTTGAGCCGGGCGATGCGCGGCTCGTCGGAGCTGCCGCAGTCGGCGGTGATCACCAGCGTCGGCCGCGGCGAGAGCCCGAGCGTGCGCTCCACCAGCGGCAGGCTGATGCCGTAGCCGTCGTGGATACGATGGCCGATCAGACTGTGCAGGCGTGACTCCGGCACGCCGAAGAGTTCCACCAGGGTACGCCGAATGACCACGTGGGAGGTGATGCCGTCGACGTCGTAGTCGGTGAGGATGCCGATGTGCTCGCCTTCGGCCACGGCGGTAGCGATGCGCTCGGCGGCGCGACGACCGTCGGCCAGGCGCTCCGGATGTTCGAGATAGCGCAGGCTGGGCTGAGTCAGCGGTGCCAACTCACCCTCGTAGTCAGTCAGGCGACCGGCCAGCACCCGGGCCTGCAGCTCGGTCAGCCCCTCGCTGAGCGCGCGGGCGTAGAGAGCCTCGTTGCGTGGGCGCAGCAACAGCCGCGGCTTGAGTCGGGCGTGCAGATTGGGCGGCGCGGTCGCGTCCAAGCGTGGCTCCTGTTGCATGACGGGTTTTGCGGCCGGCTAATGGGCATCGAGTGGCGCCGGGCCTATCTTCGCCGACACTTACCACCGCTCGGGCTGCCTCGATGCGAGGAGAGCAGGGCACCGTTCACCGCTCGGGCTGCCTCGAAGCGAGGAGCGCAGGTGACAGGTCGTAGAGGAGGTTATTTGCCATGGATGGCAAATATAGCGCCCAGGGATGGGTTCACAGCGCCTCCTCGAAGACCTGTCGCCGGCATAGCTCCGAGCCAGCCAGCGACGGTCAACGAAGGTGCTTACCTCCGGTTCTCGGCCACGAACGCCTGCACCTTCGCCAGCTCCGCCGGCAGCACGGTGTAACGTTCCTCGCGCTCCAGCAGATCGTCCATGTGCGGCGGCAGCGGCACACCGGGGAAGCCCGCCTTGACCACCGCCTCGGCAAACTTGGCCGGGTGGGCCGTGGCCAGGGTGATCATCGGCGTCTCGGCATCGGCCCGGGCGCGCTCGGCGGCACGGTAGCCGGTGGCGGTGTGCGGGTCGAGCACCTCCTTGGTACGGTGGTGCGCCTCGCGGATCACCTCGAGGATGGTGGCATCGTCGACGCTATGGCTGGCGAACAACGCCCGCAGCCGCTCCAGTGGCGCATCCGCCAGCGCAGTCGGCTCGGACTGGAAGCGCTCGAGCAGCGCAGCCACGGCGGCACCGTCGCGCTCGTAGGCCTCGAACAGCAAGCGCTCGAAGTTGGACGACACCACGATATCCATGGAGGGCGCCAGGGTCGCCTTGAGCTCCTGCTTGGAGAAGTCGTTGGCGGCGATGGTGCGGTGCAGGATATCGTTGGCGTTGGTGGCGATGATGAACTGCTTGACCGGCAGCCCCATGCGGTAGGCCATGTAGCCGGCGAAGACGTTGCCGAAGTTGGCCGAGGGCACGCAGAAGCTGACCTGACGGTGCGGCGCACCCAGCGCCACGCCAGCGGCCACGTAGTAGACGATCTGGGCCATGATGCGCGCCCAGTTGATCGAGTTCACCGCGACCAGGCGGGTGCCATCGAGGAAGCCCTGGTCGGCGAAGCTGGCCTTGACCATCGCCTGGGCGTCGTCGAAGTTGCCCTCGATGGCGATGTTGAAGACGTTGTCGGCCAGCACCGAGGTCATCTGGCGACGCTGCACCTCGGAGACCCGGTTGTGCGGGTGCAGGATGAAGATGTCGAGGTTGTCGCAGTGGCGACAGCCTTCGATGGCCGCCGAGCCGGTATCGCCGGAGGTGGCGCCCATGATCACCGCGCGCTCGCCGCGCTTGGCCAGGAGGTGATCGAGGATACGCCCCAGCAGCTGCAGGGCAACGTCCTTGAAGGCCAGTGTGGGGCCGTGGAACAGCTCCAGCAGGAAGTGGTTGGCGTCGAGCTGGTTGAGCGGCACCACGGCGTCGTGGCTGAAGGTGGCGTAGGCGTCACGCACGATGCCGCGGAAGGTCTCGTCGTCGATCTCGCCATTGACGAACGGCCGCATCACGCGGAAGGCGATCTCGGCATAGGAGAGCCCGGCCATGCCGGCAAGCTCTTCACGGGAGAGCTGCGGAATGGTTTCCGGCACGTAGAGACCGCCATCGCTGGCCATGCCGGTCAGCACGACCTCTTCGAAAGAGAGCGCAGGCGCCTGCCCGCGGGTACTGATGTAGCGCATGCCCTTACTCCTGCTCGTCCAGCGACTCGACGCGGATCCGCGTGACCGGTCCGGCGATGTCGGCCATCGACTCGATCTGACGGATCGCCTCGTTCATGTGCTTCTCGCGGCAGCTGTGAGTCAGCAGGATGATTGGCACCAGTTCGCCCTCGGTGGCCTCCTTCTGCACCAGCGCCTCGATGGAGATGCCCTGCTCGGAGAGGATGGTAGCCACCCGCGCCAGCACGCCCGGGCGGTCCACCGCCAGCAGGCGCAGATAGTAGGCAGTGACGATGTCCTCGATGGACAGGATCGGCAGACCGCCATCGTCCTCGCCGATACCGCTGAAGGCCAGGTAGGGCACGCGGTAGTGGTGATCGGTGGTGATGTCGCGGGCCACGTCGAGCAGGTCGGCCACCACCGCCGAGGCGGTGGGTTCGGAGCCCGCGCCAGCGCCGTAGTAGAGGGTCGGCCCCACGGCGTCGCCCATGATGGCGATGGCGTTCTTGACCCCGTGCACATTGGCCAGCAGCCGCTCCTTGGGGATCAGGGTCGGATGCACGCGCAGTTCGAGTCCATGCTCGGTGCGCTTGGAGATACCCAGGTGCTTGATGGTATAGCCCAGGTTGTCGGCCTGCTCGACGTCGTCGGCGGTGACCCGGGAAATGCCCTCGGTGTAGACCTTCTCGAACTGCAGCGGTACGCCATAGGCGATGGAGGCCAGGATGGTCAGCTTATGGGCGGCATCGATGCCTTCGACGTCGAAGGTGGGGTCGGCCTCGGCATAACCCAGCGCCTGGGCCTCGGCCAGCACGTCCTCGAAGGCGCGCCCTTCGCTGCGCATATGGGTCAGGATGTAGTTGCCGGTACCGTTGATGATGCCCGCCACCCATTCGATACGGTTGGCGCCCAGGCCCTCACGCAGCGACTTGATCACCGGAATGCCACCGGCCACCGCGGCCTCGAAGGCGACGATCACGCCCTGCTCGTGGGCGGCCTGGAAGATCTCGTTGCCGTGTACCGCGATCAGCGCCTTGTTGGCGGTGACCACGTGCTTGCCGTTGGCGATGGCGGTGAGCACCAGCTCGCGGGGAACGTCGTAGCCACCCAGCACCTCGACCAGCACGTCGATGTCCGGGTTACGGGCCACCTCGAAGACGTCATTGGTGGTCTTGATCCCGGTGAGGTCGCACTCAGGGTTGGTGCTGCGAAGCGCCACCTGCTCGATGATGATCGGGCGGCCGGCACGCCGCGCAATCTCGTCGGCGTTGCGCGTCAGCACGTTGAAGGTGCCGCCACCGACGGTACCCAAACCACAGATTCCCACTCTCACCGGTTTCAATGTCCTGCTCCCATGTGGTGTCAATGTCCAGCGTTTACCTAATCGGCAGCTCTTGGTCTGCCCTCATTCCGCCAGGCCGAGCATGTCGGCCAGGCGCTCGGCGGGCACGTAGCCCGGCACCAGCCGCCCATCGGGCAGCACGATGGCCGGTGTCCCCTGCACGCCCACGGTCATGCCCAGATGATACTGTGCCTCGACCGGATTGTCGCAGTCGGTACCGCCCGACAGCGTTTCCTGTCGCTTGCTCGCGTTCATCGCCTCGGTCGGGTTGCCGTCGCACCAGATCTGCTCGAGAATCCGCGCGCCCTGGGAGTTCATGCCGGCACGTGGAAAGGCCAGATAGTGCACCTCGATGCCCATCTCGTTGAGTGTCGGCACCTCTTCGTGGAACTGGCGGCAGTAGGGGCAGGTGGTATCGGTGAAGACGAAGATCTCGGCCTGCTTTTCCGCCGTGCCGCGGAACACGACGCGCTCGCTCTCCGGCACGTTGGCAAGCTGCTCGGTCCGCTCGACGTTGCGTGACTGCTCGGTGAGATTGGTCAGCCCACCCTGGCCGTTCTCGTAGAGATCGCCGACCAGGAAGTATTTGCCTTCGGCGTCGCTGTAGAAGGCTTCGCCGGTCTCCAGGCGCACCAGATAGAAGCCCGGCACCGGGGTCTCGTGCACGCTGGCAACCGGCATGGGCTGGCCGTTGACTTCCAGCCTTTCGGCCAGTCGCTCGGCGGCACCGGCCCAGGCAGCGGCAGGCAGCAGCAGCGACGCCAGAGGAACGGCCAGGGCGAACAGGGAGCCGGCTAGACGATGGGTTAACGCGATCATGATTCAGCCTCGAGGATGATGGTCGGCGTGCAGGGCTTCGAGTCGCGCCTGCGCAACGTGGGTGTAGATCTGCGTGGTCGACAGATCGCTGTGACCGAGCAGCAGCTGTACGACACGCAGATTGGCTCCATGATTCAATAGATGCGTGGCGAACGCGTGCCGCAGCGTATGCGGCGACAGCGGTCGCGTGATTCCCGCCGTGCGCGCATGGGCCTTGATCCGGTGCCAGAAGGTCTGGCGTGTCATGCAGTTGTCGCCACGTCCGGGAAAAAGCGCGGGGCGTGTCGTGTCGTTCATCAGCGCCCCACGGGCACTGCGCATGTAGCGTGTCAGCCAGTGTACGGCCTCCTCCCCCAGCGGGACCAGCCGATCCTTGTCGCCCTTGCCGCGCACCCGCACCACACCCTGACGCAGGTTGACGGCATCCACGCTGAGCCCCACCAACTCCGACACTCGCAGGCCGCAGCCATACAGCACCTCGAGCATGGCGCGGTCGCGCAGACCGAGATCGGTACCGAGATCCGGCGCCGCCAGCAAGCGCTCCACCTCGTCCTCGTCGAGGGTGTCCGGCAGATTGGGCCGTACCCGCGGCAGGCGCACTTCGGCCAGCGGGTCGCGCTCGATGCGACCCTCGGCCAGCGCCCAGCGATAGAAGCCGCGCAGACTGGAGAGCAACCGGGCATTGCTGCGCAGCTGGTAGCCGGCGCTGCGCCGCTCGTCGAGCCAGGCGGGCAACAGCGTCTGGTCCGGTGCCAGCAGGTCGCCGCCCGCCTCGTCCAAGCATCCCGCCCAGGCCTCGAGATCGCGTCGATAGGCCGAGAGCGTGTGCTCGCTCGCCCCGCGCTCGAGCCACAGAGCGTCGAGGAAGGTCTCGATCAGGGTCAGGGATCGGGCGTCATGGGGCATGCCCTATTCTCCATACACAGATCTGCAAACCATACGCAGGCCTGGAACCCATGCGCAGGCACGGCCTGAAACGACGAAGCCCCGCCCCGCGTGAGCGGTGGCGGGGCTTGCGGCATAACGAAACCACGAGCGGGCCGGACTCGGGCACGACCCGCGCACGCTTTCGTTACGACAGCTTTTCCTTGATACGGGCAGACTTGCCGCTGCGCTCACGCAGGTAGTACAGCTTGGCCTGGCGCACGTCGCCGCGACGCTTGACCTCGACGGAGTCGACCAGCGGGCTGTAGGTCTGGAAGGTACGCTCGACGCCCACGCCGTGGGAGATCTTGCGCACGGTGAAGGCGGAGTTCAGGCCGCGGTTGCGCTTGCCGATCACCACGCCTTCGAAGGCCTGCAGACGCTCACGGTTGCCTTCCTTGACCTTGACCTGCACGATCACGGTGTCACCCGGGGCGAAATCCGGCACCTGCTTGCTCATCTGCTCGGCTTCGAGCGCCTGGATCACCTTGTTCTTGCTGCTCATGACAAAACTCCTCACTATTCGGCGCCGCCGCTCCTTGCAAATAAACGGCGGCGCGTGATCCCGGCGCCCGAGCCTGGCTCGAGAGCGCGGGAGATGATGGGTGACGCAGGTCCACGATGCATGGCCCCCAGGGCTCAGCGCCTCGCGTCCTGCACCTCCGCCCTGTCACCTGACAGGGCGTATTCTTCGATGAACTCCTCGAGCAGCTTCTGCTGCTCGGCGCTCAACGTCCTGCCTTCCAGCAGGTCGGGGCGCCTCAGCCAGGTCCGCCCCAGCGACTGCTTGAGCCGCCAACGTCGGATCTCGCCATGATGGCCGCTGAGCAGCACCTCCGGCACCCGCCGCCCGTCGATCTCTTCGGGGCGCGTATAGTGCGGGCAGTCCAGCAGCCCCTCATTGAAGGAGTCCTCGACCGCGGAGTCCTGATGTCCCAGCACACCGGGAACCAGTCTTGCCGCGGCGTCGATCAGTACCATGGCCGGCAGCTCACCGCCGCTGAGCACATAGTCGCCGATCGACCACTCTTCATCGATGTCGCTCTCCACGATGCGCTCATCGATACCTTCGTAGCGCCCGGCCACCACCACCAACGGTGGGCCGCAAGCCAGCTCGCGGGCACCCTGCTGGTCGAGCCTGCGCCCCTGGGGCGACAGGTAGATGACCCTGGGTCGCTGGCCGGTGGCCTCGCTCGCCCGCTGACGAGCGGCATGGATGGCCGCGCGCAAGGTGTCGACCTTCATCAGCATGCCGGGGCCGCCGCCATAGGGCCGGTCGTCCACGGTGCGATGCCTGTCGGTGGCGTAGTCGCGCGGGTTCCAGAACTCCAGCGCCACTCGCCCCTGGCTGACCGCTCTCCCGGTGACACCGTGCCGGGCGATGGCCTCGAACATCTCGGGAAACAGCGATACCACACCGACCCACATGTCCGGTGCTGCGCTCGCCCCGGCCTCTGTCTCGAGGCTCAAAAGTCCGGGTCCCAGTCGACGGTCATGGTGCCACCCGCCAGATCCACCTCGACAATCACCTCGTCGGGCAGGAAGGGCAGCAGACGCTCACGATCGTCGATGGCCGGCGGCTCCCCCTGCGGGTTGCCCCTGACCACCAGCACGTCGTTGGCGCCGGTTTCGAACAGATAAGCGACACGCCCCAGCACCGTACCCTCGCGAGTCACGACCGTGAGCCCTTCGAGCTGGTGCCAGTAGTATTCGTCGCCTTCGAGCTGTGGCAGCTCGGTCTTGGGCAGCAGGATTTCGGCACCTGACACGCGCTCGGCGGCCTCGCGCGAATCGACGCCTTCCAGCAGGGCCACCAGGCCCTTGCCGTGACGCCGCCCCTGCAGCAGACGATGGCGACTCAGGGTGCCACCCTGGCGCAGCACCCACTCGGAGTACTCGAGGATGCCGTCCATCGGGCCGGTATGGGAGTAGACCTTGAGCCAGCCCTTGACGCCGTAGGGGCTGGTCAACTTGCCCAGCACTACATGGTCGTCGCGTTCGCTGCGTGCGGCCTGCTCGCTCATGACATCACCGAACTGCACAGGCTCAGGCCTGCTTGCGGGCTTCCTTGACCAGTTCGGCCACGCGGTCGGACATCTGTGCGCCCTGGTCCTGCCAGTGAGCAACGCGGTCCAGATCGACGCGCAGGCGCTCTTCCTGACCGCGAGCGATCGGGTTGAAGAAGCCCAGACGCTCGATGAAACGGCCGTCGCGGGAGTTGCGTGAATCGGTCACGGTCAGGTGGTAGAAGGGACGCTTCTTGGCGCCACCACGTGCCAGACGAATGGTAACCATGGCGTTGACTATCCTTCGGTTGAGGTTACGTTTAATACCGATGCGCCGGCCCCGGCGAACGGCCAGGGTACTCGGCTTCTGCCAGGAAAGCGGGTCCGTGGACCCGCTTTCGCGTCATTCGGTCACTTTCTTTGCAAGTGCTTTTACAAGCGTGCAGCCGGGCATTGCCACGGTCCTGCCATGAAGACGCAGCATTCTACGGAAATCAGCCCCGCTTTGAAACCCTTTTTCGAGCCTCTCGGGCACTGCCCATGGAATCGCCCCTCTCTGCCCCTCACTGCGTAAGCCACAGTGCGGCTCAGCGCCAGGGGAAGCCGCCGGGGCCGCCCATGCCGCCCATCCCGCCGCCGGGGCCACCCGGGCCGCCACCGCCCATCATGCCGGACATGCCGCGCATCATCTTCTGCATGCCGCCTTTCTTGCCTGCCTTCTTCATCATCTTCTGCATCTGCTTGTGCTGCTTGAGCAGACGGTTGAGATCGGGCACCTGGAGGCCTGCACCGGCAGCGATACGGCGCTTGCGCGAGCCGTTGATGATCTCGGGCTTGCGCCGTTCCTGAGGCGTCATCGAGTTGATCAGCGCCTCGAGCTTGCCCAGCTCCTTCTCGGGACCGGGCCCCTGGGCCAGTTCGGCCATCTGCCCCATGCCCGGCAGCTTACCGAGTAGCCCCCCCATGCCGCCCATTTTCTTGAGCTGCTGCAGCTGGTCGCGGAAGTCCTCGAGGTCGAAGCCCTCGCCCTTCTTGACCTTCTTGGCGAGCTGTTCGGCCTTCTTCTTGTCGACCGTGCGCTCGGCCTCCTCGATCAGCGACAGTACGTCGCCCATGCCGAGGATGCGCGATGCCACCCGATCCGGGTGGAAGGGCTCCAGGGCGTCGATTTTCTCGCCCACACCCATGAACTTGATCGGCTTGCCGGTGATGTGGCGCACCGACAGCGCAGCACCGCCGCGGGCGTCGCCGTCGGCCTTGGTCAGGATCACGCCGGTCAGCGGCAGCGCCTCGTGGAACGCCTTGGCCGTGTTGGCGGCGTCCTGACCGGTCATGGCGTCGACCACGAACAGGGTTTCCTGCGGCTGGCAGGTGCGGTGCAGCTCGGCGATCTCGGCCATCATGGCCTCGTCGATGGCCAAGCGGCCGGCGGTGTCGACGAGCACCACGTCATGGAACTGGATCTTGGCGTGCTTGATCGCCGCCTCGGCGATGGCCACCGGCTTCTGGTCGCTGCGCGAGGGGAAGAAGTCGACCCCGACCTCACCGGCCAGGGTCTCGAGCTGGTCGATGGCTGCCGGGCGATAGACGTCGGCGGAAACCACCAGCACCTTCTTCTTCTCACGCTCCTTGAGGAAGCGCGCCAGCTTGGCCACCGAGGTGGTCTTGCCCGCACCCTGCAGGCCGGCCATCAGCACTACCGCAGGGGAGCCCTTGAGCGAGAGCCCTTCGTTGGCCTCGCCCATGATCGCCTCGAGCTCCTGCTGGACGATCTTGACGAACTGCTGCCCCGGCGAAAGGCTCTTCGACACCTCCTGGCCCACGGCGCGCTCGCGCACGCGCTCGATGAAGGCCTTGACCACCGGCAGGGCGACGTCGGCCTCAAGCAGCGCCCGGCGCACTTCACGCAGGGTGTCCTTGATGTTGTCCTCGGTCAGGCGTGCCTGACCCTTGATGGACTTGAGCGTCTGGGAAAGGCGCTCGCTGAGGTTCTGGAACATAAGCCACTCCGGCTGTCAGGCTGTCGGCTCGGGGCGATGCCTCACGGAGTTCGGGAGGCATCTGCGACAAGGGGTCACATAGGTGGTGACACGCTGGCGCACGCTGAGGAAACAGCCCTGATAAAGCGGTTTGAAGAGTCTGGGCCACATTATACGCGCTGCGGCGGTCAGTCTCCATGCATGCGCTCCCCGTCCACGGCTGTGCGCCGCAGCGAGGATTGGGTATAGTGGCCTCGGCAGACTCCATCCACCGAGAGGCACTGACGCTGGCGACGGCGCACGGACGACACTGATGCAGGCGCTTCCTCTGGCCCTCATGGCCTTCCTTCTTTATCTGGGCGCAGCCTCCTGGCAAGGGCTTACGCTGCTGCGGCGCGTGCCGCAGCGCCCGGCTCTGGTTCGCGTCCTGGGTCTGATGGGCCTGCTGTTCCACCTCCCGGTAGCCTTCAAGCTGATCGACCAGAGCCCCGGCCTGATGCCCGGACTCTCCACCAGCGCGGTGATACTGACCGCCATCATGGTCCTTCTGCTGCTCGGCGTGAGCCTGGCCAAGCCGGTGCTGAGCGTGGCCGTCGGACTGTTTCCGATCTCTGGCATCGCCCTGCTGCTGGCCGTGGGCCTGCCGAGCCCGGAGCGCACCGGCGGCATGACCCCGGGTATCGCCCTGCACGCCATGAGCTCGGCACTCGCCTTCGGCGTTCTCTTCATCGCCGCCTGCCAGGCGGTGCTGCTGGGGCTGCAGAATCATGCCCTGCGCCACCACCATACCCGTGGCGTGGTACAGGTATTGCCGCCGCTGACCACCATGGAGCGGGTGCTGTTCGAGCTGATCTGGGCCGGCATGGCGCTGCTGACCCTGTCGATCCTAAGCGGCTTCGCCTTCGTCGAGAGCATGTTCGCCCAGCATCTGGCCCACAAGACCATCCTCTCGCTGGCGGCCTGGGTGATCTTCGCCATACTGCTGGTCAGTCATCACATTCTGGGCTGGCGCGGCATGCGCGCCGTACGCTGGACCCTGGGCGGCTGCGCCGTACTGCTACTGGCCTATTTCGGCAGCAAGTTCGTGCTCGAAGTCATCCTCAACCGCACCTGAAGCGCAGGTCGCCTTGACACTGCCGGAGCGAATCCCTACAAACGGGGCTGACACGCCAGCGAGGATCCAACGACCTTGAGCGACGACTTCCCAGTGGGATTGCTGTTCGGCCTGCTTTTCCTGCTCATCTGCCTTTCCGCTTTCTTCTCGAGCTCCGAGACCGGCATGATGTCGATCAACCGCTACCGGCTCAATCACGAAGCCAACAGCGGCGACAGTCGAGCTCGTCGGGTCCTGCGGCTACTGGCGCGCCCGGACCGGCTGATCGGCGTGATCCTGATCGGCAACAATCTGGTCAACAATCTGGCCGCCGCCATCGCCACCGTGCTGGCCATCCACTTCTTCGGCGAGGTCACCGGCCCCGCCATCGCCCCGCTGCTGCTCACCATCGTGATCCTGATCTTCGCCGAGGTCAGCCCCAAGACCTATGCGGCGATCAAGCCGGAGCGCATCGCCTACCCCGCCTCGCTGATACTGGAGCCCTTGCTCAAGCTGCTCTATCCGCTGGTGTGGCTGGTCAATGCGATCTCCAACGGCCTGCTCAAGCTGACCGGCATCAAGAGCATCGAAGGGGGCGGCGACAGCCTGACCCGCGACGAGCTGCGCACCGTGGTGCACGAGGCGGGCACGCTGATCCCCCATCGCCACCAGGCCATGCTGCTGTCGATCCTCGATCTGGAGAACGTCACCGTCAACGACATCATGGTGCCGCGCCACGAGGTGGTAGGCATCGACCTCGACGACGAGCTGGAGACCATCCTGACCCAGATCCGCACCAGCCAGCACACCCGCCTGCCGGTGTTCAAGGGCGACATCAACAACATCATCGGCATGCTGCACCTGCGCAATGCGGCACGTTTCCTGTCCCGTGACGAGGTGACCAAGGCCTCGATCGTGCAGGAGGCCCGCGAACCCTACTTCATTCCCGAATCGACGCCGCTACATACCCAGTTGCTCAACTTCCAGAAACAGAAACGCCGCATCGGCATCGTGGTGGACGAGTACGGCGACGTGGAGGGGCTGGTCACGCTGGAGGACATTCTCGAGGAGATCGTCGGCGAGTTCACCACCGACGTGGCCGGGCAGGATCAGGAGATCCATCGCCAGGACGACGGCAGCCACGTGATCGACGGCACCGCCAATATCCGCGACATCAACCGTACCCTGGGCTGGAAGCTGCCCACCGATGGCCCCAAGACCCTCAACGGCCTTATCCTCGAGCACCTGGAAGCCTTCCCCGACGGCCCGGCCTGCCTGCAGATCGGTAGTGTACGCATGGAAATCATCGAGGTGCGCGACAATTTGATCACCTCGGCGCGCTGCTGGCAGACGGTTCGAAGCAGCCGCCAGCGTCAGCCTTGATCAGCGCCTGGGAGCGCCAAGGCTGTGCCGGCAGGCCCAGCCGTCCGCCTCGCCCTTGAGTACGCGCACCTGCGCCTCCAGGCGCTCTCGCCGCGCTAGCCTGGGCGGAATCGGCTTGCCGAAATAGAGTGCCACCCGGGCCCGGAAGCGGTGCGGCCGTTTAGACAGTGCCGGGCCGTTGCAATGGGAGGTCCACGAGCCCCACAGGCCGGCCAGGCCGGCGGGAATCACCGGCACCGGGTCCCGGGCCAGAATCGTCTCCAGCCCGCGTCGGAAGGCATGTACCTCGCCATCCGGCGTCAGGCGGCCTTCGGGGAACAGCATCACCACCTCGCCGCTGCGCAGTGCCCGGCTGACCTCCTCCAGCGCACGACGCACGCTACCGGGGTCGCGCCGGTCGGACTCCACCGGAATCGCTCCCACCAGGCGGAACAGCCAGTTGAGCCATGGCGACTCGTAGATCGGGCGGTCCATCAGGAAGCGCAACGGGCGTGGGCTCGCGCCGCCGATCACCAGCGCATCCATGAAGCTGACATGGTTGCACACCACCACCGCCGCTCCCTTGGCGGGAATATGCTCGAGCCCGCGCAGGCGCAGCCGATAGCAGCAGTGGACCAGCAGAAAGATGAGATAGCGAATGACCGGACGCGGCTTGCGCACCATGTGCCAGCCGCCGGCGGTCAGCATGACGGCAAGCAGCCCGTACAGGACGAGATTCACGCGATATCGGACCTATGCTTCAGGCCGGCGAGGATGGTGGAGAGCAGTTGGTCGAGGAGCTCCGGCACCTCGAGCTGCTGCCCCTGCCAATAGCCCAGACGCTCATTGAGACCAAGCTGTACCAGACCGTGCACGCTGCCCCATAGGGTGCGCCCTAGGCGCCTGGCCTCGAGATCGCCAAGCGCCGGCTGATACTCCTTCAAGCCGTTCTCCACGCGCAGGAACAGTGCCTCGATCATGTCGGATTGGCGCTGGTCGAGCTCGCCCTCCTGGGCCAGCGGATAATCGAACAGTAGCTGCCAGCGGAACGGCTCGCGTTGGGCGAACTGCCAGTAGGCCAGCGCCAGGGAGCGCATCTGCCGTTCCGGCGCCACGCCCTCGGTCAGCGGCTCGATGACCATGCGCAGGCGCGCCAGCGTCTCGATGTTCACATGCTGCAGCAGGTTGCCGAAGCTGCCGTAGAGCTTGAGCAACGTACTCGGCGCACAGCCCACCTCACGCGCCAGGGCTCGCAGCGAGAGCGCGTGTACGGGATTGCTCTGCAGCCAGTCATCGCATGCTGCCATGACCTGGGCATGGAGCGCTTCGGGCGCATGCTGTCGGGGACGAGCCATCGAGTTCCTCGCAGAACGTTACCAATCTCGTGAGCGGATTACTTCGCACGGTAGCGTAGGATAGCGCACATCGAACACTGTTTTCGACCATTGCGAGTGAAGCCTTGTTCACTACCCCTCGACTTGGCTACCCTGACGCCACCCCGATACCCGGAGATTCCATGGCCGGCCGCCTGTACATTCCTCAGCTCGACCTCGCTCGACTGCTACCCGGGCTGTGCCAGGAGACTCCCCTGCTGACCGGCGCCAACGTGGCACCCAGGCGCACGCTGACGCATATTCGTCTGGAAGCGGACAGGACCTGCACGAGGCCAGTGTTCTGGGGGCTGACCCCCGCCTGGCTGAGCGTGCTCGACCACGCCCCCCACTGCGCCCGCGCCGAATCCCTCGACGCTCGCCCCATGTTTCGCGAGGCCTTCGGCGCTCGCCGCTGCCTGGTGCCGGTCGGCGGGGTCTATCTGTGGAAGGTGCAGCCTCGCTTCAAGCAGCCGTTTCTGGTCACCCGGGTCGATCGCGCCCCGCTGCTGCTGGCGGGCATCTGGTGCCGCTACCACACGACGCTGACCGAACACACCGACTCGATGGCACTGGTGACGGTACCGACCAACGACTTCCTGGCTCCGCTGGGCGACCGGCTGCCGGCGCTGATCGCTGCCGACGACGCCCAGCGCTGGCTCGACCCCGACACACCGGTGGAAACGGCACGGGCGCTGCTGCGCCCCGCGCCGAGGGAACTGTTGGGCGCCTTTCCTGTATCAAGAAGGGTCAACGATCCCAACAACCAGGATCCCGCCTGCGCACACCCCACAGGCCCCATGTTGCGCTGGAACGAACAGGAGACATGATGCTCAAGCCCCAACCGACTCTGCCAGGCCGTGGCCCTCGGCGCCCTCTGCCCTGGCTTGCCGGCCTGCTGCTTACCGGCCTGCTGCTCCCGGGCCTGGTCCAGGCGCAGCAGGCCGAGGAAGCGGCACATGACTATGAAGAGGCCATCGAGGAGGTCATCGAGCCCCACGTCAGCCCCCATGACGAACGCGACTACCGGGTAGTGACGCTCGAGAACGGCCTGACCGCACTGCTGGTCAGCGACGTGACGGCCGACCGCGCCGCCGCCTCGATGAACGTTGGCGTGGGTAGCGCTCAGGATCCGGACGATCTGGCCGGGCTGGCGCACTTCCTCGAGCACATGCTGTTTCTCGGCACCGAGCCCTTCCCCGAAGCCGATGCCTACCAGGGCTATCTGCGCCGTCACGGAGGCAGCCACAACGCCTTCACCGCGCCGCAAGACACCAACTACTTCTTCGAGGTCGAACCCGCCGCGCTGCCCGGCGCTCTGGATCGCTTCAGCCAGTTCTTCCTCACGCCGCTGTTCAATGCCGATCAGTTGGAGAGCGAGCGCAATATCGTGCACTCCGAATACATGGCGCGCATCCGCGACGATGGCCGCCGTGAGAACGACGTGCTCAATCAGGTGCTCAATCCCGCCAACCCCACCACGGGCTTCTCGGTGGGCAGCCGTGAGACCCTGGCCGACCCGCCCGCCGGCGAGCCGACCCTGCGCGAGCGGGTGATCGAGTTCTACGAGCGCTACTACGACGCCAACGTCATGCACCTGACGCTGGTGGGTCCGCAGCCGCTGGACGAGCTGGAAGCAATGGTGGCCGAGCGCTTCGCCGATATCGCCGATCGCGGCCTGGAGCGCCCGGTGATCGAGGAGCCGCTGATCGACGAGACGGCGCTGCCGCGCCATGTGGAGCTGCAGTCGGTGCGCGACAGCCGCCATGTGCGCTTCATGTTCCCGGTGCCGGATTCGCTCCAGCACTACCGTCACAAGCCCGCCGACTTCCTCGCCCATCTGCTCGGCCATGAAGGCGAAGGCAGCCTGTTCGCGGTCCTGCGCGACGCCGGTCTGGCCGACGGTCTCTCCGCCGGCGTGGGCCGTGGCGACGAGCGCCACGCGCTGTTCACCGTCAGCGTCAGCCTGACGCCGGCCGGGGCCGAGCGCATCGACGAGATCGAGGCCACCCTGTTCGCCGCCATCGAGCAGATCCGCGAACAGGGGCTGGAGGCGTGGCGCTACGACGAGCAGGCCCAGCTCGCCGAGCAGCAGTTCCGTTTTCAGCAGCATGGCTCACCGCTGCAGAGCGCCATGCGGCTGGCCATGAACCTGGCGCGCTTCCCGGTGGAAGACGTGCAGTACGCCGCCTATCGCATGGACGGCTTCGAGCCCGAACTGATCGCCACCTATCTCGACGCCCTGCGCCCCGAGCTGCTGCTGCGGGTCTACAGCGGTCCCGAAGTGGAGGGCGAGCAGACGTCACCCTGGTTCAATACCCCCTGGCGTGAAGTGGAGCCCGAGGCGAGCACCGCTCAGCCCCTGGCGGGGCTCGCCCTGCCAGCGCCGAATCCGTTCATCGCCGAAGACCTGGCCCTGCTCGACCAGCAGGACGAACGACCCGCGCAGTTGCTGGAGGAACCGGGCTTCGAGCTCTGGCACATGGCGGATGCCAGCTTCAACACGCCCAAGGTCGAGTGGCGCTTCAGCCTGCAGAATCCCACGGCCAGCAGCGACCCGCGGCATGCCGTCCTGGCCCACCTGCTGGCGGGCTGGCTGGACGACAGTCTCAACGAGGAGTTCTATGCGGCGCGACTGGCCGGCCACGATGTCGAGGCCTACCCCCATGCCCGCGGCATCACGCTGGCCTTTGCCGGCTGGCGCGACCGTCAGGACCGGGTGATGCGCCGCACCCTGGAGCAGCTGCGCCATGGCGACATCGACGAGGCCAGCTTCGAGCGCGTGCGCTATCGCCTGCAGCGCGAATGGCGCAATGCCCCGCAGGCAGCGCTGTTCCGCCAGGGCCATCGCACCCTGGCCGAAGCGCTGATGCGTCCGCAGTGGCCGACCCAGAGCCTGCTCGACGCCAGCCGAGAGCTGACGGTGGACGATCTGCGCACCTTCCGCGACGCCTTCCTCGGAGAGCTGCGCCTGCAGGCGCTGGCCCTCGGCAACCTGGATGGCGAACTGGCCAAGCGCGAGGGACGGCTGGTCGCCGAGATGCTGGCCCCCACGCTGGAGAAAGAGGCGATCCCCGACCTGACGCCGCTGCGCATCGACGAGGCGCTGCCCATCCTGCACCCGCATACGACGCGCGAGGAGTCGCTGGTGCTGCGCTATCTGCAGGGCAGCGACCGCTCGCTCGACAGTCAGGCGCGCCTGGCGGTGCTGGGGCAGTTGATCGACACGCCCTTCTATCAGCGCCTGCGTACCGAGGAGCAGCTGGGCTACGTGGTCAGCGCCGGCTACTCGCCGCTGCTGGACGCCCCGGGGCTCAGCCTGCTGGTACAGTCCCCCGACGTCACCAGCGACGAGATCAAGCAGCACATCGACGCCTTCCTGGTGGAGTTCGGCCAGAGCCTGACGGCGCTGGACGACGCCGACCTGGCCCCCTACCGTCAGGCCGTGCATGACGGCCTGCTGCAGCGCGACACCAGCCTTGCAGGGCTGACCAACCGCCTGTGGCGCGCGCTGTCGTTCGGCGATACCGGCTTCGACCGTCGCGAGCGGCTGGCTCAGCGCGTCCTGGCGGTGACGGCCGACGATCTGCGCGAGACCTGGCCGAGCCTGACCGAGCGCTCCATCGCCACCATCGCCTACGATCCGGGCGACGAGCCCAGCGACGTTGCCGCCCTCACCCGGCACCTGGAGCCGTTGCCCGAAGCCGACGACTAGAACCGAACCGAAACCGAACCGAAACCGAACCGTAGAACGCACTGCGCCCGGCCATTGGCCGGGCGCAGTCATGTCTGGCCGTATGTCGTCAGCCGAAGGCCTGAGCGGGCATCATCGCTTCCACATGCATCACCAGCTCCTCGAGAATCGCCCGGTCGCGGTCGCTCAGCGCCACCTGATTGAAGCGCTCGATCTCACGGGCGAAGTCCCTCAGGGTGAAACCGGCCACGGCAGCATCGTTCAGACGATCCCAGCGATACGCCTCCCAGCGCGCCTGCTCCTCGCTGCTCAGGGTGTCGGGATAGCTGCGCGCGCGATAGCGGAACAGCATCTCCTCCAGCCGGGGATCCTGAAAGGCAAAACGCGCATCGACCAGATCCCAGGGCGAGGCGTCACGCACCCGCTGCATCTCCTGGCGATCGGCGGGGGAGAAGAAGCCGCCGCTGTAGAGCATCAGGTCGGGATCGTGGGGGCCATCGGGCGGCGCCTGAGCGAACACCTCGGCGGCCTTGCCCCCAACCTCGGGACTGGCCATCAGGCGCTTCCAGTTGGCCCGACAGGCTGCCAGGTCGAGCCCCAGGCGCTCGACGATCTCGCCGTATTCGCCCTGACGCGGACCCTCGACGTCCTTGAGCGCCGCCGCGGGCAGGATCACCGGACTGCGATTGATGTGGATGACCTTGAGCGGGATGCGCGCCTCGCCCTCGGCGAGGTCGTCGCTGCTGACGAACACGCGCTGGCGGATCTGCTCGGCGCTCATCTCGATCAGCGCCTGAGGATCCACCGAGAGGTCGTAGACGATCACCCCGTTGGGGTTGGTGGGATGCTCCGCCAGCGGCATCACCAGCGCGCTGCAGCCGCGGCTGGCCGGGTAGCGCCGCGACACGTGCAGCACCGGCTTGCGCCCCGGCACGTCGAGACGCTTGGCCACCTCGCGCTTGCTGCGCAGCGCCAGCAGGTAGTCGAACAGGCGTGCGTTGCGCTGTCTGAGCAGCCGCGCCAGGGCGATGGTGGCACGCACGTCGGCCACCGCGTCGTGGGCGCCCTCGTGGGCGATGCCGTTGGCAGCGGTCAGATCCTCGAGGCGGAAGCTGGGCGAGCCGTCCTCACGCTTCGGCCAGGCGATGCCCGCGGGGCGCAGAGCATGGAAAGCGCGCACCGCATCGATCAGGTCCCAGCGCGAGTTGCCGTTCTGCCACTCCCGGGAGTAGGGGTCGAGCAGGTTGCGGTAGAACAGGCAGCGGCTCACCTCGTCATCGAAGCGCAGCGAGTTGTAGCCCAACGCACAGGTGCCGGGTTCGCTCATCAGCGCGTGGATGCGTCCGGCGAACTCCGCCTCGGGCAGACCGCGGCGACGCGCCTGCTGCGGCGTGATACCGGTGATCAGGCACGCCTGCGGGTGGGGTAGATAGTCGTCCGCCGGTTTGCAGAACAGCTCGACCGGCTCGCCGAGCTCGTTGAAATCGCTATCGGTACGGACTGCGGCAAACTGCGAAGGGCGATCGCGCCGCGGGTCGGCGCCGAAGGTTTCGTAGTCGTGCCACAGGAAGGTCATCGGGGCGGCATCTGGCTTCGCCATGGGCGCGGTGTCTCCTGACTGCGTCCTGAGCGGCACAGCCTAACACAGCCCCGCGGACGACTCAGCCGAGGAAGCAGCGGGCACCGCTCGTACGACTAGCGAGTCGCAGCCGGACTCGTTCAGCCGCCGTCTAACTGCGCGGCAGCGTGACGTTGAGTTCCAGCACCGAACAGTTGTCTTCACTGTCCAGGCTGATGTTGATGGCGTCGTCGTCCACCTGGACGTAACGGCGAATCACCTCGAGCAGCTCCTTCTCCAGCATCGGCATGTAGTCGGGCTGGCCACGCTGGCTGCGCTGATGCGCGACGATGATCTGCAGCCGCTCCTTGGCTACCGAGGCGGTCTTCTTTCGTTCTCGCTTCAGAAACTCCAGCAACTTCACCGGCGACCTCCTCCGAACATACGGCTCAGCAGGCTCTTCTTCTGGAACTCGTGGAAGCGCAGCGGCACTTCCTCTCCGAGTAGACGCGAGACGGTATCCATGTAGGCTTGCCCCGCATCGCTGTTGTCATCGTGGGTCACGGGCACGCCCTGGTTGGAAGCGCGCAGCACCGCCTCGGATTCGGGAATCAGGCCGATCAGGTCGATGGCCAGGATTTCCCGGATATCGTCGAGGTTGAGCATGTCACCGTGATCGACCCGCGCCGCGTTGTAACGCGTGATCAGCAGGTGCTCCTTGACCGGATCCTCGCCGCGCTCGGCGCGCCGAGTCTTGGAGGCGAGCAGCCCCAGGATGCGATCGGAATCGCGCACCGAGGAGACCTCGGGGTTGGTGACCACGATTGCCTCATCGGCGTAGTACATGGCCAACTGGGCACCGCGCTCGATGCCGGCCGGGGAGTCGCACAGGATGTAGTCGAAATCCTTACCCAGGTTCTCGAGTACCCGCTCGACGCCCTCGGAGGTCAGCGCATCCTTGTCGCGGGTCTGGGAGGCCGGCAGGATGTGCAGGTTGTCGACTCGTTTGTCACGAATCAGGGCCTGATTGAGTCCGGCTTCGCCCTGGATCACGTTGACCAGGTCGTAAACCACGCGACGCTCGCAGCCCATGATGAGATCGAGGTTGCGCAGCCCCACGTCGAAGTCGATGACAACGGTCTTGTTGCCTCGCAGCGCAAGCCCAGTGGCGATGGCCGCTGCGCTGGTGGTCTTGCCGACCCCTCCCTTGCCTGAGGTCACTACGATGATCTTGGCCAAGTTACACATTCCTTTGAATGGACGATGGATGACGAAAATAGAGCGCGGCGCGACTAGTCCAGCGAGGTGATGCCCAACTGGGCATCGCGCAGCACGACCTGTACCGAGGAGCCAAGCAGGTGCGGGTCGATGTCTTCGAGACGCTTGTAGGTGCCTGCCACCGAGAGCAACTCGGCGCGCAGTTCACGGCAGAAGATACCCGCGTCGGTATCGCCATGAATGCCGGCCAGCGCACGACCGCGCAGGGCGCCATAGACATGGATACTGCCTGCCGCCAGCACTTCGGCACCAGCGTTGACGGCCCCGATGACCACCAAATCGCCTTCCGGAGCGCTGACCTGCTGGCCGGAACGCACCGTGCCGCGATAGATACGACCGCCGCTTGCCACTCCGGGTTGCTTCGCCGCCTCCGGTGCCGGCGCTTCGGTAGATGGCACCTCCTCGAGCGTGCGAGCCCGCGTGGCATCGGTGGGCGGGAACCAGCCCAGCCCCAGCGCCCAGGCCGACTGCTTGACGGGATCGGCACCACCGCGCACGGCCACCGGCAACAGCTTGTGGGTGCGACACACGGCACAGATTCGCTCCAGGGCCAGGTGGGGCTCATCCAGCTTCTCTACGCTGAGAACGACAGGTGTATGCTGAAAGAATGCGGGGGATTGGCTGAGCTTGCCTGACAGCTGCTCACGGATGCGTTCGGGGTCGGCGCTTGCCAACTCCATGACCGTCATGGGCAGCATGCCCCCCTTGAAGGTGAATGCCATCTCTGCCCTGTCCACTTTGAGGCTCATTGCCGGACTCCACTGGGGTGTTGTCGGGTCGTGGGACTAAAGCTAAGCGACTCCCATCCCCCCTGCAACTGGTGATACGGCCAGCCGCAGCCCTCCGGCGCCTGCCGACATTTGCCGATACTGACCGATGCTTGCCCGCACCCTGCTGTTCCGACGGACTTTTCCACAGCGGCGGCGCGTGCTTAGATAACATACATTAGTCGAAAGACGCCGCCTCGACAGCAATAAAAACGGCCTGCGCAGCCTGGCCGCTGCGCCTCTCAATCTCAGGATGCCCCATGCCCGGATTCCTCAGCCGCCTCTTCGCCCCACGCTGGCGGCACCCCGATGCCCAGATTCGACGACAGGCCATCGCCCGGCTCGACCCGGCTCGACCCGACCAGCGCCAGGCGCTGGAAGCGCTGTGCCTCGATGCGGACAGCTCGGTCCGCCGGGCGGCGCTTGACAGGATCGACTCGGTCGACACCCTGCTTGCCCTGGTGCAGCGCCAGCCGGATCAGCCCGAGCTGCTGGGGCGCCTGGTCGCTCTGATCACCGGGCAGGCCGGCAGCCTGGACCTCGCCCAGCGCCTGCGCTACGTGGCATCCATCGACAACCGCGTCCTGCTTTCGCGAGTGGCCCTGGAGGGTGACAACCAGCAGCTGCGGCTGGCCGCCGTGGAGCGTTTATCGGCGGAAGAGGACTTGGTCGAACAGGCCTGCGAGAACGGCATTGCCGCCGTACGCCATGCCGCAGCCGCCCGCGTGACCAGCGAAGAGGGCCTTCAGCGTCTGGCCCAGCAGGCGCGCCGGGATCGTCAGGTCATGCGCCAGGCGCGTGAACGCCTGAACCGACTACGTAACGATGCGGCCACGCTGGCAGCGGCACGCGAGCAGCGGGAAAGTCTGCTGATGAAGCTGGAGGCCCACGCCCGCGCGCCCTGGGAGCCCCTCTATGCCGGCCGCTTCCGCCACTTGGTGCGTGCCTGGGAAGCGCTCGGCGACCTGCCCGACGCCGCACAGGAGCGTCGCTTCCAGGATGCCAGCTTGGGTTGCCGCAAGACTCTCTCGGATCACGAGGCCCGCGAACACGCCAACGCCGCGACCGACCGACGCCGCGAGCAGGCCGCCGAAGCACGCGAGTCGCTGCTCGAAGCGCTGGAAGAGAGCCTTGCCGGCCTGCCACGCGGCGACCGCCTTACCAGCCAGGACATCGCCAGCCTGCGCTCTCAGAAGATCCTGCTGGCCAATCGCTGGCAGACCCTCTCGGACCTGCACGTGACCGACGCAGCGCTGCGCAAGCGCTACGACGCGATTCTGGCGGACTATGACCATGTGCTGCGGACCTGGGAGCGCTTCGAAGCGCATGCCGCCGACATCGAAAGGGCGCTGCAGGAGCAGGACGTCGAATCTCTGACCAGCGCCGTCGAGGCCTGCCAATGGCCGAACGAGCTGCCACCTCCGCCGCCGCTGACCCGTGCCCGGCTGCTGCTGGCAGGCCAGGAGCATGCAACGGAAGAGGGACAGGAGGCGCGGCTCGCGCGCTTTACCCAAGACCTCGAGCAGCTCGAGAAACTGTTGGATCGCGGCGAGTTCAAGGGTGCCAGTCGCCTGCACCAGAGCCTGAAACACCGCGCAGACACCCTGCCTTCGGCGAAGCTGCACCCGCATCAAGCGATGCTCAAGCGGCTCGGCGCTCGCCTGGCCGAACTGCGCGACTGGCGTGGCTACGTTGCCGGCCCCAAGCGCGAGCAGCTGTGTCAGGCCATCGACCAATTGGCCGACGACAACGGCATCACGGATGCCGAACTCGACCGCCGCCACCGTCAACTGGTGCGAGACTGGAAGGAGCTGGGCGATGCCGCGGCCAGCCGTGAGCTCTCCGAGCGCTTCCGCAGCGCCTCCGACCGCATACACGAGCGCCTGGCACCCTGGCATGAACGGCAGGCCGAGGAACGGATACGCAATCTCGAGGCGCGTACCAGCCTGTGCGAACAGCTCGAAGCCCTGCTCGACGCCCCTGCCAACGATGCCGACCCGGATGCCCTGCGGCATATCCGCGACCAGGCGCGTGAAGAGTGGCGTCGCTATTCGCCGGTGCCGCGCGATCAGGCGCAGGCCATCGGACGACGCTTCGGCCGCATTCGCTTCGCCTTGCAGGGACTCATCGACCAGCGCGCCAAGGAAGTCGCCGACGCCAAGCGCACCCTCGTCGACGAGGTTAACGCTCTCATCGAGCAGAAGATGTCCTCTGACACCCGGGCCGAGAGAGCCAAGGCGCTACAGCAGCGCTGGCGCGAGCTTGGCCGTGCGCCTCGCGGGGAGGAGCAGACGCTGTGGCGTGAATTCCGCACAGCCTGCGACCAGATCTTTGCCATGCGTGAGGCCCAGCGCGACGACCGCGCCCATCAGGCGCGCCAGCACCTGGACGACATGCAGGCGCTCATCGACCGCCTGGACGCCTGGCAGCCGAGCCGCTCCAGCGACGGCCACGTGCTGGAGCAGGCGATCGAGCACGCCACGGCGCTGGAGCCGCTCCCTTCTGGGCGCCGCACGGAAGGCATGCGCCGGCGCTGGAGCGGCATCGTGCGCACACGGCGCGAGCGACTGGCACGCCTGGCCGTGGTGGAAGAAGTACAGCGCTGGCAGGCCTTCCGGCCGTTACTCGATGCCCACCTGAGCGCCGATGCCGACTGGCTCGAGAACGACGTCATGACCGAGGTCCCCCTCGACTCCGCCGCATCGCTACCCGAAGACATGCGCCGTGCGCATGAGCAGCGTAACGCCGCCAGGAGAAATCCGCCCTCCGCCGAAGAGGTTCAGGAACAGCTGGCGCGCCTGCGCGTGCACCTCTCACTGCTGGCCATGGGGCGGGTCAGTCAGCATGACGAACCGCTGCGCCTGGCCATTCAGGTCGAGCGTCTCAATGAAGGCCTGGGGCGCGACCTGAGTCAGGCCGAAGAAGTCCGCATCGTGCTACGCAACCTGCTGGCCACCGGGCCGGTCTCCCCCGAGCAGTGGCAGCGCGAGGTGGGAGAGTTCGATTCGCTGCTGGCACGCCTGACGCGCCTGCCGCCGCCCTGACCGCTGCGCACGGACACGAAAAAGGGAGGCCCACGCCTCCCTCAATCCTGCCGACTCCCTCAGCCCATGAACTGGCCACCGTTGATGTCGATGTTGGCGCCGGTAATGAAACCCGACTCCTTGTCGGCCAGGAATACCACCAGTCTGGCGATCTCCTCCGGTGTGCCGTAGCGCTTCACGGGGATCGTCTCGCGAATCGCTTCCCGCACGTTCTCGGGAATCTTCATGATCATGTCGGTGGCGATGTAGCCGGGCGACACGGTATTGACGGTGATGCCCTTGGTAGCGGTCTCCTGGGCCAGCGCCATGGTCAGGCCGTGCATGCCGGCCTTGGCCGCCGAGTAGTTGACCTGACCGAACTGACCCTTGCGGCCGTTGATCGAGGAGATGTTGATGATGCGCCCATACTTCTGCTCGAGCATGCCCTCGATGACGCTGCGGCAGGTGTTGAATACGGTATTGAGGTTGGTATCGATGACTTCGTGCCACTGCTCGGGCGTCATTTTCTTCATCGTGCCGTCGCGCGTGATGCCGGCACAGTTGACCAGAACGCTGATCGGCCCGTGGGCCTCTTCGATCTCCCTGACTCCGGCTTCACACGCCTGATAGCTGGTGAGATCCACACCTGACAAGGAAATGTTGTCGAATCCATCGGCCTTTTGGGTCTCGAGCCAGGTCTTGGCCTTCTCCGGGTTGTGGTATCCCGCCACCACGTGGTAGCCCGCTGCCGCCAGTGCGCGGCAAATCGACGAACCGATCCCCCCGGTTCCGCCAGTGACCCACGCTACGGGTGCTGATTGAGTCATATTCCACCTCCCTGATTCATGACGCTTGTATTCGCAGTGCTTGGCCTGGCGCAGCAGGCCAGCCACAACAGGATGCTGGCAGAAGGCATCGCCTTCAAGTTGCTCCCTAATGATTATGGACACATGCGCTGCGCTTGCACTAACAACGTCCCCCACCTTGACACAGCGCAGAAAAAGCGTAGAATTCGCCACACGTTGATGCGGGGTGGAGCAGTCTGGTAGCTCGTCGGGCTCATAACCCGAAGGTCGTCGGTTCAAATCCGGCCCCCGCTACCAAGTTCGAAAAAGCCGAGGCCAAAAGCCTCGGTTTTTTATTGCCCGCACGGGCGCTGCACCGACGAGCGTCGACTCGCTCTCGATTCAAGGTCAGCGGCCCCCGCAACCAAGTTCGAAAAACCGAGGCCATAAGCCTCGGTTTTTCATTGCACGCACGGGCGCTGAACCGACGACCGTCGGTTCGCTCTCCCTTCAGGGTCAGCAGCCGCCGCTACCCGATGCGAAAGCCGAGGCCACAAGCCTCGGCTTTATATTGCCCGTTAGAAAACATGATGCTTCAAGGCAGATCACGCGCTACCAACGCTATGCTGCGGTCATCGCCGCTGGTGCCGCGGCAGAAGTTCTCGCTGTAGAAGCGACGAATCAGGTCGCGCTGGCGCAGCTTGCCCCGGCGCAGATCGTCGAGCCAGTGGCTGAGCTGTCCTGAGACCTGTCCGCCGTCGAAGGCAACCAGCTTCTCGGCGGCGCCGTCGCTCATCAGGGCGATGCCGGTCAAAGCCGTCGTCGTCTCGATGCCGTACTGCACCTGCTCGAAGGCCAGGCGTTCATCGACGAACAGCGTCTGGTTGGCAAACTCCCCCTTGCCGCGCTCGCCCAGCGTGCAGAGTCTCGGCATCAGCTCGGGTTCCTCGTCCATAGCGTCCTGTGGCTCTTGCGCAGCGCTCACCGACACCGCGTGCTCCAGCACCAGCTCGCCATCGCCCACCTTGAGCCACAGCAGTCTCTCGCGGCCTACCAACGCCAGCAGCAGCGTGCAGCGCAAGTCGCGCACCGCCCGGCACTGCTCGGCCGCCCGATCGTGCAGCGTGCCCTTGGCATGGCGCACCAGCAGCCTGGCCAGCTGCTCCACGGCATCGGCCGTGGGCGCTTCGCGGCCATCGAGCAGCCAGGCCAGTTGGGGCTCCAGGGTATCGGCCAGCCGCAGCATGGCACTGACCAGGGTACGCGCACCGAGATCCGAGGCCGGCGAGCTACCGGCACCATCGGCCAGCACCAGCGCCGGGCGCGGTGTCGTCACGCCGCCCGCTGCGTCCTGGCAGGGCATGGCTGGCGTTTTCTCCACATGGCTCAGTCCGGCCGTGGCCACGGCCAGAGTCGACCAGTACGATGTGCTCTCACTCGGGAAGGCGGGTAACTCAGCGGGCATGCAGTACCTGCGAACGTTGGGGCCGACCGGGCGTTGCCAGGTGCACGACATGCTTGCCGGCTGCCAACGCCTCGCGATAGTCGCTCAGCGCCGCGTGCCACTGCGGCAGCGTGGCCCGCTGAATAGGGGCGTCGGCCCCCACCGTGAAGGTGGTCACGAACATGTCGCGGAGGGTGTCGGGCAGTGCCTGCCAGAGGTCGTACCAGACTCCTTGCGGCACATCGCGCTGTCCGCGGCCGTAGGCGAAGTTGCCGCGCCTCAGATTGCGCACCGGGTCGTCGCCACCGACGATGTCGTAGGGATGGCGCCCCAGCATCAGGCACTTGAACAGCACGATGGCCAGCGAGAAGGCCTCGCTGCGTGGCGTGCGGATGGTATGGCGGAAGGAGACGCCCTGATGCTCCTTGGGCGTCATGTCGGGGCTGCCGACGGGACAAGGATAGAAGGTGCCGTCGAGGCGCAGTTGGTAGCTGTCACAGTCAATCAGCGTAACCTGGTCGGATGAGGGCACGCAGAACACGTTGTTGAGGTTGTAGTCGCCGATGCACACCCCGGCCTCGTGCATCTGCTGCACGATCTCGACGAAACGGATCAGGTAGCCGACGATCCGGCGCCGGTCGAGGCCGGGAAAATAGCGCTGATAGAGCAAGGCGTGGGCGAGAAAGCTCATCTTCACGCCGCGCGCCCGATACATGGCGAAACCGATCCAGCGGTGACGGTCGTCGAAGACGCGGATCAGCGGCCAGCACACGTCGCGGGTCATGTGGGCGTCGCGCAGGATGCGCATGGCCTCGACCTTGCGGTGCAGCTCCTCGCCGCGCCTGTCGAGCACCTCGGGGTAGTACCATTTGACGATTACGTCGGGACGGTCGCGCAGGGCGAATATCTCGCCCTCGCCACCGCGCTCCAGGCGCTTGCCGAGGCGGCGCTCCTTGCCCTGCGAATCCCTCACCACCAAAGCGGGCGTCACCACTCGACCTCCTTCGCCACCATGCCTGTCATCATTATCGAACCTTGGCCGGGCGGGCGGTAGTCAAGTCAGTGACTGTTGCCGTCGTCTCGTCGCGCATGCGCCTCGATATCCGTTCAGATGCTGTCCCAGCTATCGGTGGGTGGCAGCTTGACCTGCTCGGTCGTGGAAGAGGAGGCCGAGACACGGCTCATGCTGGCCGACAGCCACAGGAAGAACTCGCGAAACTTCAGGCCGTCCAGGCGCTTGGCCGGGCGCGTGGAGAAGGCGCTGAGCGCCTCGAGGTCGGCCTCTTCGACTCCCACCGGCATCACCACCAGCTTGCGCTGCTGGGCCAGGGCCCGTGCTCTGGCCGAAACGGCCTGCCACTGATCGGTGGGCACGCCATCGCTTATCACCACCAGCCAGGGCTGGTAGTAGGCGACACCGGCCTTGCGGTAGGCCGCGGTACGCTCTTCGAGGCGATCAAGCGCCAGCTCCATGGCACCGCCCAGCGGCGTGAGGCCGGAGGCGGTGAACTGCCGACACTGGGAAATGTTCATGGCCGTGGTGAAAGGCAACTGTTCGGTGACCTTGCCACCGGCGGTGATGACGCCGAGCTCGACGGAGCAGGCCGCCATGTCGTCCTCCTGAATGGCCGAGATGAAGGCCTGGACGCCGGCGTTCAGTTCACGGATCGGCGGGCCGAACATCGACGCGGAGGTATCCAGCACCAGCATGCATGCACAGCGAGGTGATGGGTTGTCGATCAGGTCGCTATCGCCGTTCAGTCGGTACGTTGCCATCCCATGGATCCTCATGTCTGGGGTGCCCGGCCCCGATTCGACCGGACGAACACGAGACTATCACAGCCCCGCCAGGGATGCCGCGCCCACCGTTGCAGACTGACCAACGCGCAGCCAGCGTACGCCTCAGCCTCTTGAATCCCGACGCCTTTACCCGCATCTTTCGAACGAACTCACCTCTTTGCGCAAGGCCAACGCCATGTCCATCGTCGATCCTCGCAGCGGCGCCCCCCTGACGGCGCCCCAAGACACCTCAGCACCTTCGCCCCAGGCGGCGCCCAGCGATGAGCAGTTGATCATCGACGTCGACCGCAACAACATCCAGCAGCTGCTGGAGTTCTCCATGCAGGTGCCGGTGCTGCTCGACTGTTGGGCACCATGGTGCCAGCCCTGCAAGGTGCTGATGCCGATACTGGAGAAGCTGACTCGCGAATATCGCGGCACCTTCATCCTGGCCAAGCTCAATATCGAGGAGAATCAGGAAATCGCCGCCCAGCTCGGCGTGCGCTCGGTGCCGGACGTCAAGTTGATCAGCCAGGGCGGGCTGGTGGATCACTTTCAGGGCGCGCTGCCCGAGAAGGAGGTCCGCGAGTGGCTGGCGCGCTACTTTCCGGCACCGGAAGATGCGCCGGCCAGCCCTGAAGAGCAGGCCGCCGAGGCCTTGGCTCAGGGCGACGCCGCCACGGCCCGTGCCATCTATGAACAGCTGATGCAGCAGAACCCCGAGCATTACCCCTATCAGGTAGAGCTGGCCCGGGCGCTGGTGGTGGAAGGCCGCGGCGAAGAGGCACTCGCCCTGCTCGACAACCTCCCCCCCGAGGAGCGGGACGCCGCCCCGGCACGTGGCGTGCGCGCCAGCATCGAGTTCCGCGAGGAGGCGCCAAGCGACGAGGAGCTGGCCGCCCTGGCCGGACGCGACGACAGCGAGGCTCGCTTCAAGCGCGCCATGCGCCAGATTGCCGATGGCGATTACGAAAGCGGCCTCGAGGGGCTGCTCGAGGTGATGCGCAAGGACCGCGCCTACGACGACGACGCGGCACGCAAGACCCTGCTGAGGGTGTTCGACGCCCTTGGCGCCGAGCATCCGCTGACCGTCACCTACCGGCGCAAGCTGTTCACCCTGCTCTACTGATACTGCCCTTTCCTGCACGAGCCAGCGCCAGGGACCTCCCCTGGCGCTGGCGTTCATCCCTTCAGCACGCCATCGAGACGCGTCAACGCCGCTTCGAGCTGAGACGCGGTGGTGCCGAAGTTGAGCCGTACGAACCCCGGCCAGCCGAAGTCGGCCCCATCCGAAAGCGCCACCTTCGCCTCTTGCAGCAACACCTGCTGCGGCGAGCCCTGGCGACCGGCGAGCCCTTCGGCACGGCGTAGGTCGAGCCAGGCCAGATAGGTCGCCTCCGGCACGCTCATGCCAACGCCAGGCCACTGGGCGACCCGCTCGATCAGCGTCTGGCGATGGCCGCGCAGCGTCTGCAACAGCGCCTGCCGCCAATCATTGCATTGCCCGTAGGCCACCTCGGCGGCCACCAGCCCCAACACGTTGACGTCAGGCAACAGGCCACGCGCCGCCGCCGCGAAGCGCTGGAGCAACTCGCCGTTCGGAATCACCGCGCAGGCGGCGGTCAGACCGGCGAGGTTGAAGGTCTTGGAGGGCGCCCACAGCGTGATGATGCGTGCCGCAAGCTCGGGGAAGGCCGCCGCCAACGGGCGGTGCCGGGCGTCTTCATCCAGCAGCAGATCGCAGTGCAGCTCGTCGGAGACCACCAGCAGGTCGTGCCGCTCGACCAGCGCCGCCAGGCCGGCCAGCTCCTCGTGTCGCCAGACCCGCCCGGTGGGATTGTGCGGCTGGCACCACAGCAGCAGCCGGGTCTCGGAGGTGATGGCCGCCTCCAGCGCTGCAAGGTCGAGCCGCCATGGCTCGCCGGGGCCGGCCGGCTCGGCCAGGGCCACTTGCTGAGACACGCGCCCGGTGCGCTCCGCCACCTTGAGAAACGGCGGGTAGATGGGCGTGACCGTCAGCACGCCCTCACCCGGCTCGGTCAGCGCCAGGCTGGCCAGATGCAGCGCAGGGACCACGCCGGGAAGCCATAGCTGCCACTCCGGCTCGATGGCCCAGCCGTACTCTCGAGAACTCCACTCGCAGAGCGTCTGCTTGAGACTGTCAGGAACCGTCCCGTAGCCGAACACGCCATGGTCGACCCTCGCCCGTAGCGCCTCGATCACCTGAGGCGGCGAGGGAAAATCCATGTCGGCCACCCATAGCGGCAGGATGCTGGCATCATAGCGGTGCCATTTCTGCGAAGGCCAATCACCCCCCTCGGGGTGGCGTCGCTCGATGGGCGTGGCAAAATCGAACTCCATGTTCTTTCCTCGGAAGCAGATATGAGCGAAACCATGCCGCAAAGCGGCTTCTATGCCAAGGCACGCCGAGGCATGTCGGCAACGATCGCGCAGTGGCGGCGACTGGGGCAGGGCGACCCGGACCGCCTCGCATTGATCCTGGCCGAGACGGCGCGGGTCGCTCGCCTGGGCGACCCGGAAGCCACTCCCGACGGCAAGACCCTGGAGGCGTGGAGCCAATCCGATGCGGGCGACGACATCCCCCTGTGGGCAGCCCGTACCGCCACCTTCCTGCTGATGCAGATGCCGGCGCGTCCGGTACCGCAGAGTGACGACGAGGCCTGCGCCTGGGCCTACTGCTGGCTGCGCAACCGTGACTTCGCCAGCGTGGACGACGCGCGCGCCGCCCTGCCTGATCACCTGCAAGAAAAACTGCCCCATGCGGTGGGAGCTGCCTGGGCCGATCGCCAGGGCCTGCGCCTGGTATAGCCTCACCACAAGGAAAACTCATGGACGTCCCCTTGAGCTGGCAACTGGCCAAGCTCGCGGTATCGATTGGCATCGTGCTCGGGCTCTCGCTGGTTGCCGAGCGTGTCAGCACGCGCATGGCCGGCCTGCTCTCCGGCTATCCCCTGGGCACGGCGATCGCGTTGTTCTTCATCGGCCTGGAGATTTCACCGGGCTTTGCCGCCGAGAGCGCCGTTTACAGCCTGGCGGGCTTCACCGCCACCATGGCGCTGGGGGCCGGCTATCTCATTTGCGGCAGGCACGATGGCCTGAAGGGAGTGCTCGCCGGCACGGCGGGCGGCCTCGTCGCCTGGTGGCTGACGAGCCTCACGCTGACGCGCTTCGAACTCGACCGTTTGAGCGGCACGCTGGTGACCCTGGCGGCCATCTTCATCTTTACCTGGCTCTATCGCCACGTACCGGAAACCCGCACCAAGGCACGCTCTGGCGGCTCGCGCTGGCAGCCACTGATACTGCGCGCCGGCCTTGCCACCGCCATCGTCTTCCTGGTCACCGGCCTGGCCCATGTGCTGCCGACGTCCTGGGCCGGCATGCTGGCGGCCTTTCCGATCTCGATGTACCCCCTGCTGGTGATCCTGCACCTCACCCACGGCGCCGCGCCGGCCGCCACGGTGATCAAGCACTATCCGGCCGGGCTCGGCGCGCTGCTCTGCTATGCCCTGTGCGTGTCGCTCACCTACGCCACCCTGGGTCTGCTGTGGGGAACTCTCGCGGGCTTCGCCGTGGCTACGCTGTGGCTGCTCGGGTGGATGCGACTCCAGGCCTGGTATGGCGCGAGACGGGCGACAGGCTCTTGACCTAGCGTTTGCTCGGGGCAATGCTGTCCACCTGCCAACGACACGCTACAAGACCACAAGACAGCAAAGGGACTCTCACATGTTCGTGCGTACCGTCGAACCCGCCTTCTACGACACCGATGCTCTCGGCCACGTCAACAACACCCGCCTGCCGGCCTGGTTCGAGCTGGCACGCAACGACCTGTTTCGCCTGTTCACGCCGGACCTGGATCCGCGCAAGTGGAAGCTGATCATGGCGCGCATGGAAGTCGACTACCGCGCCGAGCTGCACTACGGCAACGAGATCGAGATCCGCACCTACGTTTCGCGCCTCGGCAACAGCTCCTTCACCGTCACCCAGGAGGCGTGGCAGAAGGGCGAGCTGACCAATCTGGGCCATACCGTGATGGTGCACTTCGACCATGACACCAAGCGCGCAGTGCCCATCGAGGGCGAACTGCGCCAGGCACTCGAGGCCCATCTGCAGCCGCTCGAGGAGCCGACCGACGCATGACGCCCGCGGTCAAGGTGCTGGAGCGCGACGGGGCTCCCTTCGAGCTGCTCAGCTACGAGCACGATCCCCGCGCCCCGGCTTACGGCGAAGAGGCTGCCAACGCCCTGGGGCTCGACCCGCAATGCGTGTTCAAGACCCTCATCGCCAGGCTCGACGATGGGCGCCTGGCGGTGGGCATCGTGCCGGTGACCGGCCAGCTCGACTTCAAGGCACTGGCCAAGGCAGCCGGTGCCCGGCGAGCGGGCATGGCCGAAGCGGCCGAAGCCGAGCGCGCCACCGGCTACGTGCTGGGAGGCATCAGCCCGCTGGGGCAGAAGAAACGCCTGCCGACCTTTGTCGACACCAGCGCCGAGGGCCTCGCGCGGTTGCACGTCAGCGGCGGTCGTCGCGGCCTGGAGATCGCCCTGGCCCCTGCCGACCTGATCCGTCTGTGTCAGGCGCGACTGGCCCCGCTGGCCCGGATATGATTCCATCGTGAGCCGAAGTCGCTCTCCCGGAGTCAAATTTCCATGACCCGTCAGACGGGCCATTCATCGCCAGTAGGAGTCCTTTATGGCCATCCGCTACAACCTCTGGCTCGACCCTGACAACGTCGCCCAGCATCGTGCCGTGGAAGCCGACCTGGAGCGCTACTTCATGGAGCGTTTCGCCGACTACCCGCACATCCGCTTGTTCGGCGCCGACCCCTACGATTATGATGCGCCGTTCAATCGCCTCTACGACGTGCTGATGGCACGGGCCAACGAGTACTGCGAACGCCAGTGGCGCGGCTACGTGCCCACGCCGGAGCAGCTCAACCGGACCTTCTTTCGCGCCGTGGGCCGCTCCAACAAGTTCATCCGGGACCGCAACGATGGTGATCCAGACCGACCAGATGCCTGATGACCGCCAGCTCGCGATCATTGCCGAGCAGTTGGGCCGCGCTCCGCGAGGTATCGAGGCCGTCGCCGCCGTGGACGGCGAAGGCACCCCGCTGGTGCTGCGCATGGCCCCCATCGTCGACGGCAAGCCGTTCCCCACCCTGTACTGGCTGAGCTGTGCGCGCCTCAAGGTCGAGATTTCCCGGATCGAAGCGGCCGGTGCCATCAAGCAGCTCGAGGCAAGACTGCAGGAAGAGCCCGATTTTCTCGCCACCTATCACGCCAGTCATCGCGACTACGTGGACAGGCGCTGGCGTTACATGAGTGATGTCCAGCGCGCCGAAGTCGAGCGGCTCGGCTATGCGGACGTCATGCGCGAACGCGGCATCGGCGGCATTGCCAACTGGGATCAGGTGCGCTGCCTGCACACCCAGTATGCTCACCACCTGTGCGGCAACAACGTCGTCGGCCAGTGGCTCGACGCCGAGTTCGGCGTGGCCGGCTGCCTGCCCTGATTCTTTTCCTTCGACGCTTCCACAGCCTCTCCCTGACGGGCGGCAGCTGCTACGATATGGGCTTGCCAAGGAGAAGCGCATGTCGAATTTCTGTGTCTACCTGGGCTCCCGCGATGGCCGGGACCCTGTCTTTCTGGAAGCCACCCGAGCCCTCGGCCACGAAATGGCTGCGCGCGGACACGGCCTCGTCTATGGCGGCGCCCGCATCGGCTTGATGGGAGCGCTGGCCAACGCCGTGCTGGAGAAGGGCGGCAACGTGATCGGTGTGATGCCCGACCACCTGGTGGAGCGCGAGCAGGCCCACGAGGGGCTGCCGACCCTGATCCGCGTGAACAACATGCACGAGCGCAAGGCCAGCATGGCCGCCCATGCCGACGCCTTCATCGCCCTGCCCGGCGGCATCGGCACCATGGAGGAGCTGTTCGAGGCCTGGACCTGGCAGTACCTGGGGTTGCACGACAAGCCCATCGGCGTGCTCGACATCGCCGGCTTCTATAGTCCGCTGCTGGCGTTCCTCGACAGTACGGTGGAGCACGGTTTTCTCAACGGCCGTACTCGTGACAGCTTGATCGACGCCGCAGAGCCCGCCGCACTGCTGGATGCCCTGGAGGCACGGCTCGCCGTATCCGTCACCTAGGAGAGCTGCCATGCACGCCATCGCCGTCGATCAGGAGCGCCTGGCCTGGCGCGAACAGCCCATCCCGCCAGGCCCCGCTGCCGGAGAGGTGCGCCTCGCGGTGGCCTGGGCCGGGGTCAATCGCGCCGACCTGATGCAGCGCGCCGGCCATTATCCACCGCCGCCCGGGGTCAGCGACGTGCTCGGCCTCGAGATCAGCGGCACGGTGATCGAGGTCGGTCCCGGCGTCGACACGCTGCGTCCGGGAGAGCGGGTCTGCGCTCTGCTGGCGGGCGGCGGCTATGCCGAGGAGGTCGTGGTCGATGCACGGCAGGTACTGCCGATACCCGAGGGCCAGGACCTGTGCGAGGCGGCTGCGCTGCCCGAAGTGTTTGCCACTGCCTGGCTCAACCTGTTCATGGTGGGACAGCTGGCGGCCGGCGAGCGGGTCCTGCTGCACGCCGGTGCCAGCGGTGTCGGCACTGCCGCGATTCAGCTCTGCCGGGCTTTCGGCCATCCCTGCTTCGTCACGGCGGGCAGTGACGCCAAGCTTGCCGTCTGCCGCGAATTGGGTGCCGATGCGGTGTTCAATCGCCATGAGGGCAGCTTCGCGGATGCCGTGAAGGCATGGGGCGGCGCCGACCTGATTCTCGACCCCGTGGGTGGCGCTTATCTGGCCGACAATCAGCGCGTGCTGAATGCCGACGGACGCTTGGTGCTGATCGGTCTGATGGGTGGGCGACACGCCGAGCTCGATCTGGGTCGTATGCTGATGAAGCGTCAGCGGCTGATCGGCTCGACCCTGCGCGCCAAACCGCCGGCGGCCAAGGGAGCCATCCTCGATGCGCTGAGAGCCCATGTCTGGCCGCGCCTTGCAAAGGGAGAGATTCGACCGCTGATCGATCGTACCTGGCCGATCGACGAAGTCGAAGCCGCTCACGCCCATGTGCAGCGGGACGCCAATATCGGCAAGGTACTGCTTGCGGTCAGCGGCGAGAGATAGAGGTCTCGGCGCTATCGTCGTCTTCGCGGGTGCGCAGATAGGTAAGTTGCAGCAGACGGGCATCGTCTCCGGCGCGATGGCGCCGTATCCCCAGCTCTTTCACCAGGGCTTCCCGGGTGCGGTGCCACGCACCGAGCTGGCGTTCGCTGAGTAGAATGCGCAGTGCCTCGAGGCGAAAGGCGGGCAGCATGCCGGCATGGTGAAACAGCAGCGATAGCCAGGTATTGTCATAGCCCCAGCTATCGCTGTAAGCCACGCCGATCTCACTCAGTTCATCGTTGAGCCAGCGTGCCACTTGTGCGATGGGTAGACCTTCACGCAGCAGACGTGCACGGGAAATGCCGTGCAGCAATTCGGCCTTGGGGTCCCAATGCGTCCACTCGTCCAGCGGCTGCACGAGGAAGGCGCAGCAGCTACCGTCGGCCCGTGCCAGGCCAATCTCTATGGGGTAGCTACCGCGCCCGAATCCGGACGCCTCGATATCCAGCAGTGTCGGCAGCGTCACGAATGGACGTATCCTCGAAAGCAGAGCCGCGTGGCAGAAGCGGCGGCAAGTGGGGTTAGTGTCGGGCTTGAGCGTCGTCCCTGTCCAGCTCGCTACACTCCAGACCCGCATGCCGGTCGGCGAGCGCCTGCCAATGGGCGGCTTGAACTCTGTCCACCGGCAGCCCCAGCTCACCCAGGCGATAGGCTTGCGCCAGGCGCACGGCGGCAAGCGGATGCCCTGCCTCAGCGGCGCGGGCATACCAGGTCACGGCACTCGCCTCACGGCGAGGATACTGAGCACAGCCGTGTTCGAGGATCCGCCCAGCCTGGTATTGAGCCTTGAGGTTGCCGGCCTGCGCGGCCTCGAGCACGTAGCGAGCGCCACGCGCCTTGTCCTGAGGGCTAACCCCACGCTGGAAGAGCATATGCCCGTAGAGCGAAAGCGCACCGGGATGACCGGCATCGGCGCAGCGCTCGAAGAGGTGCATGGTCAAACGCTGGGTACGCGGAGAGCGTGGCAACCAGCGTGTGTGAAACAGCTGTTCGGCAAGACGGTATTCGAGTCGGGTGAACAGTGATGATGCCTGCGTCATCGTGCAAACAACCTTGGGTTCGTCTGAAACCAGCCTGATGACGTGGCACCACCCTGTGGTCGTCGTCATGGCCTGTCTGAACTCGCCGCGGGACTCCGCCGGGGCCGCTTGAGGGTGGCCAGCATACGCCCGCCCCGCCGGCGACTCAACCCCTAGATTTGCTGCCTTGGTAGTGCTCGGCTAGCATGGCTCTGGATAGGCAACGAGCTCGCCACCGATTCGACTTTCAACAGGAGCGATGATGCAGACGCGACCGCTTGGCGACACGGGTATCGAGGTCAGCCGCCTGTGCCTGGGCACCATGACGTTCGGAGAGCAGAACAGCGAATCCGAAGCCCACGATCAGCTCGACCGTGCCGTAGCCTTCGGCATCAACTTCATCGACGCGGCCGAAATGTATCCTGTACCGCCCCGAGCCGAGACACAGGGGCGCACCGAGGCCTATATCGGCAGCTGGCTCAAGCGCCGTGAAAGCCGCGACGACGTGATCATCGCAACCAAGGTGACCGGCCCGGGCCTCGAGCACATCCGCGGCGGCCCACGCCTGAACAGGGAGCACATCCATCAGGCCATCGATGCCAGCCTCGAGCGGCTGCGCACCGACTACGTCGATCTCTACCAGCTCCACTGGCCCGAGCGTTCGACCAACTACTTCGGACGCCTGGGCTACGAGCACGACGAAGAGGAAAGCGCCGTCACGTTGGAAGAGACCCTTGCTGTGCTCAAGGAGCTGGTGGATGCCGGCAAGGTTCGCGCCATCGGTCTCTCCAACGAGACGCCGTGGGGGGTGATGAAGGCGCTGCAGCTCGCAGAACGGCTCGGTCTGCCGCGGGTTGCCTCGATCCAGAACCCCTACAATCTGCTCAATCGCTCCTTCGAGGTCGGCCTAGCCGAGATCGCCCATCGCGAGAACGTGGGCCTGCTGGCTTATTCGCCGCTGGCCTTCGGCGTACTCTCCGGCAAGTATCTGGATGGCGCCCGCCCCGAGAACGCTCGCCTCACGCTCTTCGAGCGCTTCAAGCGCTATACCTCGCCGCTGGCCGAACAGGCCACCCGTGCCTACGTCGACACTGCCCGCGAGCACGACCTCGACCCGGCCCAGATGGCGCTGGCCTTCGTCAATTCGCGTAGCTTCCTGACCAGTAACATCATTGGCGCCACCACCATGGAGCAGCTCGAGGCCAACCTCGCCAGCGAGTCGTTGAAGCTAGAGCAGAGCGTGCTGGATGCCATCGAAGAGGTGCACCGGCGCATCCCCAACCCCTGCCCCTGAGGGGTTCGCCCGGTATCGGCGAGGGCTATCGCATCGATAGCCCCGTCTTCGCGCGGCGGTTGATATAATCACGCTTCGTTCGATTCGTCCCATCTGGTACAGGAGTGCCCCATGCTGAGCGTGATCTCGCCGGCCAAGACGCTGGACTTCGAGACCCCGGCCACCACGGCCACCCACTCGCAGCCGGATTTTCTCGACCACAGCCAGCGCTTGATCGAGATCCTGCGCGACTACTCCCCACAGCAGCTCAGCGAACTGATGGGCATCAGCGACAAGTTGGCGGGCCTCAACGCCGCCCGCTTCGCCGAATGGCACCCGCGCTTCACGCCCGACAACGCCAAGCCGGCGGCCCAGGCCTTCCAGGGCGACGTCTACGTGGGTCTCGAGGCTGCCTCTTTCAGCGACGCCGACAACGAGTTCGCCCAGCGCCATCTGCGCATTCTTTCGGGCCTGTATGGGCTGCTGCGGCCGCTCGATCTGATCCAGCCCTACCGCCTGGAAATGGGCACGCGGCTGGCCAATCCGGCTGGCAAGGACCTCTACGCCTATTGGCAGGGCACGCTGACCGAGGCACTCGATCGGGCCATTGCCGAAAGCGGCTCCAAGGTACTGGTGAACCTCGCTTCGAACGAGTATTTCAAGGCCGTCGACACCAAGCGGCTCGACGCCCGGGTGATTACACCGGTATTCAAGGACGAGAAGAACGGCAGCTACAAGATCATCAGTTTCTATGCCAAAAAGGCACGCGGCCTGATGGCCGCCTGGATGATTCGCCAGCGCCTGGACGATCCCGAAGCCCTCAAGAAGTTCGACGTGGCGGGCTACGCCTTCAATCCCGCCATGTCCGAGGGCGATACGCTGGTCTTCACTCGACGCGAAGCCCAACACTGAGCCCGATCAGTCACCATGTATCAGTAGAAGCGCAGCGGGCGCGAGGCGCGGGGCTTGAGAAAACGCCGGTGGATTTGACGGAAGCGCTCGTCGTCACAGCGCTCGAGCCACTCGTAGGCCACCATATCGGCCGTCACCGGCGTGGCGCCCGCCCCCGTCATCCGCTCACGGGCAAGGCTGGCCTCCTCGGCGCGCCGGCTGACGGACGCCTCGCTCAGCCAGTACACCTCATAGCCCGCTTCCAGCAGCCCGAGGCCGGTCTGCATCACGCAGATGTGCGCCTCGCTGCCGCACAGCACGATCTGACGCCTGCCGCTTTTTTCCAGCGCGGTGGCAAAATCCGACTCGGCATGGGCATTGAAGTGCACCTTTTGCCATAGGCGATAGTCCGGTAGCGCTTCCAGCAGCCGCGGCTCGCTGCCGCCCAGCCCCTCCGGATACTGCTCGGTCAGCCAGACCGGCACCTCCAGCTCACAGGCGAGCACGCCAAGCCACTGTGCTTCGGCAACGGCCTGGTTGCCGCCATCGATGACCGGCAGCAGTCCCGCCTGCAGATCGACGATCAGCAGCAAGCTGTTTTCACTCTTCAAGCGCATGGCTTTACCCCATTTTTTCAGCACTTTCCCCAGCATAGCCGCTAGAATGGAGCATCCAAATTCTACTTTTCCCTCAATCCTGAAGAGGAACCAAGCGATGCGTCACTTCCTGGTCATGCTCATGGTCGCCGTAATGGGCTTCGGCCTGGCCGTCGAACATGCCGAAGCCCGCCGCATGGGCGGCGGCGGTAACGTCGGCAGCTTCTCCCGATCCGCTGATCGCCCGGCAGCCGCCCCCAACCAGGCCGCCCCGGCACGACAGGCTCAGCCCAGCCAGGCCGCCGGCTCTCGTATGCCCGGTATGCTGGGCGGCATGCTGGCAGGTGGTCTGCTGGCCGCGCTGTTCTTCGGTGGTGCCTTCGATGAGCTGCGCCTGATGGACATCCTGCTCATTGCCGGCCTCGGCTTCCTGCTGTTCCGGCTGCTGGCGCGTCGCCGTACCGCCGTGGCTGGCGGCCCTCAGCCAGCCGATAACCAGCCGCACGCTGCTCCCCAGGCCTTCCAGCCGGCACCGGGTGCTACCATGGGCGGCGCTTTCGACAGCCTTCCGGAGTGGTTCGATCGAGAGCGCTTCCTGTCCGGCGCCAAGGAGCACTTCATGACGCTGCAGCGCGCCTGGGACAACAATGACTTCAGCGGCATTCAGGAGTACGTCACTCCCGAGCTCTACAATCTTCTGCGCGAGGAGCGCAGCAAGCATCCGGCCAACAATCGCACAGAGACCGTGCGCCTGTTCGCCGAGCTCGGTGACGTACGTGAGATCGGCAAGCAGGCCGAGGCCACCGTCATCTTCCACGGTATCCTCGACGAGAACGGCGAGCAGACCGAGTTCAACGAGACCTGGCACCTGGTTCGCGAGATGCGTGACGGCGCCCCGTGGTACCTGCAGGGCATCGAACAGAACAGCTGAGCACAGCCCCGTTGCAAATGGCCGGCGCAATGCCGGCCTTATTGTTTGTCATCCCAAAGACAACATAGGCCGATGATTTTTACGCATTTACTTAGGCCTTCTCATTAATCCAGGCTATCAATGCTCATCCAGAGATGATCCAAGTCTATGTAACCGTTGCAAATACCGGAACACAAAGGGCCTGGCGTGAACGAAGCTTCAAAAGAACGCCGTTTTATAATCCCCCTCATCGGCCGATAACGCGTCTAGGCGCGTGGCAAGACCACCACAAGATCCCTCACCACGAGCCTCCCTTGACGAGTGTCCCAATCCCGCTCTCAAGCCTTCCCACTCGTATGCCATGGCGCAAAGAAGCCATGGAGGAGGATCTATCAATGACCCGAATGCTCCGTAATCTGTCCGTCAAGACGGGCCTGACAGCTGCCCTGGCCCTTCTGGCTACTGCCATCCTATGTTTGGCAGCCTTGGGTATGTACACAGGCCATCTGTCACCGCCGATGTAAAACTGACCCCCTGACGCCGAGGTAAATCTGACCCCCTTGGGCGAAGATGGTGGCTTTTGAGCCGCCGCGATGTTGATCCAGGAGCAGTCAGTGGAAATCAGAGT
>NZ_JABFTW010000077.1:0-336 GCF_021404355.1 Halomonas sp. MCCC 1A11062
TGCCGCCGCCGCGGGAGAACACCCCGGTGAAGGCGGTGGCGCCGACCAGCACCAGCATCACCATGGTGGTGGTCTTGCTGGCATCGATCAGGGTGTGAAAGCAGGTCTTGAGCTTGCGGTCGCCGAAGATCAGGAACAGCAGGAAGGCGATGGCCACGCCGATGGCCGAGGCCTCGGTGGCGGTGGCCACCCCGGTGAACAGCGCCCCCAGCACCCCCAGGATCAGCGCCATCGGCGGCAGCACGTACTTGGCCAGCATGATCAAAAGCTGCCCGGTCGAGGTCTCGGCGCGCTCCTCGGCGGGCACCGGCGGGCCGTAGGACGGCTTGAGGTAGC
>NZ_JABFTW010000078.1:0-327 GCF_021404355.1 Halomonas sp. MCCC 1A11062
CCTCAGGCTCCGGCTGCCACGCATCAGGTCGTTGCGTCGCGCCATAGCGTGCCAGCACCACACTGTCCTTCTTATCTGTTTTGCCGCGTACTCCCAGGCTACGGGAGAAGTCACGCACCTGTGCGGGGTTGAGGACATAAACCTGGATGCCGGCAGCATGCAGCCAATAGGCGAGCGTTTCGTGATAGATGCCGGTGGCTTCCATCACAACGTGCAACTGGTCCAATGGCTCCCCGGTTTGGTGCTCAAGCCATTCCAGCAGGCGTGGAAAGTCCTGCCGCCGATTGCCGAATACACGGGTCTTGACCTTTCCAGTCGCCTCATCGC
>NZ_JABFTW010000079.1:0-327 GCF_021404355.1 Halomonas sp. MCCC 1A11062
TGGCGGCCAGCATCACCGAGACGATGACCACGGTCAGCGCCAGGCCGCCGCGCAGGTTGGCCAGCAGCAGACGCATCACCGCGAACATCTTCTCGGTGACCCCGGAGTCGTTGAGAAAGCGCGCCATCAGCACGAACAGCGGAATGGCCACCAGGACGTAGTTGTCCATGGCGTTGCCGTAGATGTTGTTGATGATGGTGCCGAGTACGCGCTCGCCCGGGCCCAGGTAGGCGCCGATGACGGCCACGCCGCCCAGCACGAAGGCCAGCGGATGGCCCATGAACAGGCCGATCAGCAGCCCGCCGAACATCACCAGGGTGAGCAGTT
>NZ_JABFTW010000080.1:0-324 GCF_021404355.1 Halomonas sp. MCCC 1A11062
GGTGTGGGTCAGCGCATCAGGCCCGAGCGCCGGCGGCCCAGTACCCCGGTTCGGCGACCCATGACGGCCGCGACGAGCGCGACGCCGATCGCGGCGACGACGACCTGGACCAGCAGCTCGAGCCAGTCGATGCCGCTGGTGGCGGTCGGGATCCCCATGGCGCGCGCGAGGGCGGTGCCGATGAACGCGGCGACGATGCCGACGAGAATTGTCACCAGGAAGCCGATGGGCTGCTTCCCTGGCACGATGAGGCGGCCGATCACGCCGACGACGATGCCGATGAGAATGGCGCTGATGATGCCGGTGATGGTCATTTTTCCTCCA
>NZ_JABFTW010000081.1:0-307 GCF_021404355.1 Halomonas sp. MCCC 1A11062
CAGAGCCTGAGGCGCTACAGCCTGGGACTTAGATTATGCCCCCTGATGCCTACTATCTCGATAGCTTGAATGGTATCCAAGCCCCTCCCCAATCGGAGTGAGGCTGCACGAACAAGGAAAGGCGACGAGACATGGCAGTGATCGGTATCGACGTCAGTAAGCAGAAGCTCGATTGCGCCTGGCTACGCGATGAGGCGACTGGAAAGGTCAAGACCCGTGTATTCGGCAATCGGCGGCAGGACTTTCCACGCCTGCTGGAATGGCTTGAGCACCAAACCGGGGAGCCATTGGACCAGTTGCACGTTGT
>NZ_JABFTW010000082.1:0-299 GCF_021404355.1 Halomonas sp. MCCC 1A11062
GCCTAGATACCATCTCTCCTAACCGGCCACAAATGCCCCATCAGGCGGTTTGTGGCCGATATTCGGTTTGCGTCTTGAGGACCCCGTAAGCGATATGGATCAGCTTACGCATTGCCGCCCCCAAGGCCACCATCTTGCTCTTGCCGTTTCCTGTAAGCCGTTGATATAACGCCGAGATATCGGGATTCCGCCTCAGCCCAACGACGGCTGCCATGTACAGGCTCTGCCGTAGTTTCGGATTGCCGGCTTTCGACAAGCGGGGACGCCCGCGTACGGAGCTACCCGATTCCCAACTGACG
>NZ_JABFTW010000083.1:0-299 GCF_021404355.1 Halomonas sp. MCCC 1A11062
GTCGAGGTTGGCGTCGGGGCCGATGCGCAGTGCCAGGGCCGCTGGGGTGGTCAGCAGGCGACCGCCTAGGTCATCATCGCCGCGGGTGGCTTGACCATAGTCTTCCAGACGCATCAGCAAGGCCTGAGAGCCGGCGCATGTGAGGCCCAGGCTATGCACCGTGACGGCCGCGTTGTCGTGGGTCTCACGTAGATAAACATCGAAGGCCTGGCCAGCAAAGCGGGTGATTGGCGCTCGGCGATGCCGGCCCTGCTCGACCAGGCCCAGGCTACCAAGCAGCTGTTCCACGGCCTGTCGGT
>NZ_JABFTW010000084.1:0-297 GCF_021404355.1 Halomonas sp. MCCC 1A11062
TTAGATACCATCTCTCCTAACCGGCCACAAATGCCCTATCAGGCGGTTTGTGGCCGATATTCGGTTTGCGTCTTGAGGACCCCGTAAGCGATATGGATCAGCTTACGCATTGCCGCCCCCAAGGCCGCCATCTTGCTCTTGCCGTTTCCTGTAAGCCGTTGATATAACGCCGAGACATCGGGATTCCGCCTCAGCCCAACGACGGCTGCCATGTACAGGCTCTGCCGTAGTTTCGGATTGCCGGCTTTCGACAAGCGGGGACGCCCGCGTACGGAGCTACCCGATTCCCAACTGACG
>NZ_JABFTW010000085.1:0-296 GCF_021404355.1 Halomonas sp. MCCC 1A11062
CATCTGCGTACTGCGCCGCATCAGGGTCGCTGTTCGGACTCCTGACGCTTCTCGGCTGCCTTCGCCCCGGCACGGGCCGATTCGGCCTCGGCTTCCTTCTTGGCGGCGGCCTGCTGGGCATCGGCTTTGTCCTGCTGGGCCTTGCCTTCCCGAACCATGTCGTCACGGCCGGCCACGGTGCCGATGGCTTCCTTGGCCTTGCCCTTGACGTCCTCGACGGCGCCCTTGATGCCCTCTTCGGGTCCTGAATTCTTCTCGGTCATGGTTACCTTTCCGCTGCCGCGAGTGGATTGGTT
>NZ_JABFTW010000086.1:0-295 GCF_021404355.1 Halomonas sp. MCCC 1A11062
CGGTGTGTGCGGTGAGGTTCTCTATCAGGCAGACTTGCGGCGCGCCTTGTCGGCGGCGCCCTTCTCGGTCGACTGCCCCTCGTGCGTCAGCTGGCCGCCGGCGCTCTCCAGGTGCGCCCGCACGAACCACTGGAATTTCTCCAGCTCGCCGGCATGGGCGATGAGCAGGTCCTGTGACACCAGGTCGAGGTCTTCGAGTTTCTCGATCGACTTGCGGGTGTCTTCGATGACGCCGTTGTACACCAGGTCGAGCGCGGCCAGGTGGGCCTGGACGGTGTCACGCTCGACGGAGTAG
>NZ_JABFTW010000008.1:0-232008 GCF_021404355.1 Halomonas sp. MCCC 1A11062
GCACTTCCAGAAGCTGGAACTGGTCGTCAGCAACGTCAAGTTCCAGGACGGGGAGCAAGTGGTTGATCAATCAGACAGGAATGCGGCCTGATCGCCATCCACCAGATTTGACGATAACTCATGGGCGTCAGCATGTTGTGGTAGCCGTCTGGCGTCCTACCGTATCGAGCGTGCCGGTCAGATCGTGCGCCCGCTGTCGTACATCCTTATGCCTCCACACCCATATTAGGTATCCTAGGACGTACCCCGTGGCTGTCGGGTAGGGTAGGGGCCGCTTTTTTATGGGGTACGTTTTGGGGTACTGATTTTTGAAGGCGGCGAAATATCCGTTTGTAAACAACGGATTATAAGGAATATTGTCAGCCTTTAGGATTACAGGGAGAGATCATGGCATCCTGGCTGTTCGGCCTGGCGATATTCATGGTACATCTGTTGGGCTTCGTCTCGGCGGTCCTGGCGCTGCTTTCCAGCCGCACCTCGCAGGGGGCCGTGGCCTGGATCATCTCTCTCGTCACCTTTCCCTACCTGGCGGTGCCGGCGTTTTGGATTTTCGGTCGGCCGCGTTTCTATGGCTACGTTTCCGCCCGCGGCGAGCGCGATACCGTACTGCGGCGAATTCTCGCCCGCTATCGGGAGCGGCTGGAGCCGTTCCTGGCTTATACCCGCGATCCCGATATCCGCGCCGTGGAGCAGCTGGCGATGATGCCGTTGACAAGCGGCAATCAGGCCGAGCTGCTGATCGACGGCAAGGCCACGTTCGACAGTCTGTTCGCCGGCATCGATTCCGCTCGCGACTACGTGCTGATCCAGTTCTTCATCGTACGCAACGATGCGCTGGGGCGCCGGCTCAAGGAGCACATGCTGCGCGCCGCGCAGCGAGGGGTTCGGGTCTATTTCCTGTTTGACGAGATCGGCAGTCGCAAGCTTGCCGAAGGCTACCTGCATGAGCTGAGGGAGGGGGGCGTGGAGGTCAGCGCGTTCCGCTCCTCACGGGGCTTCAAGCATCGCTTCCAGCTCAATTTCCGCAACCACCGCAAGATCCTCGTCGTCGACGGCTACGAGGGTTGGCTCGGTGGCTTCAACGTCGGGGTGGAGTACCTGGGTCAGCATCCACGGCACGGCCCCTGGCGCGATACCCATCTCAAACTCACCGGCCCTAGCGTGCTGGGGCTGCAGGAGGCGTTCTGGGAGGATTGGCACTGGGCCACGGGGGCGGTACTCAACCTGAGCTGGGAGCCGCACGTCACCTGCGAGGAGTGCCACAACGTGGTGATCGTGCCCTCGGGGCCTGCCGACCGTCAGGAGACGGCCAGTCTGCTGGTGCAGCATGCCATCCACAGCGCCCATGAGAGGCTGTGGGTCACGAGCCCCTATTTCGTTCCCGATCAGGGCGTGCAGGATGCCCTGCGGCTTGCCGCCATGCGCGGCGTCGACGTGCGCATCATGATGCCCGAGCATCCCGATCATCTGCTCATTTACCTCTCGGCCTTTTCGTTCCTGCCCGATATGGTGCGGGCTGGGGTCAAGGTGTATCGCTATCAGCCGGGCTTTCTGCACCAAAAGGTAATTCTCATCGACGACAGCGCGGCATCGGTGGGTACGGTGAATCTCGACAACCGCTCGTTTCGCCTGAATTTCGAGATCACCGCCTTCATTCCCGACCGGCGTTTTGCCGCCCAGGTGCGCCTGATGCTGGAGCGCGACTTCGCCGATTGCCGCCGCATCGGCTACGACGAGCTGCAGAATCGCCCCCTGTGGAGCAAGCTCGTCTCGCGGGCGGCCTATCTCACGGCGCCCATTCAGTAGCGCTGCGATAGTCGTGCTGGGCGCGGCCGAAGTCGCTTGGGTTAAGTAGGCAGCTGGGGTAAATTAGGCAACGCCTAACATTCTCTCATTTCTGAGTTTTTGTGCAGGGCACCCAACTTGATTTGCGATTGCTGTGAGCGGGAGTCCCGGTGAACCTCGAGACAAAATGGCTGGAAGATTTCGTGGCCTTGGCCAACACCCGCAGCTTCTCCGCCTCCGCCCGGCAGCGCCATGTCACCCAGCCGGCCTTCAGCCGCCGGATTCGATCCCTGGAGCAGGCCGTGGGTGTGACCCTCGTCGACCGCTCCACCACGCCCATCAACCTGACGCCGGAAGGGCAGCTGTTCCTGGTCACGGCGCGCAATCTGGTGGAGCAGCTCAACGAGTGCCTAGGGCATCTGCGCGGCGTTTCCATGGCGCGCGAGGCGCTGGACATCGTCGCCGCCCACTCCCTGGCACTGAGCTTCTATCCCGAGTGGATCTCGCGGCTGCAGGAAGGGCTGGGTGAGCTGCCCACGCGCCTCGTGGCCATGAACGTAGGCGAGGCGATTCACGTGCTGCGTGAGGGCAACTGCGATCTGATGCTGGCCTACCACGACCCGTACGCGACGATGCAGCTCGATGCGGAGGTGTTTCCCTCGTTCTCCATCGGCCAGGTCAAGATGCTGCCCATCAGTCTCCCCGATGCCAAGGGGCGGCCGCGCTTCAGCCTCGAAAGCAAGGAGACGATCCCCTATCTGGCCTATACCCAGGGTGCTTTCCTGGGGCGCAGCGTGCGCATGCTGCTCAAGAACGATCCACTGCGCCTGCGCCTGCGCACCGTCTACGAAACCGCCATGGCGGAAGGGCTCAAGGGCATGGTGCTGCAAGGGGTGGGGCTGGCCTGGATTCCCGACTTCTGCGTGCGCGAAGAGCTCAAGAGCGGCAAGCTAGTACGCGCCGGCGGCGAACAGTGGGACGTGCCGCTGGAGATCCGTCTCTACCGCTGCTCGTTGGTGCACAAGCCGGGGGTCGAGAAGCTGTGGCGGCAGATGATGAAGCTTCCCCGCGACTTCTTGCAGGCTTAGATCCCGCCGAAATCGGCCGGCAGGCCGAGAAAATTCTGGATGATGAAGAAGTGATCCTCGAACAGGCTGTCCGGTTCGAGTTCGGCCAGCGGTACCCAGCGGGCGTGGTCGCCGCCCTTGACTGGCTTGAGCTGGGGAAGCTGCTGGTCGGGGCGCAGGGCGAAGTAGAAGGCTTCGGCCAGGGTGCGGCCACGCCAGCTGCGGTGGGGTTCGTCGAACAGTCGCTGGCCGCGCAGCGAGCCCTTGAGTACCGGCTCTGGCACCTTGAGTCTGACCCGTTCGCGCAGCTCGCGCAGGCAGGCGTCGAGCAGGCGCTCGTGAGGGTTGATGAAGCCGCCGGGCAGCGCCAGCAGCCCTTTCCCCGGGGCCGCGGTACGCCGCACCAGCAGCACGTGACCCGACTGCACCACCACGGCGTTCACCGTGACGAAGATAGGGGGGTAGGGGGCGTTGGCCCAGGCCTGGCGATACTGCTCCAGCAGTTTCTGCTCCTCCATCAGCTGCAGGTGTGCCTCTTCGCCGGCGAAATCCCGTAGCGCCTCGCAGACGCCGGGCGGCAAGTCATGGGTGGCGCCGGTGCTGAGGTAATCCTCGGTGGAGGAGGGGGAACGGAACAATCGCTCGCGGATCTGGCTGGCCGAAATGCCTTCGACCAGCGGCACGCTGACCGATTCCCACTGGGGAAACAGCGAAAGATAGTAGCTCGACTGGCCGCGACTGGCGCCGATCAGGCCGATGCGTGGCAGGCGGGCGTGATGGTGGCCTGCTATGTCGCGCACCTTACGCTGTACGTCACGCACCCAGACGTCGTCGTTGTAGAGTGCATCCAGCAGCGGCACGATCTCGAGGCGCGCATTTTCCTCTTCGTCGAAACAGCTACGCAGCAGCGCCTGACGCTCGTCGAAGCGCCAGGGGTTGCGCAGCGAGCGCGCCTGCCAGGCCGACCCCACCAGGACGATCACTTGTCGCGCATGGCGCAGGGCCTCGTTGATTACCGCCAGATGTCCCAGGTGCGGCGGCTGAAAACGTCCGATGAATACGAGGCAGTCGAATTCGTGATCGGTATCGCTCATCGCGCTTCCTTGGCTGGTGGTTGGGCGCACCATTATGGGCGCGGGTGGCCTGGGGCTGCAACGCGGGGCCATGTGCCGACAGACGGCTTGCAGTAGCGTATGCTGAAATGACGGCCAAAGACGAAGGAGGCGTCGTGCACAGGTTTTCGATCCGGCTCTGGTGGAATACCGTTCAGCAAGCGATTTCTCTATGGCTGGAGCGCAATGCCTTCAGCTATGCCGGCTCGCTGGCTTTCTACACGCTCTTCTCGCTTGCGCCTACGGTCATCATTGCCGTAGCCGTGATCGGCATCGTCTTCGGTGAGGATGCCGCTCAAGGGCAGATCGTCGCACAGCTGCAGGGCACTCTGGGCGAGGAGGCAGCGAGGGCGGTGGAGCAGGCGGTGGCAGCGTCGCGCATCGAGCAGGCGGGTATCCTGCCGACGTTGCTGGGTGTCGGTGGCCTACTGGTGGGGGCGACTACGGTCTTCGCCCAGATGCAGTTCTCGCTCAATACCATCTGGGGCGTGACGGCCAAGCCCAGCCGCAACAGCGTGCTCATATTTCTCAAGCAGCGCCTGCTATCGCTCGCCGTGGTACTGGCGATCGGCTTCATCCTGCTGGTGTCGCTGCTGGTGGGGATCATGATTCGTGCCATGCTGCAGGCGGTGGGCGATGCCATGCCGCTGCTCGGCGCTCTGACGGCCGGCGCCGAGTTCCTGGTTGCCATGGCCGTGATCACGGCGCTGTTCGCTACCATCTTCAAGGTTCTGCCCGACGTGGTGCTGAGCTGGCGGGACGTGCTGCTGGGGGCCGTGGTCACCGCTTTGCTGTTCGCCATCGGGCGCAGTGCGATCGCCTCCTACCTGGCCTATACCGCGACCGCCTCGACCTACGGCGCCGCCGGCTCGGTGGTCATGATCCTGCTGTGGGTCTATTACTCATCCCTCATTCTTCTGTTCGGAGCGGCGTTCACTCGCAGCTATCTGCTGGCCAGAGGGCGCGAGGTGGTACCGCGCAACAGCGCCGTTCTCGTCAAGCGTGAGCTGGTGATGGATTGACGAACGGGCCGCGAGCGGTGACAGGCCGGGCGGATGCGCCGCCCGGCCCTGGCCGTACATAGCCTCAGTCGGCGAGGCGCTCGCGTGCCAGTTGATCCGCCACGGCGGCGGGGCTCTTGTCCTCGCTCTGCGCCCGGCCGAGAATCTCGTCCACCGTCTCGGCGATTCGCTCCACGTGGCGCATGACTGAGTCGCGGTTGTAGCGCTGGTGGCGCTGGGCCTCGACTTCGATGACGCCGCCGGCGTTGGCCACGTAATCGGGCGTGTAGAGAATGCCGCGGGCCTGCAATCGTCCGGCAACTGCCGCCGTCGCCAGCTGGTTGTTGGCTGCGCCGCAAATCACCTTGGCCTTGAGGCGCTCGGCTACCTCGTCGGTCAGTACCGCCCCGAGGGCGCAGGGGGCGAAGACGTCCACGTCGGCATCGAAAATGGCATCGGGCGTGACGCTCTCGGCACTCAGTTCGCTGACCAGCATGCCGAGGTTGTCGCGGTCGACATCGGTCAGTACCAGCTTGGCGCCGGCTTCGTGCAGCTCGCGGGCAAGGTGGGCGCCGACGTGACCGACCCCCTGGATGGCGACGCGCAGTCCTTGCAGGTCGCTGCGGCCGAGGCGATGGCGTACGGCACTCTTGAGCGCGCAGAAAACGCCGTGGGCGGTGAAGGGCGAGGGGTCGCCCGAGTTGCCGTCGTGGCCCAGCCCGCTGACATGTGACGTCTCCTGACGAATCAGGCGCATGTCCTCCTCGCCGCTGCCGGAGTCCTCGGCGGTGATGTATCGGCCGCCCAGCGATTCCACCAGCCGGCCCATGGCGCACAGCATGGCGGGGGTCTTGTCGCGCCGCGGGTCGGCGATGATCACGGCCTTGCCGCCGCCCAGGGGCAGGTCGGCCAGGGCCGACTTGTAGGTCATGCCACGGGAGAGACGCAGCACGTCGGTCAGAGCGTCCGCTTCGCTGGCGTAGGGGTAGATGCGCAGGCCGCCCAGGGCAGGGCCGCGGCGCGTGTCGTGGATGGCGATGATGGCGCGCAGGCCGCTGGCCTCATCGCCGCCGAAGACGATCTGCTGGTGATGGTCGAACTCGGGGTGGTCGAAGATCTGCATGGCGATATCTCCCTTGTGAGGATGCGTTGTTGTGATGTGGAGCGCAGTGGTTGGCACTGCTTCCGTTGGGCGGTCGTTGCTTGTGGCGTGACCGCATCCTTAGTATCAAGGTTAGAGCATCCGTGCGCACCCATTTCAGTCAATGAGGAGACGAAAATGAGCAAACGCTGTGTGAAGGCGCTGGTGGCCGGCAAGGTGCAGGGAGTGTGGTACCGCCGTGCGGTTCAGGAGCAGGCGTTGCAGCACGGATTGACCGGCTACGCCAAGAATCTCCCTGATGGGCAGGTCGAGGTGCTGCTGTGCGGTAATGGCGAGGCGGTCAACCAGGTGTCAGCGTGGCTGTGGCAGGGGCCGCCCAATGCCCGGGTCACGCACGTCGAGCTGGAAGCGCTGGAGTGCCATGACCCGGACAACTTCGTCTGCCTGTGACCCGTGGAAGCTCTTAGCTTAGGGTGTCGGCTATCCACTCCACCACGGCTTCACCGTCCACTTCGAGGCATACTTCCACCAGGGGCGTCTGCGACCAGCGCTCCTGGATGAAGCCGCGCCCTTCGGGGGCGAACAGGGTCTGACCCTCGGCCAGACCTTCGGTGACGACCGCCAGATGCCCCGGGGCGGTGGTGAACAGCTCAGGGCGCAGCAGCCAGGCCAGCGCGCAGCTGTCGTGGGGGCAGCAGCCGTCGATGCCGAGGAACTCGCGATAGAAGTCGCGATAGAAGGCGTAGCTGCCGGCCAGCACCTTGCCCAGCTCGCCCTGTCCCGCCTCGATGCGCTGCATGTGGGCCGGCGTCAGCACGCAACGGTGGGTCACGTCGAGCCCTACCAGAGTCAGCGGCCAGCCGGCGGTGAGCACGCGTTGGGCGGCGTGGGGGTCGTTGAACATGTTGGCTTCGGCCACCGGCGTGACGTTGCCGCCCTCGCGGACCGAGCCCCCCATGATCACCACCCGCTTGACCTTCTCGGTGAGCGCCGGGTCGAGCTGCAAGGCGGCAGCCAGGTTGCCCACCGGCCCGACCGCGACCAGGGTGACTTCGCCGGGACGCTCGTTGACGGTGTCGACGATGAACTGCGCGGCGCTGCGGGCATCCTTCTTGCCCTTCACCTCGGGCAGTTCGATGTTGCCCAGACCGTTGGCGCCGTGGATATGGGCCGGCGCGGGATGACGCGGCTTGACCATGGGGCCGGCAGCGCCCTGGGCGACGGGTACGTCGCCGCGCCCGGCCAGTTCGCACAGCAGCAGGCCATTATGGGTGGCGGTCTCGATGTCGACGTTGCCGTAGGTGGTGGTCAAGCCGAGCAGCTCGATGTCGGGATGACGTAGGGCGATGGCGATGGCCTGGGCGTCGTCGACGCCGGGGTCGGTATCGAAGATGATCGGGTGCGACACGTTGCCTCCTTGTGGGTGTCAGGCGCTCTGTGAGCCGGTGAGATATCGCTCGACCTCGTCGCGCGATGGAATGCTGTCGGCGGCACCGGGCTGCTGCACGCCGAGTGCGGCAGCGTGGGCGGCCAGCGCCAGGCAGTCGGGTACGCTGCGCTGCTCCTGCAGGGCCGCCATGAAATAGCCGATGAAGGTGTCGCCGGCGCCGGTGGTGTCCACCGGCTCGACCGGCAGGGCGGGCTGGAAGTGGCGCTCGTCGCCCGCCTGGTACCAGGCGCCCTCGCTGCCCAGGGTCAACACCGTTGCCGTCTGCGGCAGCCGCTTCTGCAGGCCCTGAAGCAGGGCTTGGGCATCGCTGGTCTCGGGCAGGCCGGCCAGCCAGGCCGCCTCGCCGCGATTGACAAACAGCAGTTGGCAGGCGTCGAGGGGCAGCTCCAGCACCGTGTCGGACATCGGTGCGGGATTGAAGGCAACGGCCAGATCCTGCCTGCGCGCGCATTCGAGCAGCTCGGTCAGGGCGTTGCACTCATTCTGCACCAGCAGCCAATCGCCGGGCTTGGCCGCTTCGCACAGGGCGTCGCGATGCCGACGCGTGAAGCCGTGGTTGGCGCCGGGAAACAGGATGATGGCGTTCTCGCCGCGATCGTCGACCTGGATGATGGCGTGTCCGCTGGGTTCGTCCACCAGCTCCACGTGGGTGACGTCGACCCCGGCGCGGGCCAGACGGTCCCGAGCCCAGGCGTCCTGGCGGCCCAGGCGGCCCCAATGACACACCTGGCCACCGGCCAGCGCCATGGCCAGCGACTGGTTGGCCCCTTTGCCGCCGAGGCCGAGGTGATAGCTACGGCTGGCCAGCGTCTCGCCGGGATGGACCAGGTGCGGCACGCGATAGAAGTGATCGAGATTGATCGAGCCCAGGTTGTGAAGCATGGAGTTGTGCAGCATGGTCATGCTCCGTCCCGCTGGGCCTTCCAGCGGCGCAGATTCTCACCGGTGAGCGTCACGATGCGCTGGCGGGCTTCCGGGGTGATCCAGGCATTGTGCGGCGTGACGATCAGGTTGAGCGGCTCGGCCAGGGCATCGAGCAGCGGGTGGCCGTTCCGCGGCGGCTCCGCCGGAAGCACGTCGACACCGAGGCCGCCCAGCCGGCCTTCACGCAGTGCGGCAAGCGCCGCTTCTTCGTCGATGATGCCGCCGCGAGCGCAGTTGACCAGCAGGGCATCGGGCTTCAGCGTGGCGATCAGGGCAGCGTCGACCAGGTGTCGCGTGGCGTCGGTGAGCGGGCAGTGCAGGCTGATGACGTCGGCCTCGGGGGCGAGTTCGGTGATCCCGGGGCGGGTATCGTTGCCCTCGTTACCGGGGCGGGCGGCAAAACTGACGCGCATGCCGAAGGCTTCGCCGAGCGCCGCCACGCGGCTACCCAGTTCGCCCTGGCCGACGATGACCAGGTGCTTGCCTTCGAGCTGCAGGGTGCCGTGGTCCATCAGGCAGAAGAAGGGGCTTTCGTTCCAGCGTCCAGTCGCCACGTCGCGCTGATAGAGCGGTAGCCGGTTGGCCAGCGCCAGGATCAGCATCAGGCTGTGCTGGGCCACGCTGGCAGTGCCGTAGGCCGTGACGTTGCGCACGGCGATGCCGAGCCGCTCGGCGCTGGTCATGTCGATGTTGTTGGTACCGGTGGCCAGCACGCAGATCAGCTTGAGTTCCGGCAGGGCCTCGAGGGTGGCGGCATCGAGCACCACCTTGTTGACGATGGCCACCTGGGCGCCGGTCAGGCGCTGGCGGCTCTGCTCGGTGGTGCTTGCCTCATGGACCTCCAGCGTCTCCACCTGGTCGCGGATGGCGGAGAGGTCGATGTCGGGACCCAGGCTGGCGGCATCGAGTATCACGGCTTTCATGCTGAATTCCTTGTGTTGGTTCGCCGCGGCAGGGCTGGGACACGCCTTGCCAGGCACGTTATACTATCGGGCTTTCACGGCAGGCTTGGAATGTGCACCGCTCGACCCTATATCGCCGTTGGTTGCGCGCTGTCGAATCAGGAGTGAATTGAACCATGCCCATCTATGAATATCAGTGCAAGGCCTGCGGCCATCGTCTGGAGAAGCTCCAGAAGCTCAGCGCCGCCCCTCTGACCGACTGTCCTGCCTGTGAAGCACCGGCGCTTTCCCGCCTGGTTTCCGCGGCAGGCTTCCGTCTGGCCGGCGGCGGCTGGTACGAAACCGACTTCAAGTCCGGCAGCAAGAAAAATCTGGCCGGCGACTCCGCTGGCGGCGGCGGAGAGAGCAAAGAAAGCAAGGCGCCGGCCAAGGACGGCGCCGCGGCCTGACCGCGACCGACCCTTCAATCGATAACGTTACGAAACAGGATACGACATGCGCAGCCATTATTGCGGCCAGCTCAACGAGACCATGGTGGACCAGACGGTCACCCTGTGCGGCTGGGTTCACCGCCGCCGTGACCACGGGGGCGTGATCTTCCTCGACATGCGCGATCGCGACGGCATCGCCCAGGTCGTGGTCGACCCCGATACCGCCGAGGCCTTCGCCACTGCCGACCGTGCTCGCAGCGAGTACGTGCTGCGCATTTCCGGCCGCGTGCGTCTGCGCCCCGAGGGTACCCAGAACCCCAAGATGCCCACCGGCATGATCGAGGTGCTGGCCAAGGAGGTCGAAGTGCTGAACACGGCGGCCACGCCGCCGTTCCAGCTCGACGAACACGGCAAGGTCGGCGAGGAGGTGCGTCTCAAGCACCGTTACATCGACCTGCGCCGCCCGGAGATGATCGAGAAGCTGCGCCTGCGTTCGCGCATCTCGCATCACGTACGCGCCTTCCTCGAGGGGCAGGGCTTCCTCGACATCGAGACGCCGATCCTGACCCGTGCCACGCCCGAGGGCGCCCGCGACTATCTGGTGCCGAGCCGCACCCACCCGGGCAGCTTCTTCGCGCTGCCGCAGTCGCCGCAGCTGTTCAAGCAGCTGCTGATGGTGGCCGGCTTCGACCGCTACTACCAGATCGCCAAGTGCTTCCGCGACGAGGACCTGCGCGCCGACCGTCAGCCGGAGTTCACCCAGATCGATATCGAGGCTTCCTTCGTTGAGGAGAGCGATATCATGGGCGTGACCGAGGCCATGATCCGCGAGCTGTTCCAGGACGTACTCGACGTGGAGCTGCCCGAGTTCCCGCGCATGAGCTGGGCCGAGGCCATGGATCGCTATGGCTCGGACAAACCCGACCTGCGCATTCCGCTGATGCTGGTCGACGTCGACGACCTGATGAAGCAAGTCGACTTCCAGGTCTTCTCCGGCCCGGCCAACGCTGCCGACGGCCGCGTCGCGGCGCTCAAGGTGCCGGGCGGGGCCAGCATGTCGCGCAAGGTGATCGACGACTACACCAAGTTCGTCGGCATCTACGGCGCCAAGGGCCTGGCCTGGATCAAGGTCAACGAGCGTGCCAAGGGTATCGAGGGGCTGCAGTCGCCGATCGTCAAGTTCATGGAGAACGTGATCGAGGAGCTGCTCGACCGCGTGGGCGCGGCAGACGGCGACATCGTCTTCTTCGGCGCCGACAAGGCCAAGGTCGTCAACGAGGCGCTGGGTGCGCTGCGGGTCAAGCTGGGCGAGGACCTCAATCTCTACACCCGCCCCTGGGCACCGCTGTGGGTGGTCGACTTCCCCATGTTCGAAGCCGACGACGCCGGTCGCCTGAGCCCGCTGCACCACCCGTTCACCTCGCCCTCGTGCAGCCCCGAGGAGCTCAAGGCCAACCCGGCGGGCGCGCTCTCGCGGGCCTACGACATGGTGCTCAACGGCACCGAGCTGGGTGGCGGCTCGATCCGTATCCACGACCAGCAGATGCAGAGCACCGTGTTCGAGATCCTCGGCATCGGCGAAGAGGAGGCCCGCGAGAAGTTCGGCTTCCTGCTCGACGCCCTGCACTACGGTGCGCCGCCCCACGGTGGCCTGGCCTTCGGCCTCGACCGTCTGGTGATGCTGATGGCGGGTTCGCGCACCATTCGTGAAGTGATCGCCTTCCCCAAGACCCAGAGTGCGGGCTGTCTGATGACCGACGCGCCGGGCGAGGTGAGCGGCGATCAGCTGCGCGAACTCAACATTCGTCTGCGCCAAAAGGCCAAGGCGGAAGGGCAGGAGTGAGTACGCCAGCCTGCTATGCGATGAACGAGACCGGCGCCCATGTGGCGCCGGTTTCGCGATGCTGCCAGAGTGGCCGTGCCATGGGCGTGCGCAGCGCCCACGTGAGGGAGAACGTGTCGTGCTGATTCTCGGTATCGATCCCGGCTCGCGTACCACCGGCTATGGCGTGCTCGACGTCACTACGCCCAAGCCGCGCTACGTCGCCAGCGGTTGTATCCGTTTGCAGGACGTCGAGCTGCCTCAGCGTCTGGCGCGCATCTACGCCGGCATTGCCGAGCTGATCGGCGAGTATCGCCCCGGGGAGCTGGCCATCGAACAGGTGTTCATGGCCAAGAACCCCGATTCCGCCCTGAAGCTGGGCCAGGCGCGCGGTGCGGCCATCGTCTGCGCCGCCAATCACGGTCTGGCCGTACATGAATACGGGCCGCGTCAGATCAAGCAGGCGGTGACCGGCAGCGGGGCGGCGACCAAGGCCCAGATCCAGCACATGGTGGTGGCGGTGCTGGGGCTCGACGGTACGCCACAGGCCGATGCCGCCGACGCGTTGGCCATCGCGCTGACCCATGCTCATGCCCGGCTGGGTCTGGTCACACAGGGTAGCTTCGGCGGCCATAGGACGCGTCGACGCGGCAGCTCCTGGCGCGACTTCCAGCCTTGAAAGCGCATTGACGCTTTAGGCAAAATAATTTTCGAACACCGTTTGTAGTGGGCTGGTCAGCCGCTTGAGCGACCAGTATAGTGGCGCCAGGAAGGCCGTGCGCCTTGGACGTATTCGCATCGGGAAACAATGCCGAATGATAGGACGCTTGCGTGGCACTCTGCTCGAGAAACAACCGCCCTGGCTGGTCGTGGACGTGGCAGGGGTCGGCTATGAGCTAGAGGCTTCGATGACCACGCTGGTGGCGTTGCCCGGGGTGGGAGAAGCGGTGTCGCTCTATACGCATCTTACCGTGCGTGAAGACGCCCACCTGCTGTTCGGTTTTGCCCGTGAGCAGGAGCGGGCGCTGTTTCGTGCCCTGATCAAGGTCAACGGTATCGGCCCCAAGCTGGCCCTGGCGATCCTGTCCGGCATGGACGAGACGGCGTTTATCCGCTGCGTGATGGAGGATGACGTCAAGAGCCTGACGCGCCTGCCCGGGGTGGGTAAGAAGACTGCCGAGCGCCTGATCATCGAGATGCGCGACCGCTTCCCGCACTGGGAGCAGAGCGCTACCGCCGATCCGTCTGGCATCGCCACGCTGCCCAGCGGCCAGCGCGAACGCCAGGATCCGCTGGCCGATGCCGAAGCGGCGCTGGTCAGCCTGGGTTACAAGCCGACCGAGGCCGCGAAGATGCTGTCCGGGCTGGAAGAGGGCTTGTCGACCGAAGCCCTGATCAAGGCGGCCTTGACCAAGCGGATGGCCGGGTAGGGCGCGCATGGCGGGCCTCGACTCGATAGAATCCAACAGTCGTTCGATCGGAGACAGGGACTTTCGTCCTGAACTTTTCATGAGCGCCGCGAGTGTTCGACATGATGCAGAATGATCGCTTGATCGCCGCCGAGGAGCGCGAGGGTGAGAGTCGCGTCGATCACGCGATCCGCCCCAAGACGCTGGCCGAGTACATCGGCCAGCCCCGCGTGCGTGAGCAGTTGGAAATCTTCATCAGCGCCGCTCGTGGACGTGACGAGAGCCTCGATCACACGCTGGTGTTCGGCCCGCCCGGTCTTGGCAAGACCACGCTCGCCAACATCATCGCCGCCGAGATGGGCGTGGGGCTGAAGTCCACCTCCGGCCCGGTGCTGGAGCGTGCCGGCGACCTGGCCGCCATGCTCACCAACCTGCAGCCCGGCGACGTGCTGTTCATCGACGAGATCCACCGTCTTTCTCCCGTGGTGGAGGAGATCCTCTATCCCGCCATGGAGGACTTCCAGCTCGATATCGTCATCGGTGAGGGGCCGGCGGCACGCTCCATCAAGCTCGATCTGCCGCCGTTCACGCTGGTGGGTGCCACCACCCGGGCGGGACTGCTCACTTCACCGCTGCGCGACCGCTTCGGTATCGTCCAGCGTCTGGAGTTCTACGACATCGAGGAGCTTACCGAGATCGTCACCCGCTCGGCCAGGCTGCTCGGGGTCGAGGCGGACCGTGAGGGTGCCCGCGAAGTGGCACGCCGCTCGCGCGGAACGCCGCGTATCGCCAACCGCCTGCTGCGCCGGGTGCGTGATTTCGCCCAGGTGCGCGGCAACGGTCGGGTGGACGCGGCCATCGCCGATCAGGCGCTGAACATGCTGCACGTGGACCATCATGGCCTCGACCACATGGATCGCCGCCTGCTGCTGGCGATGATCGAGAAGTTCGACGGCGGGCCGGTGGGCATCGACTCGCTGGCGGCGGCGATCGGCGAAGAGCGCGACACCATCGAGGACGTGATCGAGCCCTACCTGATCCAGCAGGGGCTGATGATGCGTACCGCCCGGGGCCGGGTGGTGACGCGCCAGGCCTGGCAGCACTTCGAGCTGGTACCCCACGAGCAGGCGCTGGATGCCAGCGGTGAGGTGCGTCCGTGAGTGAATTTCGTTTGCCGCTGCGTGTTTACATCGAGGATACCGATGCCGGCGGCATCGTCTACTACGTCAACTACTTCAAATATATGGAGCGGGCCCGCAGTGAATGGCTGCGCCGGCACGGCTTCACTCAGCGCGAGCTGCTCGATGCCGGCGTGCAGCTGGTCGTGCACCGCCTGGAGTGCCGCTATGCCAAGCCCGCCCGGCTCGACGACGAGCTCTGCGTCACCGCGGCCGTCGAATCGAGCGGACGCTGTCGGCTGAGTTTCACTCAGTCGGTGCAGCGTGATGGGGAACCCTTATGCGAAGCGCGTGTCGACATCGCCTGTCTGGATGCCGAACGCCTCAAACCCAGACCCTGGCCGCCGGCACTCGCCGCGGTTCTCAATGCTTGAATGCAAGATCAGCGAGGATGCCCGTGAACGACTCTATGTCAATACCCCACCTGATCATGAGCGCCAGCACCGTGGTGCAGCTGGTCATGCTGATCCTGGTGCTAGGCTCGATACTCTCGTGGGTGGTGATTTTCCAGCGTACTTTCGTGATGCGCCGGGCCCGCGCGGCGCACCAGACCTTCGAGGAGCGCTTCTGGTCGGGTGTCGATCTCAACGAACTCTATCGTGAAACGCCGTCGGAGCAGGAAACCCAGGGCGCCGAGCATGTCTTTCGCGCCGGGTTTCGCGAATTCAACCGGCTGATGGCCAAGACCAAGAGCGCCGATGCCATCCTCGACGGCGTTCAGCGCAGCATGCGCGTGGCCTGGTCGCGGGAGGAGGAGCGCCTGACCCTGCATCTGGTGTTCCTTGCCACCGTGGCGTCGGCCAGCCCCTATATCGGCCTGTTCGGTACGGTGTGGGGCATCATGGGTTCGTTCCAGGCGCTCTCCATGGCCCAGCAGGCCACGCTGGCTACCGTTGCGCCGTGGATTGCCGAGGCCCTGATCGCCACCGCCATGGGGCTGTTCGCGGCCATCCCCGCCGTTATCTTCTACAACCGCCTGTCGTCCGAGTCCGACCGGCTGCTGGGTAAGTACGAGGACTTCGCCGAGGAGTTCCACTCCATCCTGCACCGCAATCTGCAGGGTCGCAGCGAAGCCGGCGCCGCCTGAGGGAGTCGCGACATGCATGGTCCTTTCAATCGTGGCGGCCGCCGCAAGCCGATGGGGGAGATCAACGTCGTCCCCTTCATCGACGTCATGCTGGTTCTGCTGGTCATCTTCATGATCACGGCACCGATGCTGACCCAGGGCGTTCAGATCGAGTTGCCCCAGGTCACCTCCGAGCCCATCGACTCTCAGGAAGACCGCGATCCCATCATCGTATCGGTGGATCGAGAGGGCGCGTATTACCTGTCGGTCGGTGGTGAAGAGATGGCCGTGGATCTGGAGGAGCTCGGCGACCGAGTGCTGATCCTGCTCGATCAACAGCCTGGCACGCCAGTCATGGTGCGCGGCGATCGTTTCGTGCCCTACGGTGAGGTCGTGACCCTGATGAGTACGCTGCAGGTTTCGGGCGTGACCAACGTCGGGCTGATTTCCGAGCCGCCGCCGCGTGATTAAGCGCTTCTTGACCAGGACACTAGGAGACGTGATGGCCCGAGGTCAGCGCGGCCCTTCGCGCAGCTATGACAAGCCGGTCGGCTATGGCGTGCCCACTCTGCTGGCTATCGGCCTGCACGTGCTGGTCGTGGTGCTGAGTCTGGTCACCCTGCCGCAGCGTCAGCCGGCCGATCCAGAGTCGACCTCCATCGTGCAGGCGACGCTGGTCAGCACCGAGACCACCACCGACCAGGCCCAGCGCGCCGAGGAGGCGCGGGCTCGCGCTGCGGCGCGGCAGGCGGAAGAGGAGGCGCGCCAGGAAGAAGAAGCGCGTCAGGCCGAGGCCGAGGAACAGGCGCGCGCCGAAGCCGAGCGTCAGGCCGCCGAAGAGCGTGCCCGTGAAGCCGAGCAGCAGCAGGCGGCGCGTGAGGAAGAAGCACGCCGGTTGCAGGAGGCCAGACAGGAAGCCGAGGCCGAGGCCCAGCGTCGAGCCGAGGAAGCCGAGCGTCAGACGCGGCTGCGCGAGGAGCAGGAGGCGGAGCGTCAGCGTCAACAGGAAGCCGCGGCGGAAGCCGAGCGTCAGCGCCAGCAGGAGGCTCAGCAGCGCGCCGAAGAGGAGGCGCGACGTCAGCAGGAAGCCGAAGCCCAGCGCCAGCGCGAAGCCGAGGAGCAGCGTCGCCGCGAGGAGGAGGCCCAGCGTCAGCGTGAAGCCGAAGAGCAGCGCCGTCGCGAGGAGGAGGCCCAGCGTCAGCGCGAAGCCGAGGAGCAGCGCCGTCGCGAGGAGGAGGCCCAGCGTCAGCGCGAAGCCGAGGAGCAGCGTCGCCGCGAGGAGGAAGCCCAGCGTCAGCGCGAGGCCGAGGAGCAGCGCCGCCGAGAAGAGGAAGCTCGACGTCAGCGCGAAGCCGAGGAGCAGCGCCGCCGCGAAGAGGAAGCCCGGCGTGCGGCCGAAGCCGCCAGTCAGGGGCTCGATCGCGCCATCGAGGGTGAGTCGGATGCCGTAGCCAACGCCCGGCAGGCGCAGGAAGCTGCCAATAGCTTCATCAATCTGGTGCGCCGCGCCGTGGAACAGGCATGGGTGATTCCCCCTGGAGCCGGCGGTGGGCTTGCGGCCACGGTTCAGGTCCAGTTGGGTCCCTCGGGGGAGCTTTTTGGCGCTACCATTACTCAAAGTAGCGGAGATAGCAGTTTCGATCGTTCCGCCCTACAGGCTGTGGAAGCCGCCGCACCCTTTGGCGAACTGCGCCAATTGCCGCCGGCGGCACAACGTGACTTCCGCCAGTTCAATCTGCGTTTCACACCGGGAGATGTACGCTGATGAAAGCCCTGATGACCATCTGGTTGAGCGCCATGCTGTTGCTGTTCAGCTCGCTTGCCCAGGCCAATCTCACCATCGAGATCACACGCGGCAGTGACCGGGCCACCCCCATTGCCATAGTGCCGTTCTCCGCCGACGGCGAAAGCCTGCCCGAGGATGTGGCCCAGATCATCAGTGACAATCTGGAGCGCAGCGGCTATTTCGCGCCGCTGCCGCGCAATGCCATGTACGATCGTCCCTCTTCCGGCGACGAGGTGCGCTACGGCCAGTGGCGCGCGCTGGACGTGCGCTATCTGGTAGTGGGTCAGGTCAGCCGTGGGGCTGACGGCTATCGCATTCGCTACGAGCTGATGGACGTCAGCGGCCAGCGCCGCATGCTCGGCGAAAGCGTCAGCGCCGGCAGCAACGAGCTGCGCAGCGGTGCGCACTACGTGAGCGATCAGATCTTCGAGGCCATCACCGGCATTCGTGGTGCCTTCTCGACCCGCATTGCCTACGTCACGGCCCAGGGCGTCGATCAGAACATGCAGTTCGGTCTCTACGTGGCCGATGCCGACGGACACAACAGCCAGCAGGTGCTGAACTCGCGTGAGCCGATCCTGTCACCGGTCTGGTCGCCGGATGGACGCAAGCTGGCCTATGTCTCCTTCGAGACCGAGCGCCCGGCGATCTACGTGCAGGATGTGGGCACCGGGCAGCGCGCCCAGGTGGCGTCGTTCGATGGCATCAACGGCGCACCGGCCTGGTCGCCGGACGGTCGTCGTCTGGCCATGACCCTGTCCAAGGACGGTCAGCCGGACATCTACATCATGGACGTGGGATCGCGCAATCTCGAGCGCATCACCAACAACTCGAGCATCGACACCGAGCCGGCCTGGGCGCCGGACGGTCGCAGCCTGATCTTCACCTCGGACCGCAGCGGCGGCCCGCAGATCTACCGCTACAGCTTCGGCAGCGGCCAGACCGAGCGCTTGACCTTCACCGGTAACTACAACGCCCGTGGGCGTCTGTCGCCGGATGGGGAGGCGCTGTTCTTGATCCACCGCAGCAACAACGGTTTCCAGGTTGCGCGCCAGGATCTCGGTTCCGGCCGTCTTGTCGTGATCAGTGAGACCCGTTCGGATGAGTCGCCTAGTGTTGCGCCCAACGGGACCATGGTAATCTTCGCCACCCAGCAAGGTAACAGCGGGGTGTTGGGGGCCGTTTCGGCCGATGGACGGGCGTCCTACCGGTTGCCTTCGGCGCGTGGTGACGTGCGAGAACCCGCATGGTCACCGTTCTTGAACTAGTGGTACGTGTCATTCGAGTCCTTTGAGGAGTTTGACGATGCAATTCAAGTCACATGCCAGAACTCTGGCAATTGCCCTGTCTCTTGCCCTGATTGCCGGCTGTTCCAGCACCGGTGGCAGCCGTGACGGGTCCATGGATGGCACACGCGCCGATGGTGGCGTCGGCACGGGAACTGCCGGCGCTGGACAGGTCAGCGGTACCGGTGTCAGCGGCGATCGTGCCGGCCAGCAGGCCGACGGTCGTATCCCCGACGTTCGCACCATCTATTTCGACTTCGACCGTGACACCATCCGTTCGGAATTCGAATCGGTCCTGGTCGCCCATGCCCGCTACCTGCGCTCCAACGGCAATGCCCGCGTCGTGCTGCAAGGCCACACCGACGAACGCGGCACCCGCGAGTACAACATGGCGCTGGGTGAGCGTCGTGCCAACTCGGTGAAGCGCTTCCTCGAGGTGCAGGGCGTCTCTCCGTCCCAGCTCCAGGTGGTCAGCTACGGTGAAGAGCGTCTGGCGGTGCGTGGCAACGGCGAAGATGCACATGCCCAGAATCGTCGCGTGGTCTTTGCCTACTGAGCGAACAGGCGCCGATAAGCGCCGAGGGAGTAAAGCATGAGACACAGTCTGAAAAGGCTGTGCGGCGCGGGAGCCCTGGTGCTCCCGCTGTCCGTGATGAGCCTTGTCGAAGCGCAGCAGCGCCCGATCGTGGAAGACCGCACCGCTCAGCCCCGCGGGTTCATGGAGCAGGCCGAAGTGCGTGAAGAGCCCGGTGGCAGCCTGGTGCTCTACAATCAGTTGCAGGACCATCAACGCGAGATGCAGCAGCTGCGCGGTCAGATTGAGGAGCTGCGTCACCAGCTCGAGCAGCTGCGCAACCAGACCCGCCAGCAGTACATGGACCTCGACGAGCGGATCACCGCCGGCAGCGCCGGTATTCAGACCAGTCCCGAGGTCGATCAGGACGCGGCTCGCCAGGTAGCGCAGACGCCGTCTCCCAGCGGCACCAGCGCCGATGCGCAGGCTGCCTATCAGGCCGCTTTCGCCAAGGTTCAGTCGCGCCAGTTCGGCGAGGCCATCCAGGCCTTCGATGCCTTCGTCGTCGACCACCCCGACACCACGCTCACGGCCAACGGCTACTACTGGCTGGGCGAGCTGCATTCGGCGGAGGCCAACCTGGATCAGGCGGAGACGGCATTCCGCACGGTCATCGACGACTATCCGCAAAGCAGCAAGGTGCCGGATGCTCTGTACAAGCTGGGCCTGATCAAGGCACGTCAGGGCGAGCTCGAGGAGAGCCGTGGCCTGCTCGAACGGGTGCGTGACGACTATCCTGACAGTAGTGCCGCTGGCCTCGCCAACGATTTCCTGCGCCAGTCGCTGTAACGCACTGGCCCTGCCAAAGGAGTGAAGATGACCTGCAAGTTCGACTATGAGGCGCCCGCCGATCTGCTTCGCGATCGCATCGTCCTGGTGACGGGGGCCGGTGACGGTATCGGTCGCGCCGCGGCGCTGACCTATGCCCGTCACGGTGCCACGGTGGTATTGCTGGGACGCACCATCGCCAAGTTGGAAAAGGTCTACGACGAGATCGAGGCCGCCGGCGGGCCTCAGCCGGCCATCTTTCCGCTCAATCTCGAAGGCGCCACGCTGAAGGACTACCACGACATGGCCGAGACGCTGGACAAGGAGTTCGGCCGGCTCGATGGCATTCTGCACAACGCGGGCCTGCTCGGTCGCATCACCCCGTTCGAGCAGTACAACCCCGAGCTGTGGGATCAGGTCATGCAGATCAACATCAACGGCCCGGTGTGGATGACCCAGGCTCTGCTGCCGCTGCTGAAGTCTTCAGCCGATGCTTCCGTGGTATTCACCTCGTCGAGCGTGGGACGTAAGGGGCGTGCCTACTGGGGCGCCTATGCCGTCTCCAAGTTCGCCACCGAGGGCTTCATGGAAGTGCTGGCGGATGAGGTCGAGCACCTGGGCACGATCCGGGTCAACACCCTCAACCCGGGTGCGACCCGCACCAAGATGCGTGCCAATGCCTATCCGGGCGAGGACCCGCAGACGCTGCGTACGCCGGAAGAGATCATGCCGACCTATCTGTGGCTGATGGGGCCGGATAGCAAGGGGTATAATGGAGAGCGCTTCGACGCCCAGCCGCCCAGGTAAGCAAATGGCTGCCCTTTTTTACAGTCTGCCTGAGGCGTCTCAGGCAGGTTGTATTAGGGCTTCAACCAGCGCTTCGCAGGTCTCGAACCAGAGATCGGCCGGCCACTGCCGGTAATCCTCACCCTCCTCGATGTAACCGTAACCCACGGCGACGGCGACCATGCCGGCGGCGCGGGCTGCCTGCATGTCGCGCAGGTGGTCGCCGATGTACCAGCAGCGGGCGGGAGAGACGTCCAGCCGTTCCGCTGCCACCCACAGCGGCTCCGGTGCTGGCTTGCGCTGCGGCAGGTCGTCGGCGCAGAGCAGGGCGCCCGGGGTCAGTCCCAGGCTTTCGATCAGCGGTGCGGCGTAGGCGCGCGGTTTGTTGGTGACGATGCCCCAGGGGCGATGCTGCGCTTCCCACCTGGTCAGCAACCGGTCGAGGTGGGGGAACAGGCAGCTCTCGTCGGCTACTGCCCGGCCATAGGCATCAAGCAGGAACTGGCGCGCTTCGTCATGGCCGTGATGCGTCTTGTCCAGACCCAGCGCCAGGGCGACCAGGGCGCTGCCGCCATTCGACACCTGGGCCCGAATCACCGGGTAGGGCAGCGGCTCCATGCCGTGATGAGCCCGGAGGGCGTTCGTGGCGCGTGCCAGATCGGGGGCGGTATCGACAAGGGTACCGTCGAGATCGAACAGCAATGCTGCGGGAGGCGACGCGTTCATGCCTGCTCCCGCTGGCAGTGCATCAGGTAGTTGACCGAGACGTCGTTGCTGGAGAGGCGATAGCGCCGCGTCAGCGGATTGTAGACCAGGCCGCTCTGCTCGCGGACGCTGAGGCCGTGCTCGCGGCACCAGCCGGCAAGCTCGGCAGGGCGAATGAACTTGCGATACTCGTGGGTGCCACGAGGCAGCATCTGCAACAGGTATTCGGCCCCGACGATGGCCAGGGCGTAGGCCTTGGGGTTGCGGTTGATGGTCGAGAAGAACACTTGCCCGCCCGGTTTGACCAGCGAGGTGCAGGCGCGAATGACCGAACCCGGATCGGGCACGTGCTCGAGCATTTCGAGGCAGGTCACCACGTCGTATTCGCCGGGCTGTTCGGCGGCCATGGCCTCGGCGCTGGCCTGGCGATACTCGACATCGACGCCGCTCTCCTGAGCATGCAGGCGTGCCACGGCGAGGGGCGCCTCGCCCATGTCGATACCGGTGACCTTGGCGCCGCGATGGGCCATGGCCTCGGCGAGTATGCCGCCCCCGCAGCCGACGTCCAGCACCTTGCGCCCGGCCAGGCCGCAGCGGGCATCGATGAAGTCCAGACGCAGCGGATTGATGTCATGCAGCGGTTTGAACTCGCTCTGCGGATCCCACCAGCGGCTGGCCAGAGCCTCGAACTTGGCGATCTCGCCCTGGTCGACGTTGTGGTGGAAACTTGCGCTCATGTGATCTCTCCGTGTCAATTGGGCTGGCACCCTGGCAACATTCTTTACCTTCGGTATCATGCGCTATTGTACCCGTAGCTGCCCGGGCTTTCCCATGACGGAATCTAGGACAGGCCCGGGAAGTTCTTTTCCACCAACCGACAAGGAAGGCACCATGATCCGCAAGGCCGTACTCCCCGTTGCCGGTTTCGGCACCCGCTGTCTGCCGGCTTCGAAGGCGATTCCCAAGGAGATGATCACCATCGTCGATCGTCCTGTGATCCAGTATGTGGTCGACGAGGCGGTCAAGGCCGGTATTCGCGACATCGTGCTGGTGACCCACGCCAGCAAGAGCGCCATCGAGAACCACTTCGACACCCATTTCGAACTGGAAGCCACTCTCGAGGCCAAGAACAAGCAGGAGCTGTTGGATGAGTTGCGCTCCATCGTACCCGCCGACGTCAACATCATCAGCGTACGGCAGCACGAGCCGCTGGGGCTCGGTCATGCCGTGCTCTGTGCGCGACCGGTGATCGGCGACGACGAGCCGTTTGCGGTGCTGCTGCCGGACGTGCTGGTGGACGACGAAGGGCTAGAGCGCAACGATCTCGCCGGCATGCTGGATGCCTACGAGACGACCGGGCGCTCGCAGCTGATGGTGGAGGAGGTGTCCTGGGATAGCGTGCACAAGTACGGCATCGTGAGCCCTGAGGGCGAGCCGCCCGCTGCCGGCAACTCCTGTCCGCTGGCCGGGGTGATCGAGAAGCCGGCCCGGGAGGATGCTCCATCCAATCTGGCCGTGATTGGGCGTTACGTGCTGCCGGGCAGCATCTTTGCGCTGCTGGCCGAGACGCCGCCCGGGGCCGGCGACGAAATCCAGCTCACCGACGCCATCGAGACGCTGCGCCAGCGCGACGGCGTCGATGCCTGGCGCATGTGCGGCAAGACCTACGACTGCGGGCATCAGCTCGGCTATCTCGAGGCCACCCTGGTCTATGCCCGGCGCCACCCCCGTTTTGGCGAGGGATTCCGCGAACTGCTCGCTCGCTATAGCCAAGCGGGGTAAGTGTCATGCGCGTACAGATACATGGCAGCGAACTGGCGGCGGCTACGGCCGCCGCTGCGCTCTCCTGGGTCGGCCACCAGGTCCGCTGGGTGCCGCATGCCTCGATGCGCTGGCCGGCGCTGCAGGCCGCCGACTGGCTGCGTCGTGAGCCCGACTTGCTCGAGCGTCTCGAAGAGGGGTTGGAGCAGGGCACCTTGAGCCTGGCCAATGGTGAAGGCGCGGCTTCGGGCGAGGCCATCGACATTCTCTGGCTCGCGCTCTCGCCGGAGCAGCGCGAGGAAGCCGACGAGCTGGTGGCTGAGGTCGCCGGACGGCAGCAGGGAGCGCTCATCCTGGTCAACAACTCCACCTTTCCGGTGGGCGAGACCGAACGCCTCGAGGCGCGTCTCGGCGGCAACGGTCGGCGCGCCGTCGCCCTGGTCGACATGATCGAGGAAGGGCGCTCCTGGGCCAGTTTCACCCGTCCTGGCCGCTGGCTGCTGGGCTGTGACGACGAGCATGCCGAGGCGCAGGTACGCGAGCTGTTGCGAGCCTTCAACCGGCGGCGTGACGTGATGCAGCTCATGCCGCGCCGCGCCGCGGAGCTGACCAAGCTGGCCACCATCGGCATGCTGGCGACACGTATCAGCTACATGAACGAGATTGCCGGTCTTGCCGACAGCCTGGGCGTCGACGTGGAGTACGTGCGCCAGGGGATGGGGGCCGATTCCCGCATCGGCTATGAGTACCTCTACCCGGGCTGCGGTTTCGGCGGTCCGCACTTTTCCCGCGATCTGATGCGACTGGCCGACGTACAGGAGGCCAGCGGGCGTCAATCCGCGCTGCTCGAACAGGTGCTGGACATCAACGAGCAGAAGAAGGAGACCCTGTTCCGCAAGCTCTGGACCCATTTCCACGGTCAGCTCGAAGGACGCACCGTGGCGATCTGGGGCGCCGCCTTCAAGCCCGGCTCGGCGCGTATCGATCATGCACCGGTGTTGACGCTGCTTCGGGCACTCTGGGCTCAGGGAGTGCGGGTGCAGCTTCACGACCCTGCAGCCGTTCCGGCGCTGCGCGCCGAAGTGGGGGACCACCCGTTGCTCAGCTTGTTCGACGGCGATCCCTATGCCGCCTGTGAAAATGCCGATGCGCTGATGCTGGTCACCGAGTGGAAGCACTACTGGAATCCCGACTGGTCTCGGCTGGCCAAGCTGCTGCATGAGAAGCTGCTGCTGGATGGCCGTAATATCTACGATCCCACCCACGTCGCCAGTTGGGGGTTGGCCTACCGTGGTATCGGTCGGCGTGCCGAACCCGGAGAGAGCTCGACGCGTTGAGGTGGCAGTGTGCGCGCAGGCGTGCAACCTGCTTACAATGGTGAGGCGCCTGCCGCACCTGCCAACAAGGAGTTCGACATGCCCGAAGCGCGTCCTTCCGAGCGACGTCCCATCGTGCCCGATCCTGATACCAGCCTGACAAGGCCGCGCCGCCCTATGACGCCCCAGCCCCGCCTGTGGCCGCTGAAATTGGCCGTGCTGCTGTTGCTGGTCATGCTGGTTGGGGTGAGCTGGCTGGGGTGGCAGGAGCGTGAGCGAATGAATGCGCAGGTGCTCCAGATCACTGCCGAGATGTCCAATGTCCATGCCCGCTTCGATGCCGAGGAGGGCCGCGGCGAGCGTTTCGAGCGCCTCGAGTCGCGCCTCTCGGCGGTCATGGATCATGCCGAATCCCTGGTGGCACGGATGGCCAGTCTGGAAGTCGACGTACAGCAGGTCGGTGAGCGGGACGGTTCGCGATTCGAAGCCATCGATGAACGTATCGACGACATTGCTCTGCTGGTCGATGATCTTTCCGGAAACGTCGAGCGAATAGTCACCGAGGCCGAAGACCGCGAGGCGTTGCTGGGTGCGGTACGCTCATCGCTGAATGCGCTCGAGCGGGCAGGCGAAGAGGGGCGCGAGGTCCTGGCGGCGAGAATCGATGCACTGGCCGAAGATGATGAAAGTGTTGTACAACATGTCGAGGAGCTGCAAAGCGCCCAAGAAGCGCTGGCAGAAGAGCAGCAGAGCATGAGAGCATCGCTCGATGAGCGGCTCGAAGCCCTGGACGAGCATGTCCAGCAGCTCATCGAGCAGCAGCTTGCTGCCTTGGATGAAACCTTCCAGGCTCGCGAAGCAGCGCTGGAGGAGCGGCTCGAGACGCTGGCCGGCGACATCGAGACTGTCGCTGAAGCCGACGAAACCTCTCAGGTCGTCGATGAGCTGCGCGCCAGGCTGGCAGGCATCGATGCGGAACTGCGCGAGCTGCGCCAGGAGCAGCTGTCGCTGAGCGCTGGGCTGGAGGCCCTGCGGTAGGATAGCCGGGGCCAGGGCAGGCCGGCAGCAGTCAAGACGGGAAGCCGTGAATATGGGAAGAGGCGTGATTTCACGCATGGGGGCGGCGGCCCTGTGTCTTGGCATGGCGCATGGAGCGCTGGCACTCGAGGCACGAGTCGACGGGGTGACGGACCCGGTTGCGGAGAACATTCGTCACTATCTCAGCGAACTGGAGGCCGCCCAGTACGACCGCCGTCGCCTCGAAGGCGTGGTGGTGCGTCGTGCTCGCGAGGCCATGCGCGTCTACGGCTACTACGAGCCGCGTATCAGCCCCCGGCTCGATCAGCAGGAGCCGCCGCGTTACGTCGAACTGGCCATCGATCCCGGCCCGCAGGTCGTCGTGCAGGTGCTCGAGGTTCGCATCGAGGGCGACGCTGCCCGCGACGGGCCTTTTCGTGACACCGTGGATGACTTGCCTCTCCAGGTGGGAGATCCCCTGGAGCATGCGCCCTGGGATCGCATGCGCAATCGGTTGGCCAACCTCGCCCTGGAACGGGGCTATTTCGACTGGTCTTTCACCGACCGACGCATGGAAGTGCGCCCCTTCGACGAGAGCGCCAGGCTCTACCTCACTCTCGACAGCGGGCGACGCTACACCTTCGGTAATATCACCATACGCGGCCACCATATCGTCGAAGATCGCTTGCGCAACATCGCGCCCTTCGAACCCGGCCAGCCCTATCTTGCCGGTCAGGTGGCGCTCTATGCCCAGCGGCTCGGGCAGACCAACTGGTTCAGCTCAGTCAGCGTACGGCCAAGGCTCGATGCCCGCCGTGAGCTTGCCCTGGCCCCGCCAACCGTAGGGTGGTGGAACGCGGTGGCGACCGAGGGCGAGGCCGCATTGCCACAGGTGCCTTCGACGCGCACCGCCCTGGCGACCGGCCCCCGGCTCTCCGCCTCGGCGCTGGCTGCCGTTGCACGGGTGCACGCGCCGGAGCAGCCCAGCATGCCGATCGACGTATCCCTGGCCCCGGCCGATCGTCACCAGTTCGAAACCGGCATCGGCTATGCCACCGACGTGGGGCCACGCATGAATTTCGGCTGGAATCAGCCTTGGATCAACCGCTTTGGGCACAGCCTCGAACACGATCTGTTCGTCTCGCAGCCGGAGCAACAATTCACCGGTACCTATCTGCTGCCGCTCGACGACCCGCTGCGCGATCAGTATCGCTTCCAGTACGGCCTGCGCCATCGCGACAATCAGGACACGCGTACCAACGAAGCCACCATCGAAGCGGCACGCCGCTGGGAGTTCGACAACCGCTGGGTACAGACCCTGTTCGTGCGCGCTACCTACGAGGACTTCACCCAGGGGGGTGAAGCCGAAAGTGTTTTCATCTACTACCCCGGGGTGAGCTGGTCGCGTACGCGCACCCGCGACCCCCGTTTTCCCACCTGGGGCGATCGCCAGCGCATTACCTTCGAGTATTCGGACAGCGTGTGGGGCTCCGATGCCGACTTTCTGCGCATGACCGGCAACACCGAATGGATCCGCATGCTGGGCGACGACCTGCGTTTCATCACCCGGCTGGGGGTCGGAGCCATCGAAACCGATGACTTCTCCCAGGTGCCGCCCTCGCTGCGCTTCTTTGCCGGCGGCGACCGTTCGGTAAGGGGCTACGGCTTCGAGACTCTGGCGCCACGTAACGAAGAAGGTCTGTTGCGCGGCGGGCAGCAGATGCTGGTCGGCAGCGCCGAGCTTCAGCGGCGTGTCTCCGGCAACTGGTGGGGCGCCGCCTTCGTCGACAGCGGCGATGCCTTCGACGACTGGTGGCCGGAAACCCTCAATACCGGTGCCGGCCTCGGCGTCAGATGGATATCCCCCGTCGGGCCGGTGCGTTTCGATATCGCTCACCCCTTCGATGACGAGGAGAACTCGTGGCGTCTGCACTTCGCCATCGGCCCGGAATTCTGAGAATGCGCCTGCTGCTGTGGTCGCTGCTCCGTTTACTGATCGTGCTGCCGCTGGTGGCCATCGGCATGCTCTTCCTCGTGCTGGGCCTGGCACTGTCACCCTGGGGGGCCGGCTTGCTGCTCGAAGAAGGGGCCAAGCGTGGTTTCTATCAGTTGGAGCGTATCGAAGGGGCGCCGCTGGATCGACTCGTGCTGCATGGGTTCCAGATCGAGGCGGGTCCTGCCGACATCGCCGCCGAACGGCTCGAACTCGTTTGGGCGGATGACTGCCTGCTGCGGGGGCGTCTGTGTATCGAACGCTTGGCCATGCAGGGGGGGCGGGTACGGCTGCAGCCGGGACAGGCCGCTGACGAAGCGCCCGCAGCAGCGGCCCAGGACGAGGCCGAGGCGAGCGATCCGATCCGTTTGCCGTTCCCCATGGAGGTGCGCGAACTGGTGCTGGTGGATACCCGGGTGAGTCTGGCCGACGGCACGCAGGTCGAACTCGCTCAGTTGGATACCACCGCCATGGCCGAGAATTCAGGACTGCAGCTCGGTGCTTCACGAGCCGAAGGCCTGAACGTGACGCTGCCCGCCAATCCCGAAGCCGTGGAGGAGAGGGCGGGCGAGGGGGCCGCTCCGCCGGCAGCGGATGCTCCCGATGAGCTGCCGGCGGCCACCGCGCCGGCGCCGTTCCACTTCCCGCTCGACATCACGGCCCCCGAGCTGGTCATCGAAGATGTCGTGCTGCGGCTGGGCGACGGCACCCAGGTTGCCTGGAACAGACTGCATACCGGGATCGAGGCCGAGGGCGAACGGCTGACGCTGCTGCCCACACGGCTCGAGCGGCTACAGGTCAGTCTGCCATCGGGCGGGGCCGAGCAACTGGCGCTGGAGGCGCCGGCAGGCACGCCGGTGCTGAGCGCTCAGGCACTGGCCGCCGCCGAGGCCGCTGCTCGGGCACCGCTGCCGATCGAGGCCGGTGAGCCCGACGAGCCACTGGCGCAGCGCGAGCGCATCGCACTGCCGGAAATCGTCCTGCCCTTGACGATAGCGGCGCCGCGCATTCATCTCGACGACGTCGAGGTGCGGGGGCCGCTCGATTATGACCTGCGTCATCTCACCCTGGCCTTCGAGGCCAGCGGCCACGTGGTCGAGATCGTTGCTCTGGAAGCCGCCAGCCTGGACGCCGACGTCAGGCTCGGCGCCCGCATCGAATTGCGTGACGATTACCCGCTCCAGGCGCGGCTGGAGGCCGCGCTGTGGCTGCCGGAGCTGATGCCCGAACTTGCCGGGCAGCGGCTCGACCTCAGGCTCGACGGCACGCTGGCCGAGCTTGACGCCGAGCTCGTGGCACGCGGCCCGGTGGGCACGCGACTGACCGCCCAGGCCGATGTGCTCGATCCTGAGGTGCCTTTCTCCGCCAGGCTGCGCAGCGAGTTCCTGCAGTGGCCGCTGCCGATGGCGGCCGCCTTCGCCGAAGAGGATGACGCGCTCGACGACCCCTATGTGATCGAGGACCTCGATTTGCGTCTGTCGGGCACTCTCGACCAGTACAGCGCGGCACTCTCGGCCCGGGTCGAGGGGCCGGAGGTGCCGCTGACCCGGATTGCACTTACCGGTAGCGGCGACCTGGAGCACTTTGCCTGGACCCCGCTCTCCCTGAGCCTCGGCAATGCCTCGGTGGTCAGCCGTGGGCGCATCGAATGGCATGACGGCCTGGCGCTCGATGCCACCGTGCGCCTCGACAATCTCGACCCCGGCCAGTTCACCGATGCCATGCAGGGGCGCCTCAGCGGGAATATAGACCTCGCTTTCAATCAGGTCGAAGCAGGCTGGCAGCTGCGGGTGCCGCGGCTGGCCATCGACGGTCAGCTGCAGGAGCTGCCGCTGTCGCTGCGGGCACGCCTGGCCGGTGACAGTGACATGCGCTGGCAGGTACAGGAGTTCGATTTCCGCCAGGGGCAGAACCGCATCACCGCTGCCGGCGCCATTACCGAGCAGCGCATGGACCTCAGCGGCGACATCTCGCTGACCGAGCTCGGCAGCCTGCACGACGACCTCAGCGGAAGCCTGAGCGGTCGCTTCCGCACCGCCGGTACACCGGAGAACCCACGCTTGCAGCTCGACCTGCAAGGCCAGACCCTGGCGTTTGCCGAGAACCGCCTCGAGGCGCTGCAGCTCACCGCTAGCGTCCAGGGGCTGGACGATCCGACCCTCGATGGCAATCTCGTCATCGAGCAGCTAAGCGCCGGGGGCCAACGTTTCAGCGAGGTGTCGCTGGCCCTGTCCGGCCGGCTGTCGTCCCATCGGGCCGAACTGACCGCGCTTGCCGGGCGGGGCATGCCGCTGTCGCGTGCCTCGCTGGTGCTCGAGGGTGGGCTCTCCACCGAGCGCCAGCGCTACAGTGGTCGCATCGATCCATTGGAGGTCGATACCGATTACGGCGAGATGCGACTCGCTGATCCCGTGACGTTCACTTTCGATCTGGCGACGAGCCGGGCTCAGGTACAGCCATTCTGCCTGCGTCGAGAGCAGGGCGGACACCTGTGTGTGGAGGAGACGCTGCAGGCCGGCGCCGACCAGGGCCAAGTGAGTCTGGCCGTGCGCGGGCTGCCCATGAGCATGTTCGACGAGTGGCTACCGGAGGACTGGCGAGCCAGCGGCGAGACCGACCTACAGCTGCAGGCCGGTTGGCGACAGGGCGGTCGGCAGTGGAGCGCCGAGGCGAATCTGGCCAGCCAGCTCGACCTGGAAGGGGTGGATATCTATGGGCAGCCCTGGGCGATGCCCGCGACTCGCCTCGACGTGCAGTTGGATGCCAACCAGGCGCGTATGGCGCTGGCTCTCGACCTGGGCCTTGGCGATGCCGGGCGGCTGGCCCTGAATCTCGATCTGAACGACCCGCTGGGCAGCGGAGAGCTTGACGGTAGTCTCGTCGTCGATGCTCTCGATCTGTCCCGCTACCAGACTCTGGCAGCCGGGCTCGACATGCTGGAAGGTACCCTGGCCGGCCGGGTCGGAATCTCCGGAAACCGTGACAACCCCAGCCTGGATGGTGCGCTGGAACTGACCGGGTTGCGCGCTTCGGGGCTGGATGTGCCGCTGATCGTGGAGGATGGCCGCATTCGCATTGAATTCAACGGCGACAGTGCACGCCTGATGGGCTATGTCGCCAGCGACGACGGGCGCCTGGTGATCGACGGCAACGCCAGTTGGCCCTCGCTCGACGAGTGGCGCATCGCCATGGACCTTGACGGTACACGGCGGCCGCTGCTGGTGAGCATGCCGCAGTTCGGCCGCCTGCGAGTCTCCCCTCAGATCGCCGTCAGGATTACCCCGCAGGCACTGCGCGTGCGGGGCGACGTTCAGGTGCCTTGGGCACGACTGGAGATCGGCGAGGCGCCGCCGGCGGCAGTCAGTCCCAGTCCAGACGAGATCATCATCACCCGGCGCGATGAGGCCCGAGCCCAGCGGCGTGAGGAGCTGGAACCGACCGCCGGCGGTGACGAAGCCGCCGCCGTGGCGCTGCGCGAGGCGGGCATGGAACTGGACGTGCGTATCGAGCTACATCTGGGACCGGACATGATGCTTGCCGCGTCGGGCCTGGAAACTGGCCTGGCCGGCACTCTGCAAGTGCGCCAGCAGGATGGCCCGGTGCAGCTGTTCGGCGAGGTCAACCTCGTTGACGGTCGTTTCCGCGCCTTCGGCCAGGATCTGCTGATTCGGCAGGGGCAGCTGCTGTTCAGCGGACCACCGGATCAGCCGCTGCTCGACTTCGAAGCCATACGCAATCCCGACATCACCGAAGATGGCGTCATTGCTGGGCTGCGCGTTACCGGCTTCGCTGCCGAGCCAACCCTGGCGATTTTCTCCGAGCCGGCCATGGACGAAGCGCGGGCACTGTCATACCTGCTGCGCGGCCGGGCACCACGAGACGGCGACGCGGACGGCGCGCTGACCTCGGCCCTGGTGGGCCTGGCATTGGGGCAGACCGGCGGGGTGGTCGGTGCCATCGGCCAGGCATTCGGCATCGACGATCTGGCGCTGGAGACGACCGGCGTCGGCGACGACAGTCAGGTGGTCGTGAGCGGCTACCTGACAGAAGATCTGCGCGTCAGCTATGGTGTCGGTATCTTCTCGCCGATCGCGGAGCTTACGCTGCGCTATACCCTGTGGCGCAATCTCTACGTGCAGGCCGTTTCCGGAGCCGCCCAGGCCGTCGATCTGGTTTACATCTTCTCCCGGCCCGGTCGGCCGCCACGGCTCGAGCCCGCTCAGTGAGCGCCTTCAACGTGTTGCTGCGAGGATAACGTCATGAACATCGATCCGACTCATGCCCTGCCGGGGCGCGACACGCCGCTTCGGATATCCGGCGTGCATGCCGTCAGCGGCCGCTCGATGCTGCCGCCGTTTCCCGAGGGCCACGAGCATCTGGTTGTTGGGCTTGGCTGCTTCTGGGGCGCCGAGCGTCTGTTCTGGCAGCACCCGGGGGTGTATGTAACGGCGGTGGGGTATGCCGGCGGGGTGACGCCCAACCCCACCTATGAGGAGACCTGCTCCGGGAGGACCGGCCACGCCGAGGTGGTGAGGGTGGTGTTCGACCCTCGCCAGGTAGACGTCGAAACGCTGCTGAAGGTGTTCTGGGAAGCTCACGATCCGACTCAGGGCATGCGCCAGGGCAACGACATTGGCAGCCAGTACCGCTCGGCGATCTACGCCACCAGCGATGCCCAGCTGGCAGCCGCAAAGCGCAGCCGGGACGTCTATCAGTATTCGCTGGCTCAGGCAGGGCGCGGCCAAATCACCACCGAGATCGCATCCCTCGATGTCTTCTATCCGGCCGAGGAGTACCATCAGCAGTATCTGCACAAGAACCCGGGCGGCTACTGCGGGCTGAAGGGAACCGGAGTCAGCTGTCCGATCGGCTGAGCCGGTGGTCGGCGATCGAGCGCCACGAGTCGCCGAGACTGGCCCAGCCTTCCAGCTCGCGGGCGAGGCGTCGGGCCAGCCATGGCGAGAGACGCTTGTGGCGCCATTCCATGAAGCCGACGTGCCCGCCATGGTGGGTGATTTCCAGATGCACCGCAGCGGAAGGCTGTGGTAGGCGCTGGAACAGTCCGGCTGGCATGAAGGGATCGTCATCGGCGTGCAGGATCAGGGTCGGCAGCTCGATGTCGCCGAGCAGCCTTCCGGCCGAGGCGCGCCGATAATAATCGTCGGCGCCCTGAAAGCCGTGTAGCGGGGCGGTCACGGCATCGTCGTATCCACGCAGGCTGTCGATTCGCTGCAGCGCCTCGCCGTTCAGCGACAGCGGCAGCTCGCCGCGCACCAGCCGTGGCGCCACCTTGCGTTTGAGGGCCCTGAGTAGATGGCGTTCGTATACCCGGGAAAAGCCCTGGTGCAGGGTATCGGCGCTGGCGGCAAGGTCGAGCGGGGCGCTTATCACGATGGCGCCGGCCAGATCGAGGCCGCTGCCACCCTGTTCCGCCACTAGCTTGAGCAGCATGTTGCCGCCCAGTGATACTCCGACGGCCACCTTCAAGGCGCCGGGGTAGCGTCGCGAAAGTTCGGCGATCAACCAATAGGCATCGGCGGTGTCGCCGCTGTGGTAGGCACGCGGCAGGCGGTTCGGTTGACTGCCGCAGCCGCGGAAATGCATAAGTACCGTGCGCCAGCCCATGCGGCTGGCCGTGGCGAGCAGCCAGCGGGAATAGGGGGAGTGAAACGAGCCCTCCAGACCGTGAAACAGCACCAGGATCGGCGCCGTGCTGCTGGTGGGGATCGGCCGGATCCAGTTGAGTTCGACGAAGTCGCCGTCGGGGAGTTCGAATAACTCGACGTCACTGGCGAGTCGGGGGCGGGGCAGAAAGCGGGGCAGCAGCGTCTGAACGTGCGGATTGCTCAATCCGCGCGGCGGAGCAAAGTCGGCCTCTTGCTGCCGTTCACGCATGTCGCTCACTCGTGTTCCAAGGTCAGATTGCGTACCGAGTTCGTGGCGATGGCCACGTTGTCTTCGATGCGAATACCGCCATGAGGCATCAGGCGTTCGACCAGCGGCCAGTTCACGGCGCTACCCGCGGGGCCTGCCTCCAGCGGTCCGAGCAGCATGGGAATGAAGTAGAGCCCGGGTTCTATGGTGACCGCCATTCCCGCTTCCAGTTCCCGGGTCAGGCGCAGCGCCTGATGCTCGGGCGGAGGTGGCAGAGGCGTGCCTTCACGGCTCATGCGTCCGGCCACGTCGTGTACCTGCACGCCCAGCAGATGGCCCAGGCCATGAGGGCAGAAGGCGCGGGTGATACCGCTTTCGAGCGCGGCCTCGGCGGAGGCGCTGACCAGTTCGCTCTCGACCAGCAGTTCCCCCAGTAACTGATGCATACGCTCGTGCAGCGCGACGAACTCGACACCGGGCGCCAGGGCGGCAACCAGTTGCTGCTTGATGTCGTGCATGCGCGTTATCAGCGCGGCGAAGGTGGGGGCGGCGTCCGGCCCCGGCCAGCTGCGGGTGATGTCGGCGCAGTAGCCGCGGTAACGGTGCCCGGCATCCACCAGCAGGCTATGGCGCGACACCGGCGCTTCATTGGCGTAATGCTGATAGTGCAGCACCGCGCCATGGGCGCCGAGACCGATGATGTTGCCGTAGGGCACGTCGCTTTCACGCTGTCGCGATGCCTTGAGGTAGGCCAGCTGAATGTCGAGTTCGCTCGCGCCGGTCAGGAATGCTTGTTGGGCGGCTCGGTGGCCGTACAGCGCCATCCGGTTGGCCTCGCTCAGACAGGCGATCTCGTACTCGCTCTTGCGTACCCGGCCCTCATCCAGGGCGATCAGCAGGGCGGGGGGATTGCGCTCGGCGCCAAGGGCGCGAGCCGTGTCGTCATCGATGTCGCCGATCACGGCAAGGCGGCTGGCCTTCACTGCCGGCGGTGTCTCGAAGCGACCGCTGATCACCTCGAGGTATTCGGTCCAGCCCTCGTCGGGAAGGCTTGGCGGCAGATGCCAGAAGTCGTCTGGCGCATGCACGAAGCAGGTCGTGCGCTGGCCCGGCCTCACCAGCAGCCAGCTATGAGTCAGGCCGGCCTGACCGGTCCAGTGCTGGAAATGGCCGTAGCTGCAGAAGCTAGCGTGCTGGTCGTCGCCGAAGTGCAGGGCAGGGTGGCCGCTGTAGATCAATACGCCGTCATACCCCAGGGCGCCCAACACCTCGGCGTAGCGCCGTTCCAGGGCCTCGAGGTGTCTGTTCTGAAGCGGGGCAAGAGCGTCGGGCATGTCAGGTTCCGGCAGTTGGTGGCTTCGATTCAAGTGTAAGGCCTGGTATGGGCGGTTTCGAGCCGGTCAGCTTCAGCCAGAGCCTAGCAACTGTCGGACGCTGCCTGAAGCCGGTCGATGCGATAAAGCGTGGCCACCTGATCCAGTCCTTCCACGGTACAGCCGAGATCGGCGATGCGACCATCGCCCAGGCCGTAGATCCAGCCGTGAACGGAAAGTTCTTGGCCGCGCTGCCAGGCGAGCTGAACGATCTTGGTGCGACACAGGTTGTTGACCTGTGCCTGCACGTTGAGCTCGCAAAGCCGGTCGACCTGCTGGTCCAGCGGTAAATCCTCGAGCGAAGGGCGATGCTGGCTGTAGAGCTCGCGCACCGAATGCAGCCAGTAATCCACCATGCCGCAATCGCCGCCCGTCACTGCCGCTCGCACGCCGCCGCAGCCGTAGTGACCGACCACCATGATGTGTCTGACCTTGAGGACATCGACGGCATACTGCACCACGGAAAGGGCGTTCATGTCGTTGTGATGCAGCAGGTTGGCGACGTTGCGGTGGACGAAGACTTCACCCGGTGGCAGCGAGACGATCTGATTGGCCGGCACCCGGCTGTCGGAGCAGCCGATCCAAAGATAGTCGGGGTTTTGCTGGCGGGAAAGGCGGGTGAAATAGTCCGCATCTTCCTGACACATCCGCTCTGCCCAGCGCCGGTTGTTTTCCAGCAGGCAGTCGATTTCCTGGTTCATGGCAGAGTCCGTCCGAAGGTCAGAGAGTGGGGAGGGCACCTTTTACCGCCATGCCCCGAGTCGGTCAACCAGGAGCTGCACCTAGGTACCACTCTACATGGGGCACCGCTCTACGTGGGGCATCGCTCTACAGGGTTACACCTGCACTGTTATGATCTGCCGATCAGACCGGGTATGCCACCAATCCCGGCTAGACGAGGAGAAATGCGTGTCAGACTTCGACTATGACCTGTTCGTGATTGGCGCCGGCTCCGGTGGGGTTCGTGCCGCCCGCACCGCAGCGGCAACCGGTGCCAGAGTGGCCGTTGCCGAAGATCGCTATCTGGGCGGCACCTGCGTGAACGTGGGTTGCGTGCCCAAGAAACTCTATTCCTATGCCGCCCATTTTCACGACGCCTTCGAAGACGCCCGAGGGTTCGGCTGGAGCCTGCCCCAGGCCCCGCGCTTCGACTGGGCCACCCTGCGCGACAACAAGGTGCGCGAGATCAAACGCCTCAACGAGATCTACGGTCGTCTGCTGGCCAACGCCGGGGTCGAGTTGATTCACGGCCGGGCGCGGGTAGTCGATGCTCACCGCGTCGAGGTCGATGGCCGTGCCTACACCGCTGCCAAGATTCTGGTGGCCGTGGGCGGCTGGCCCTGGGTACCCGACTTCCCCGGTCGCGAAATGGCCGTGACGTCCAACGAAGTGTTCGATCTGGAGCGCATGCCGCAGCGTTTCCTGGTGCTGGGCGGCGGCTACATCGCGGTGGAGTTTGCCAGCATCTTCAATGGGCTGGGCAGCGAGTCGCACCTGGTCTATCGCGGCGAGCTGTTCCTGCGCGGCTTCGATCGCGAGGTGCGTGAATTCACCCGTGAGCAGATGGCCGTCAAGGGCGTGAACCTGCACTTCGAGACCAACATCGAGAGTATCGAGAAGGTAGAGGGCGGGCTTCTCGTGACGCTGACCAACGGCGAGTCGATGGAGGTGGACGTGGTGCTGGCGGCTACCGGCCGCAAGCCCAATCTCGAGGGTGTCGGGCTCGATGCGCTGGACATCGCCCTCAACCCCGACGGTACCGTCAAGGTGAACGACCGCTTCGAGACCACCATGCCCTCCATCCTGGCGCTGGGCGACGTAACGGGCGGGCCGGAGCTGACGCCGGTGGCGCTGGCGGAAGCCATGCATCTGGTCAGCCAGCATTTCGGTGAGGCACCGCCCAAGCCCATGGATTACCGCAACATCGCCACGGCCGTGTTCTGTCATCCCAACATCGGCACGGTTGGCTTGTCGGAAGAGCAGGCGCGCAAGGAGTATGACGCGATTCGCGTCTACCGCACCGATTTCCGACCGATGAAGCATACGCTTTCCGGCAGCGAGGAGCGCTGCCTGATGAAGCTGATCGTCGACGATGTCAGCGACGTGGTGGTCGGTGCCCATATGGTCGGCGAAGAGGCGGGGGAGCTCATTCAGGGCATCGCCATTGCGGTGAAGGCGGGGCTCACCAAGGCGGACTTCGATGCCACCGTGGGCATTCATCCTACTGCTGCCGAAGAATTCGTCACCATGCGCACGCTGTCGAGGCGCTAGAGCGGCCGCCAATCGAGCACGTTCTCTGCAAGCACTCAGTGCCTCACGTCGGGCCGCCTTTTCAGGCGGCCCGTTTCATTTCCTACGCCGGTGAAATCCTGGACTAGACTTGCGATAGATCCTATCCAGGCCGGCTTCGCGTTGTAGGCGATGCGTACGGCTTGGAAAATCTTGATAATTTTTTGTTATTGAACTGTGCCTCAGTCATAACGCTAGTTTTGATTTGTCGCTAAGCCCTGTTATCATTAGCTGCAACATCGCTACAGCGAAACCTGACCATGAACATGACACCGCAGCCTTTCACTCCTTCCGCCGACCTGGCCCGCCCCAGCGTGGCCGATGCCGTGGTCGGTAGCGATGCCTCGCCGCTGTTCATCCGCAAACCCAACCCAGACGACGGCTGGGGCATCTACGAACTGGTCAAGTCCTGCCCGCCACTCGATGTCAATTCCGCCTACGCCTACCTGCTTCTGGCGACCCAATTTCGCGACACCTGTGCCGTTGCCACCAATGAAGAGGGCGAAATCGTCGGCTTCGTTTCCGGCTACGTGAAGAGCAACGCACCGGACACCTATTTCCTGTGGCAGGTGGCGGTGGGTGAGAAGGCGCGCGGCACCGGTCTGGCCCGGCGCCTGGTAGAAGCCGTCATGAGCCGCCCCGAATTGCTCGACGTGCACCATCTGGAAACCACCATCACGCCTGACAATCAGGCGTCCTGGGGGCTTTTCCGCCGCCTTGCCGATCGCTGGCAGGCACCCCTCAACAGCCGTGAATACTTCTCGACGGATCAACTCGGCGGCGAGCACGACCCCGAGAATCTCGTACGTATCGGCCCTTTCGATACGCGGCGCATCTGATCCCCATCCCATTGCCGGACGGCCGAGCGGCTCGGTCGTCCACGCAGCCTTTCGCCTGATCATCTGACAGGAGGTCACCATGCAGACCCAGACACTCGAACGTCTCGAATCCAATGTCCGAACCTATTCCCGCTCGTTTCCGGTGGTTTTCACCAAGGCCAGGAACGCACGCCTGACCGACGAGGACGGCCGCGAGTACATCGATTTTCTGGCCGGCGCCGGCACCCTCAACTATGGCCATAACAACCCGCACCTGAAGCAGGCGCTGCTGGACTATCTCGATAGCGACGGCATCGTTCACGGCCTCGACTTCTGGACCGCCGCCAAGCGCGACTACCTGGAAACCCTCGAGGAAGTGATCCTCAAGCCGCGTGGGCTGGACTACAAGGTGCATCTGCCGGGCCCGACCGGCACCAACGCCGTCGAGGCGGCGATTCGCCTGGCCCGGGTAGCCCAGGGCCGGCACAACATCGTGACCTTCACCAACGGCTTTCACGGCGTGACCATGGGCGCGCTTGCCACCACCGGCAACCGCAAGTTCCGCGAAGCCACCGGTGGCATCCCGCTGCAGGGCAGCGCTTTCATGCCATATGACGGCTATCTTGGCGAGCATGCTGACACGCTCGATTACTTCGAGAAGCTGCTGGGCGACAACTCCAGCGGCCTCGACCTGCCGGCGGCGGTGATCGTCGAGACCGTACAGGGCGAAGGCGGTATCAACGTGGCCGGGCTCGACTGGCTCAAACGTCTGGAGCGGATCTGCCGCGACCACGGCATCCTGCTGATCGTCGACGACATTCAGGCCGGCTGCGGCCGCACCGGCAAGTTCTTCAGCTTCGAGCATGCCGGCATCACGCCCGACATCGTCACCAACTCCAAATCGCTGTCCGGTTTCGGCCTGCCGTTCGCTCACGTGCTGATGCGGCCGGAACTCGATAAATGGAAGCCCGGCCAGTACAACGGCACCTTCCGCGGCTTCAACCTGGCTTTTGCCACGGCCGCGGCGGCCATGCGAAAGTACTGGCAGGACGACACCTTCGAGCGTGACGTTCAGCGCAAGGGCAGGGTGGTCGAGGACCGCTTCCAGAAGATTGCCGCCTGGATTGGCGAGCAGGGTGTGAATGCCAGCGAGCGCGGCCGTGGTCTGATGCGCGGCATCGATGTGGGCGACGGCGAGCTGGCCGACAAGATCACCGCCAAGGCCTTCGAGAAGGGGCTGGTGATCGAGACCAGTGGTCAGGCCGGCGAGGTGGTCAAGTGTCTGTGTCCGCTGACGATTCCCGACGAGGATCTGCTCGAGGGGCTGGATATCCTCGAGGCCAGCGTAAAGGAAGTCTTTGGTTGAGCGGCGATTCGCCGAGCAACGGGCAGAAACCGGCCGGCTGCGGTGTCAGCCGGCCAGTCCATGGATCGTATGGAGTGACAGAGCAATGATCGTTCGCAATCTCGAGGAAGCGCGTAAGACCGACCGCCTGGTCAAGTCGGAAAGCGGCACCTGGGACAGCACGCGTCTGGTGCTGGCCAGCGATGGTGGCGGCTTCTCGTTCCACATCACGCGGATCTACGAAGGCACCGAGACTCACATTCACTACAAGCATCACTACGAGTCGGTGTACTGCATCGAAGGCGAAGGTGAAGTGGAGACTCTGGCCGACGGCAAGATCTGGCCGATCAAGCCCGGTGACATCTACGTTCTCGACCAGCACGACGAACACCTGCTGCGCGCACACAAGACCATGCATCTGGCCTGTGTGTTCACGCCGCCGATCACCGGCAAGGAAGTGCATCGCGAGGACGGTTCCTACGCGCCGCCCGACGAAGCCTGATAGACTCAAAGGCTCAGGTACAGACCGCAACCCCGGCCAACGCCCGGGGTTTGGCGTATCAAGGCACCGGGGTCTGGCGTATCAAGGAAAGAGACAGGTAAGGACGGCATCGCCCGAGCGCAGTGATTCTGCATCCCGATAGTTCGCATAATGTATATTATGTTAAATCAGCTATCTGTTACGATGTTGGACAAGCCCACCTCGAAATCCTTATCATCCCCCGTCATGCCCGGCGCGATTGCCCAAGCGCCCCAGACCCCGGTGTTACCCGGGATTGTGCCAAGCCCACTGTCGCTGCGCCCAATGCGCTGTCCAAATGGAGGCTGTCGATTTTCATGCAACCGAGAACGCTATCCGCCCCCGCCGTCTGGTTGCTGAGTTCGTTGTTGATCAGCGGATGCGCCCTCAATTCCGGGCCTCAGGTCGAGCCTGAGCCCACACTGAGTCCCGACCTTTTCGAAGCGCGTATCGGCCAGCTCGAGGAACGCATGGCCTTGCGCTGCGACCAGACCGAGGCTCACTTCGCACAGCATGAGCGCCACCAGGCCGAGCTGCTTGCCGAACTGCGCGATGCGGGTGTCACGCTGCGCCACCTGCGTGGCGACATCGAGCGGCTCGAGCAACGTAGCGGCGACGAGCCGATCCTTGTTCCGGCCGAATGCAACAACGAGCTGAGCGAAGCGCTCTCCTCCAAGGAGATGGTGGGTCGTGCCGAATGGATCGGGCTGCCGGAGGTGGGTACCTATCTGCGCGCCCGGGTCGATTCCGGGGCCAACACCTCCTCGCTGAGTGCGACGGACGTCACTCGCTTCGAGCGCGACGGTGAGGATTGGGTGCGTTTCAAGCTAGGCCTCACCGACAACGATATCGTCGTCGAGCATGTGCGCGACGAGTGGATCGAGCGCCCGGTCGAGCGCCGGGTACGCATCATGCAGGCCGCCGGCAGCGAGTCGCGCCCGGTCGTCAGCCTCATGATGACGCTGGGTCCGATCCGCGAAACCGTGGAGTTCACCCTGAGTGACCGTACTCACCTCAACTATCCGGTGCTGCTCGGTCGTCGTTTCCTCATGGACATCGCCCTGATCGACGTGGCAGAGAACTATCTCCACCCCCGTCCCGAATTCCCCGGTGGCCGCCCTGCCTCCGAGGCGGCCGAGGACCAGATCAACGACCGGGACGAAGAAGAAGGCTGATCGTGGCCTGACTGCCCTACCTGCAAGGATTCTACATGTCACGACTGCCCTTCTACCTCATCGTGGGCCTGCTGATGGTGCTTGGCATCGGCACGAGCCTGCATCGGCACATTCAGATGGAGGTGCCCTGGACGCCCGGTGAGCAACGCCAGATCTGGGAGGTCGAGGCCATCGTCGACTTCTCCGCACTTGGCGATCCCGTGCGGGTCGATCTGGCGCTGCCTTCGCACCAGCGTGGCTATCGCATTCTGACCGAGAATACGGCCTCGCCGGGCTACGGCCTCTCGTTTCTGCAGGATGAGCGCAGTCGCCGCGCGCAGTGGTCGATTCGCAGTGCCACGGGCAGCCAGCAGCTCTATTACTCCGTGCGCTTGCAGGTGACCGAAGACAGGCGTCAGCAGCAGATGGTGCGCCCGCCGCTGCGAGAGATCAGCTGGGAGCGGCCCTACGATACCGCCGCCGCCCAAGTCATCGAGCGGGCCTGGATGCGCAGCGCCGACCCCTACACCTTCACCCGCGAGTTGATCCGCGACTTCAGCGAAGACCGCCAGGGCGAGAACGCGCGTCTTTTGCTGACCCAATTCGAGCGCACCCCGCTGCTGGTACGGCTGCTCAACCAGGCCGGCGTACATGCCCGCGAGGTGAGCGGGCTGATGCTCGAGGATGGCCGCCGCCGGCAGTCGCTGACATCCTGGATCATGGTGTTCGAGGACGAGCAGAACTGGACCCTGTTCAATCCCCGTACCGCCGACCAGGGGCAGCCGGACAACCTGCTGCTGTGGGAAGCCGGCGGGCGCGCCGTGCTCGAAGTTCAGGGCGGGACCAATTCGCGCGTGACCTTCTCGATGCTGTCGCGCAATCAACCGGCAGCGGCGGCGGTGCGCAGCCAGTTGGCGGACGATACCCTGCTCAACTTCTCGATCCACAGTCTGCCGCTGGAGGAACAGGCCCTCTTCCAGACCATCCTGTTGATCCCCATCGGGGCTCTGGTGGTGGTTTTCCTGCGCATCATCGTCGGCATCAAGACCTCCGGCACCTTCATGCCCGTGTTGATCGCCCTCGCCTTCATTCAGACGACTCTGCCAACCGGCATGATCGGTTTTCTGTTGATCGTGGCGGTGGGACTGGTGATACGTAACTACCTCTCCTACCTCAACTTGCTGCTGGTGGCGCGAGTGTCGGCGGTCATCATCACGGTGATCGCGATCATTTCTCTGTTTTCGGTGCTATCGTATCGAGTGGGACTCAATGCAGGCCTGACGATCACCTTCTTCCCGATGATCATCCTGGCCTGGACCATCGAACGGATGTCGATCCTGTGGGAGGAAGAGGGTCCCAAGGAGGTCTTGATTCAAGGCGGCGGAAGCCTCATTACCGCCATACTGGCGTACCTGGCCATGAACAACCCCTGGATACGCCATCTCACCTTCAACTTCCTGGGCGTGCAGCTCATCATCATGTCGCTGATCCTGCTGTTGGGTAACTACACGGGATATCGGCTGCTCGAGCTGCGACGCTTCAAACCGGTCACCGAGGATTGAGTCCCATGTGGGCACGACCGAAGCAGCTCAAGCTCCGAGGCATCATCGGCATGAATCGGCGCAACATCCGCTATATCGGGCGCTACAACAGCCGGCGCTTGTACCCGCTGGTGGATGACAAGCTGAAGACCAAGCTGCTGGCGGAAAAACACGGGATCACCACACCGGCGCTGATCGGCACCGTGTCCACCCAGTTCGGCGTCAAGGCGCTGGGCAGCATGATTGCCGGTCATCCGGGGTTCGTCATCAAGCCCGCCAAGGGTAGCGGCGGCAAGGGCATCCTGGTCATCGAACATGTCGATGGAGAGAGTTTCATCAAGCCCAGCGGTGCCCGCCTGAGCATCGAGGATCTCCATCGCCACGTCTCGAATATCCTCTCCGGTCTCTATTCGCTGGGCGGTACGCCCGACGTGGCCATGATCGAGGGGTTGATCAACTTCGACGAGAAGCTCTCCGAGTACACCTACGAAGGCGTACCCGACATTCGCGTGATCATCTTCCGCGGCTATCCGGTGATGGCCATGATGCGTCTCTCCACGGCGGCTTCCGACGGCAAGGCCAACCTGCACCAGGGTGCAGTGGGCGTGGGGCTGGACATTGCCACGGGCACGGCGGTACGCGGCGTCCAGTTCGACCGTACCAGGCGCGACCATCCCGATACCGGCCATGAGCTCGCCAGCCTGCGGATTCCCGACTGGTCCAACCTGCTGGAACTGGCGGCCGGCTGTTACGAGATGACGGGGCTTGGCTATCTGGGCACCGATATGGTCATCGATCGCAACCGTGGGCCCATGCTGCTGGAGCTCAATGCCCGCCCCGGCCTGGCCATTCAGATGGCCAATGGCGAAGGGTTGCGTGCGCGTCTGGACCTGGTGGAGAAGCAACCCGAAGGAGTGAGCGTCAAGGAGCGAGTCGCCTTCTCGCAGCGCCACTTCGCGCGTCATGGCGAACTCAAGGCGCTTCCTGAGCCCGTGCTGGCCGAGGCAAGCCTCAGCACGTAGAATGAATGCCATTCCCTAAACATCGGCTCTACCATGACCGACGCTACTGCCCTGCTTGCGCAGGCCGAAAGACAATGCCAGCTTCGTGGGGTTCGCTTCACCCCGATCAGGCGCCGCGTGCTCGAGATGATCGCGGCAACCAGCGGTGGTCTGAAGGCCTATGAGTTACTCGACCGGCTCGCCGTCGAGCATGCCGCTGCCCGCCCGCCGACCGTTTATCGTGCGCTCGATTTTCTGATCGAACAGGGGCTGGTGCACCGCATCGAGTCCCTCAATGCGTATGTGGCCTGCCCCTGCCCCGAGCATGCTCACGGCTTCCAACTGCTGATCTGTCGTCACTGCGGCCGCGTCGAAGAGCTGCATCTGGATGACGTCAATGCGCAGCTGAGCACCCGGGCGCGGGAACTCGGGTTTCGCGTCGAGCGTCAGACCATCGAACTCCTGGGCAGCTGCGACCTTTGCCTTGCCGCGCCGGCAAGAGACGACAAGCCAGCCACTACGGAAACGTCATGAGCGATACCTTCAAACAGCTCGAGCGCGCCGAGCTCGATGCCCGCCTCCCCATCGAGCGCGTATTGGCGGAAGTGCGCTTCAATCAAGACGGTCTGATCCCGGCCATCGCTCAGCAGCACGATAGCGGCGAGGTGCTGATGATGGCATGGATGAACCGTGAGGCTCTCGAAGAGACCCTGGCCAGCGGGCGTGTCTGCTACTGGTCGCGCTCGCGGGGCAAGCTGTGGCGCAAGGGGGAGTCTTCCGGTCAGCAGCAGCATCTGCGTGCGGCCAGCCTCGATTGCGATGGCGACACCCTGCTGCTGCAGGTGGAACAGAGCGGCCCGGCCTGCCATACCGGCCGGCGCAGCTGCTTCTACGTAGCGCTGGAGGGCGGCGAAGCGAGGATCACCAGCGAGCCGCTGATCGATCCAGACACCCTGTACGGCAAGCCGTCGAAGGAAGGCTGAGCGTGGCTCGCCCGGCGGCCTGGCTGCAGCGCCTCGGCGGGTTGATGGCGCGCGCCCTGGGGCTGGCGATGATCGCTCTCGTCAGGCTCTATCAACTGGTTATCAGTCCTCTGCTCGGCCCACGCTGCCGCTACTGGCCCAGCTGCTCCCATTACACCGTCGAGGCCGTTCAGGTGCACGGTCCGTTGCGCGGCGGCTGGCTGGCGGTGAAGCGCATCGTACGCTGTCATCCCGGCAGCGATGGCGGTATCGACCCCGTGCCGGGCGGGCCCAGTGAACGCCTGTGCCGTGAAGATCCGGAGCTCGACGAGCACTATCGCTGCTGCTCGCAGCACGTGACCAAGCATTGAAGATGGCGTAGAGTGCGCCCGACCGCCGCCATCACCTTACCCTGCCCTTGCATCCGTCCTGCATCTTCCTCGCTGTAGTCGTCCCACTGTAGTAGCCCGCTACCACCCTCACCCGGTTCGCCCGTGCCAGACTGCTCAATGGCACACCCAACACAACGATCCGATGAGGAAACACGCCATGTCTGCCAAGCGACTGCTTTTGCTTTGCGGCGATTTCGCCGAAGACTATGAAACCATGGTGCCGTTCCAGGCGCTGCAGGCCGTGGGGCACCGCGTCGATGCCGTCTGCCCGGACAAGCGGGCAGGCGAAAGTATCGCCACCGCCATTCACGACTTCGAGGGCGACCAGACCTACAGCGAGAAACCCGGCCACCGCTTTACCTTGAACGCCGATTTCGCCGCCGTCGACCCTGCCGACTATGACGGCCTGGTGGTCGCCGGAGGACGCGCCCCCGAGTACCTGCGCCTCAATGAGCGGGTCATCGAGGTGGTGCGTCATTTCTTCACCGAAGACAAGCCGGTGGCGGCGATCTGTCATGGCGCTCAGCTACTGGCCGCGGCACGGGTGCTGGAAGGCCGCACCTGCTCGGCCTATCCCGCCTGTCGGCCCGAGGTGGAGCTGGCCGGTGGCCGTTATGCCGATATCGCCGTGGACGATGCCGTGACCGACGGTAAGCTGGTGACGGCGCCCGCCTGGCCCGCTCACCCCGCCTGGCTGGCCCAGTTCCTCGCCGTACTGGGAACGCGTATCGAACTTTGAACGGTCAGTGCTGGCCACCTTGCCCTGGCTCGCGACCGGCGCCATGCTGAAGGCATCGTCGCGAGCCGGATCAGGGGGAAAGAGTCATGTGCAGGCTTTTCATCGGTGCCGAAGCAGATCTCTGGGAGCCGCAGACGCGCTCCATGCGTATCGATGGCGTTTCCACCAGCGTGCGTCTGGAGCGCTTCTTCTGGGCGGTACTCGAAGAGGTGGGCAGGCGTGACGGACTGTCACTCAGTCAGCTGGTGGCCAGGCTGGCGCGGGAGTGCGCCGAGGCCGGCCACGATCCCGCCAACTTCGCTTCCTTTCTGAGGGTGTGCTGCGGCCGTTATCAGGCGCTGCAGCTGGCGGGTGAGATCCCCGCGCAGCCGGATGTGGCCATCGCCAGCCTTGACGCCGAAGGCATACTGGCCAGGGAGCGGCGACGCCATGCCGCGGGGCGGCGCGCAGCGAGACCTCAGGCGGCCTCGCTCTCGGCGACTTCGTAGATCTTTGCCAGCATGGCGTGCAGACCGTTGCTGCGCGTCGGCGACAGGTGCTTGTCGAGCCCCAGATCCTGCAGGAAGTGAGGGCTGGTGCTGCGGATCTCGGCCGGCGGGCGGTCGTTGAAGATGCGCATCAGCACGGCAATCAGCCCGGAAACGATGGCGGCATCGGATACCGCGTCGAAGTGCAGCGCCTCGCCTTCGCGGCGATGGTGAATCCAGACGTTGGATTGACAGCCCTGGATCTTGCGTTCCGGGGTCTTCCACTCCTCGGGAAACGGCGGCAGCTGTTTGCCCATGTCGATGATGTACTGGTAGCGGTCCATCCAGTTGTCGAACATCTCGAACTCTTCCAGCAGTGCCTGCTGGGCCTGCTCGGCCGTGGCTTCGGTGGTCATGTGGCCTCCCGTGATGACTCGAAGGTCATTATACCGGTTAGGGTGCCCCGCCGGGCAAACCGTGAGCGGCTTGTTGACGATGCCACTCCTCGTCTTCGGTGTGCAGGTATTGCGCCGTGGTGTCGAGCCGCGCGTGGCGTGCGGTGCTGGCCAGGTAGCGCAGCTCGACCCCGGCCTGAGCCTGATGGGTCAGTGAGGTGTGGCGCAGCCAGTGCGGCGTGGCGGCGCGCAGCCGTGCCACCTGAGCGGCAGCCGTCTCGCCGGCTTCGGTTTGCAGGGCGTCGGCGGCGGCGTGAAAGGTGCTGCGAATCAGCCGGTAGAGCTGGTTGTCACCCAGGCGGCGCTGGCCGTCCAGCCCGCGCAGCAACGCTCCGGCTTCTCCGGGCTTGGGGTGGCGCGAAAGCCCCAGCGTTTCCCGCCACTGCTCCAGCAGCTCCAGCATGTCGGGCGGTACGGGAATGCGTGCCAGCTTGTCGCCCTTCCCCACCACGCGCCACCACCAGCGTCCTTCGCGTAGGAAGAAGTCGCTCATCTCGGCGGCGGCCATCTCGCCGATACGCGGTGCCAGCAGATAGGCAAAGCCGAAGATCAGTCGCCGTCGTTGGTGGAGATAGTGCTCCCTGAGGCTGGCCTCCTGTGTCGGTGGCTCGTTCAGCCACTGCCATAGCCATTTCCACAGCGGCCGCTCCAGGTAGCGCTCGATGCCGGTCTGGCGGTTGTTCAGCCGACGGCGCTTGTCGCGCATCAGGCGAAAGGGGTTGTGTGCCAGCCACCCCGCTTCCACCAGCCAGGCGAACATGCCCTGCAGGATCACCAGGCTCTGCCGCCGACTGCTGGGCGACAGCGGCCCGCGGAACGGGCGCCAGTCGGGAGCATGGCGCGGCCGCGGCGGCCCTACCCAATGCTCGCGCGGTGTGGGGGCGGCCAGAAACGCCTCATAGGCATCCAGGTCGTGACGGCGCAGTTCGGCCAGCCCCCGCCCTTCCCGTTCCAGCCACAGCAGTAGCCGCTCGGCCTCGCGGCGATAGGTGCGCAGCGTTCGCGGACTGTCGCGATATTCGGCAAGCCAGCGTGCTACGGCTTCGGTGTCGCTGTGTGCGGCGATATGGACATGGCCTGCGCGCGGGCGGCCGGGCATCAGTCCGCCAATGGGCGCTACCTCGCTTGATTGCGGTTCGGGCTGTGAGCCCGCCTCTGCCCTGCTTGTCTCGCTCGACATCCTGATGGGCCCTTATCCCATTCCCTGAGCGTTCAGGGTCAGACATATCGATCATTTTTTCAAGATAAGACGGGTAATCATGAATTTTGATTAATAACGTAATGTAAATTACGTAATACATAAAATGTAATTTCCTTCCCCGCAGCCGGGAAAACGGCTATGCTTGAACCACTCAAGCGGGCGCATGGCAGAGCAAGAACAAGCGTCGCCCGCCGCGTGATGCATGGAGCAGCAGCCACACCATCAAGGAGATCGACATGGCACGCAGCGGTGTGCAATACGAGGATGTACTGGGCGCCATCGAATCCCTGCAGGCGCGGGGAGAAGCCCCCAGCGTGCAGAAGATTCGCGAAGTGTTGGGTACCGGTAGCTTCACCACTATCAGCGATCATCTGCGCGAATGGCGCTTGCGGCGGGAAAGCAGCCGCGAGCCGCCTGCGTCGCAAGCCATGCCCGAGCCAGTGCAGCGCTTGGCGGAAACCCTCTGGCACAAGGCCCAGGAGGCAGCCGGCGAGGCGCTGGCGGAGTATCGCGAGCGCGCCGACCGCCGTGTTGCCGAGGCGCAGGAAGCCATGCAGGAGGCGCAGCGGCAGGTCGAGGATGCCGAGCAGCGCGAAGCCGCCCTCTCCGCTCACGTGGCGGGTACCGAGCAGCGGCTGGAGGCGCGTAGCGCCGCCCTGGCGCGGGTCGAGGCCGAGCGCGATCAGTGGCAGGAGCGCGCTCGCCAGTTCGAGGAGCGTCTGAGTCGTGCCCTGCAGCAGCTCGACAAGCTACAGCAGGAAAGCGAGCAGCAGGCTCAGGCGCATCAGCAGGCCCTGGCCGACCGTGATGCGCAGCACTTGGCTCGCCTCAATCAGGAGGAGCAGCGCCATGAGGCCGCCGAAGCGCGCCTGATGACGCTGCTGGATGAGGCGCGCCAGGAGCGAGTGGCGGCCGAAAAGCGCTACGATGCCGCGACCCAGCAGTTGGAGAAGCGTCAGGAGAACCTGCAGCGTCAGCTGCACGAGACCCAGGCTGCGCTGGGCCGCGAGGAGAAGCAGCACCGCGAGACCCAGTGGGCGAGGAGTCGCGCCGAAGAGCGTATCGATACGCTGCGCCACGAACAGTCGCTGCTGCAGGCGCGCATCGAGGACCAGAAGCGCCACATCGAAGAGCAGGCGGCCCGGCTGCGCACCCAGGACGCCGAACTCATGCGGCGCACCTGGCAGCCCGTCGAGGAAGGCGTCGCTCGGCGCGCGGACGAAGGCCGCGTAGGAGAAGGAGGTGAAACGCTGAAAGGCGCCGAGACGGCACCTTCCGAAAGCGTTCGTTGAGCATGAGGCGGCGCGCCTCGAGCGGCGCGTCGCTTGCTATCCGAAGGGTGCTGTTGCGAAGGGTATGGGCGGATGGAGCCCGATTTCAGCGATAGTAGGCGTTGGTGGTGTCGGTGTGATCGGTCACGTCGCGAATGCCGGCCAGTTCCGGGATGCGCTCCATCAGGGTTTTCTCCACCCCTTCCTTGAGCGTCAAGTCGACCGCAGCACAGCCCTGGCAGCCGCCGCCGAAGGCCAGAACCGCGACCTGATCTTCGGTCAGTTCGACCAGCTTGATCTCGCCGCCGTGGGCGGCAAGGCCCGGATTGATCTCGCTGTAGAGGATATAATTGACGCGATCCTCGAGCGGGCTGTCGGCGTTGACCTTGGGCATCTTGGCGTTGGGCGCCTTGATGGTGAGCTGCCCACCCATGCGGTCGGCGTTGAAGTCGACCACCGCTTCTTCGAGGAAAGGGATGCTGTTCTTGTCGAGCAGCACGGCGATCTTGTCGAGCTCCAGACGCTCGTCAGTGGGCTCTTCTTCGCCGGGCCGGCAGTAGGCCAGGCAGGTCTCGGCGTAGGGTGTGCCCGGCTGGGTGATGAAGATGCGCACCGCAATGCCCTCGACGTTCTGCTTTGCCAGCAGCTCGGCAAGGTATTCCTGGGCGCTGTCGGTAATCTGGATGATCTCGCTCATGATGTTCTCGCTGGTCGGACGCGGCAACGGGGCCGGCCATAGGTGACATGCCATCATGGTAAGCAAAAGCAGGCTTCGAGACAATCCCGACTGTTTTGCTCGGTTTTTGAGCAACCCTGCCCTCAAGCCGCTGGTTTTGCTACCATAGCCGGCCGACAAGGCCGCCCCTGCCAAAGAGCACCAGGATCCAAGGGCGGTCACATACCTGGACGTGACTTCGCTGGAGACAGACCCGACCCATGGCCGCCCTTCCCTCTGCACTGACCGCCACTCTCACCGAACGGCTCGGCGAGCGCATCCTCATGCTGGATGGCGGCATGGGTACCATGATACAGAATGCCAAGCTCGAGGAAGCCGACTTCCGCGGTGAGCGATTCGGCGACTGGCCCTCGGAACTCAAGGGCAACAACGACCTGCTGGCACTGACCTGCCCCGATCTCGTCACGCGCCTTCATCGCGCTTATCTCGAGGCCGGCGCCGACATTATCGAGACCAACACCTTCAACAGCACCCGCCTCTCCCAGGCCGATTACGGCATGGAGGCGCTGGTGCCGGAGATCAACCGCGAATCGGCGCGTCTGGCCCGCGAGGCATGCGATGCGGTGGCGGCAGAGACCGGTGTGCCGCGCTACGTGGCCGGGGTGCTGGGGCCGACCTCGCGCACCGCCTCGCTCTCGCCCGACGTCAACGACCCGGCCAAGCGCAACGTCACCTTCGACCAGCTGCGTGACAACTACTACGAGGCGGCCGAAGCGCTGATCGAGGGCGGCGCCGACCTGATCCTGATCGAGACGATCTTCGACACCCTCAACGCCAAGGCGGCCATCTTCGCCCTGGAGGCGCTGTTCGACGACCGTGGCGAGCGGCTGCCGGTGATGATATCCGGCACCATCACCGACGCTTCCGGTCGCACCCTCTCCGGCCAGACCACCGAGGCGTTCTGGAACTCGGTGCGCCATGCCCAGCCGCTCTCCATCGGCCTGAACTGTGCGCTGGGCGCCGAGGAGCTGCGCCCCTACCTGGAAGAGCTCTCGACCAAGGCCGACACCTTCGTCTCGGCGCACCCCAACGCCGGGTTGCCCAACGAATTCGGCGAGTACGATCAGACCCCCGAAGAGATGGCGGCCATCGTCGCCGAGTTCGCCTCGAGCGGCCTGGTCAACATCATCGGCGGTTGCTGCGGCTCGACGCCCGAGCACATCGCCGCGATTCATGCCGCCATCCAGGGCATGGCGCCGCGCAAGGTGCCCGAGCGTCCGCGTGCCTGCCGCCTGGCGGGGCTGGAGCCCTTCAACATCGAGAAGGGCTCGCTGTTCGTCAACGTCGGCGAGCGTACCAACGTCACCGGCTCGGCGCGCTTCAAGCGCCTGATCGTCGAAGAGGATTACACCACCGCCCTGGAAGTGGCGCTGGACCAGGTCGAGAACGGCGCCCAGATCATCGACATCAACATGGACGAGGGCATGCTGGAGTCGCAGGAGGCGATGGTGCGCTTCCTCAACCTGATCGCCGGCGAGCCCGACATCGCCCGGGTGCCGATCATGATCGACTCCTCCAAGTGGGAGATCATCGAGGCCGGCCTCAAGTGCGTCCAGGGCAAGGCGGTGGTCAACTCCATCTCGCTCAAGGAGGGCGAGGAAGCCTTCCTCGAGCAGGCCACGCTGTGCCGCCGCTACGGGGCCGCCGTGGTGGTGATGGCCTTCGACGAGACCGGACAGGCCGACACCTTCGCGCGCAAGACCGAGATCTGTCAGCGCGCCTATGAGCTGCTGGTCGAACGGGTCGGCTTCCCGCCGGAAGACATCATCTTCGACCCCAACATCTTCGCCATCGCCACCGGTATCGAGGAGCACGACAACTACGCCGTCGACTTCATCGAGGCCACCCGCTGGATCCGCGAGCACCTGCCCCACGCCATGGTCTCGGGCGGGGTCTCCAACGTTTCGTTCTCCTTCCGCGGCAACGATCCGGTGCGCGAGGCGATTCACTCGGTGTTCCTCTACCACGCCATCCGTGCCGGTCTGACCATGGGCATCGTCAACGCCGGCCAGTTGGCGGTCTACGACGACCTGTCGGCGGAGCTGCGCGAGGCGGTCGAGGATGTGGTGCTCAACCGTCGCAGCGATGGTACCGAACGCCTGGTCGATCTGGCCGATAAGTACAAGGGCGACGGCAGCGGCGCGGCGAAGAAAGAGGACCTGGAGTGGCGCTCCTGGCCGGTGGAGAAGCGTATCGAGCATGCCCTGGTCAAGGGCATCACCGCATTCATCGAAGAGGACACTGAGTTGGCCCGGCAGCGCGCCGCGCGCCCCATCGAAGTGATCGAAGGACCGCTGATGGATGGCATGAACGTGGTCGGCGACCTGTTCGGCGCCGGCAAGATGTTCCTGCCCCAGGTGGTCAAGTCGGCGCGGGTCATGAAGCAGGCGGTGGCCTACCTCATCCCCTTCATCGAGGCGGAGAAGAGCGAAGGCACTCAGGCCAAGGGCAAGATCGTCATGGCCACGGTGAAGGGCGACGTGCACGACATCGGCAAGAACATCGTCGGCGTGGTCCTGCAGTGCAACAACTACGATGTGGTCGACCTGGGCGTGATGGTGCCGGCGGAAAAGATTCTGCAGACGGCCCGCGAGGTCAATGCCGACATCATCGGCCTCTCGGGGCTGATCACGCCCTCGCTGGACGAGATGGTCCACGTGGCCAAGGAGATGAAGCGCCAGGGCTTCAAGCTGCCGCTGCTGATCGGTGGTGCCACCACTTCCAAGGCCCACACCGCGGTGAAGGTCGAACCGCAGTACGACGAACCGGTCATCTACGTGACCGACGCCTCGCGGGCGGTGGGCGTTGCCGGCAAGCTGCTCTCCCCCACGCTCAAGCCCGCCTATGTGGCCGAGATCAAGGCGGAGTACGAGCAGGTGCGCGAGCGTAACGCCAAGCGCCGCCCCAAGGCGGCGGACCTGAGCTACGCCGAGGCCCGCCAGCGCAAGCTGCCCATCGACTGGGACAGCTACACGCCGCCCCGGCCCGCCATCATCGGGCTCAAGGTATTCGACGGCTACGACATCGAGGAGCTGGTCGAGCGCATCGACTGGACACCCTTCTTCATGAGCTGGGAGCTGGCGGGCAAGTACCCGAAAATTCTCGACGACGTGGTGGTTGGCGAAGCCGCCCGCAACCTGTTCGCCGATGCCCAGCAGATGCTGCGCAAGCTGATCGACGGCAAGCACGTCGAGGCGCGCGGGGTGATCGGTCTGTGGCCGGCCAACAGCGTCGACGACGACATCATAGAGGTATATGCGGACGAGTCGCGCAGCGAGGTGATCGCCCGCCTGCACCACATCCGCCAGCAGACCACCAAGAACCGTGATGGCGTCTGCTACAGCCTGGCCGATTTCGTCAGCCCTCGTTACGACGCCGACGGCAACGAGCGCGATCAGCTCGATTGGGTCGGCGGCTTTGCCGTGACCACCGGCCACGGCGTGGAAGCGCTGGCCGAACGTTACAAGGCCGCCGGTGACGACTACAGCGCGATCATGGTGCAGGCTCTTACCGATCGTCTGGCCGAGGCCTTTGCCGAGCGCATGCACGAGCGGGTGCGCAAGGAGTTCTGGGGCTACGTGCCCGAGGAGACCCTGGACAACGACGCCCTGATTGCCGAGAAGTACCAGGGCATCCGGCCGGCGCCGGGTTACCCCGCCTGCCCCGACCACACCGAGAAGCGCACCCTGTTCCAGCTGCTCGATGCCACCGAGAACGCCGGCATCGAGTTGACCGAGAACTTCGCCATGTGGCCGGCTGCCGCGGTGTCGGGGTGGTACTTCTCGCATCCCCAGGCCAAGTACTTCTCCACCGGCAAGATCACCCGCGACCAGGTCGAGGCCCTGGCCGAGCGCAAGGGTATGAGCCTGGCGGAGCTGGAGCGCTGGCTCTCGCCGGTACTCTCCTACGATCCGGCCTGAGACGACGACCCCTGATGCCCCGTGCCCCGGCGCGGGGCATTCTCGAACCCAACGATAGAGCATGCTGCCAGATTCGATCCGCCGTCGACGTATCCTGCGCCTAGCCACGCCGATCATCGCCGCGATGCTGACCCAGAGCCTGATCAATCTGATCGATGCGGCGCTGGTCGGCTCGCTCGGCGAGGTACCGCTGGCCGGCGTCGGTATCGGCGGCTATGCCATGTTCCTGGTCACGGCCCTGGTCTTCGGGCTCTCTTCCGGCGTGCAGTCGCAGACGGCCAGGCGCCATGGCGAAGAGGCCTGGCAGCTGCGGGCCAGGCCGCTCAATGCCGGGCTGGCCATCGCCCTGCTCGTCTCGCTGCCGTTGACGCTGCTGTGCCTGTGGCAGGCGCCGCGCCTAATGGCCCTCATCAACCCCGATGCCGCGGTCAATGCCGTCGCGGTCGAGTACTTCCGCTGGCGCGTGCTGTCGCTCGTCGCCGTGGCCATGATCTTCTGCTTCCGAGGCTACTGGAACGGCATCGAGCAGAGCGGCTTCTATCTGCGCATCATGCTGGTGATGCACGCGGTCAACGTGGCGGCCAGCGTGTGCCTGATCTTCGGCTACCTGGGGCTGCCGGCCATGGGCGCCGCCGGCGCCGGTGCGGGCACCACGCTCTCGCTCTACGTCGGCCTCGCGCTCTGGGCGCTGCTGAGCCTGCGCCACGCCGTGCCCAGCGGCTTTCTCGCGGGCGTGCCCCGCCGCCCGGCGCTGCTGACCACTTTGCGCTTGGCCACGCCCCACTCCTTTCAGCAGCTGTGGTTCGCTGCCGGCTATGCGGTGCTGTTCTGGATCCTGGGGCGCATCGACACGGCCAGCGTCGCCGTTGGCCACGTGCTGGTGAACCTCTCGCTGCTGTTGATCCTGCCCGGCGTGGGGCTGGGCATGGCCGCCATGAGCCTGGTCGGCCAGTCACTCGGTCGTCAGGCTCATGGCGACGCCCATCGCTGGGGCTGGGACGTGGTACGTCTCGCCTGGCTGTGCCTGGCGGCCCTGGCGTTGCCCATGGCGCTGTTTCCGGAACAGATCCTCGGCATCTTCCTGCGCGACCCCGAGCTCATCGCCCTCGCTCGCTTGCCGCTGCAGCTCACCGCGGTCATGATCGTGCTGGACGGCGCCGCTCTGGTGCTGGCCCAGGCCCTGCTGGGTGCCGGTGCCAGTCGCACCGTGATGACCACCACGCTCTCACTTCAGTGGCTGGTCTTCCTGCCGCTGGCATGGTGGGTCGGTGTGGTCATGGAGCAAGGGCTGCTGGGCATCTGGTGGGTGCAGCTTGGCTATCGCTGTCTCAACTCGCTATGGTTCGTGACGATCTGGCAGCGGCGGCAGTGGCTGCGGCTGGAGATCTGACAGAGAGGTGATAGAGAGGTGATAGAGAGGTGACTTGACCTTTATATGTCTTTACGTATAAAAAATATGAATATTTATTCTTTCAAAGAATATGCCAGGGGCGTTAAGGTGCCCCCTGACGCTCCGCCATTTCCCCTGCAGCAGGACCGGCTGAATGTATCGCTACGACACCCATGATCAGACTCTGGTCAATGAACGCGTCGCTCAGTTTCGCGACCAGATGAACCGCTATCTGGCCGGACGGATCAGCGACGAAGAATTCTTGCCGCTGCGCGTGCAGAACGGCCTCTATGTTCAGCGCTACGCGCCCATGCTGCGTATCGCCATCCCCTACGGCATGCTGGCCTCCTATCAGCTGCGCAAGCTGGGCGATCTGGCACGTGACTACGATCGCGGCTACGGTCACTTCACTACCCGTACCAATCTGCAGCTGAACTGGCCGAAGCTGGAAACCGTGCCCGACATGCTGGCCGAACTGGCCAGCGTGCAGATGCACGGCATCCAGACCAGCGGCAACGATATTCGCAACACCTCCACCGATCAGTTCGCCGGCATCTCCGAGGACGAGGAAGTCGATCCGCGGCCCTGGTGCGAGCTGATTCGTCAGTGGTCGACGTTCCACCCCGAGTTCACCTACCTGCCGCGCAAGTTCAAGATCGCCGTGACCGGTGCCGCCGAGGATCGCGCCGCCATCCAGGTGCACGACGTCGGCCTGCGCCTGTGGCGCGACGACAAAGGCGAGGTGCGGGTCAAGGTGCTGGCCGGTGGTGGTCTCGGCCGCACGCCGATGATCGGCGAGGTAGTGCGTGACGACCTGCCCTGGCAGCACCTGCTGACCTATCTCGAGGCGCTGGTTCGCGTCTACAACCAGTTCGGCCGCCGCGACAACAAGTTCAAGGCGCGCATCAAGATCCTGGTCAAGGCGCTGGGCGTCGAGGAATTCCGTCGCCGGGTCGACGCCGAGTGGGCGCATCTCAAGGATGGCCCCCAGACGCTGACCCGCGAAGCCGTCGAGGCGATGCAGTCTCACTTCGTCGACCCGGAGCGCCGCGCCATCGGTGAAGAGGCGATTGCCGAGTTCGAGCGCCTGCGCGGCGAGAATCGCGCCTTTGCGCGTTTCGTCACCAACAACGTGCACGGCCACAAGGTGCCGGGCTACAAGGCCGTCACCCTCTCGCTCAAGCGCAAGAACCATTCTCCGGGCGACCTGACCTGGGAGCAGATGCACCAGGTGGCCGATCTGGCCGACGAGTTCAGCTACGGCGAGATCCGTGTCACCCACGAGCAGAACCTGGTGCTGGCCGACGTGGCGGTGGACCGCCTCGAGGAACTCTGGCATCGCCTGGAAGAGCTGGGCCTGGCCAACCCCACCGTGGGCACCCTGGCCGACCTGATCTGCTGCCCCGGCGGCGATTACTGCGCCCTGGCCAATGCCAAGTCGATCCCGGTGGCTCAGGCGATTCAGGAGCGCTTCGAGGACATCGACTACCTCTATGACCTGGGGCCGCTGGATCTCAACATTTCCGGCTGCATGAATGCCTGCGGTCACCACCACGTGGGCCACATCGGCATTCTCGGCGTCGACAAGAAGGGTGAGGAGTGGTACCAGATCTCCCTCGGCGGAGCCCAGGGCAACGACTCCTCGCTGGGCAAGATTCTCGGCCCCTCGTTCGACCGCGAGAGCGTGCCCGACGTCATCGACAAGGTGCTGCAGGTCTACGTCGGCGAGCGTGCCGAAGGCGAGACCTTCATCGAAACGTATCGCCGTATCGGCCTCAAGCCATTCAAGGAGCGGGTCTATGCCTGATCAGAACGCCACCCAGCGCCCTTTCATCCGTGACGGCAAGCCGGCCGACGACCGCTGGGCGCTGATTCGCGACGCCGAAGCGGAGCTTCCGGCTGCCACCCCCGCCATCGTGCCTCTGGCACGCTGGCAGGCGCTGGAAGGCAGCCGTGAGCTGGCGCCGTGGTTGTCCAGCGACACCGAGCTGACGCCGGAGCTGGCCGAACAGCTGGCAGCCGCCCCGCTGATTGCCATCGACTTCCCCAAGTTCACCGATGGCCGCGGCTACAGCCTGGCGCGCCTGCTGCGCGAGCGCTACGGCTTCGATGGCGAGATTCGCGCCATTGGCGACGTGCTGGTCGATCAGGCCTTCTTCCTCACCCGCTGCGGTTTCAACGCGCTGTCGCTGCGTGAAGATCAGTGGCTGGAAGACGCGCTGAACGCGTTGAACACCTTCAGCCGTGCCTATCAGCCGGCCGTCGACGTGAGCGAGCCGCTGTTCCGCCAGCGCATGCGCGAAGTCGTCAAGCGGGCGGAGCCGGCGCTGGCCTAGCCCCGCGCACGGATCCCCCTAACGCAAAGCCCTATCGCGCCATCCAGAACGAAAGCCGGCCTTGAGCCGGCTTTCGTCGTCGTTGGTAAATGAGAAATCGACCTTGCGATCAGCCGCGGCGCTTCTGCTGACGCTCGCGGTTGTCCGCCCTCGCCCGCTCGCTCTTGCGCAGCATCACCCAGGTCGCTCCCAGGCCGCCGTCGGCCTGCTGGGCGGAAGCGAATGCCTGCACCTCGTCGAACTGCACCAGCCACTTGGCCAGGTAGGAACGCAGCACGTTGGCAGGGCTGTCGATCTCCTGCCCACGGCCATGCACGATCAGCAGCGAGCGTAGATCGTGGGCATAGGCTTCGCGAATGAAGGGCGGCAGCATCCGGCGGCACTCCGCCAGCGGGCGGCGCAGCAGATGCAGGCGTGACTGGGCGGGATAGCCGCCGTGTCGCAGACGATCCACGACGCCCTGCTGGATGCCGTCGCGGCGAAAGGCCAGGGGATCGAACGGCGGCACCAGCTCGACGAAGTCGTCCGACAGGAAATTGTTCTCCCCGAGCTCTGCCTGGGCGCTCTCGCGGCGAGCCAGCTGTGCCTCGCTGGGCCGGCTGCGGCGTGGGCCCGGATCGGCTCGATTGGCGCTCCTGCGCAGTGGCTTCACATCCCCCACCAGTGCCCTGAAGTCCTGATCCTCGTGTGCTGAGTGCGTCATGGGCAACCTCCGCTGTGATCGAGCCTCGACTTGCATCCTAACAGAGCCCACTGGCGGCGGAGAACCGGACAACCGCCCTCTCGTCGTGGCAGGATGTGTTTTCACATGTCATAGGGAGACGACATGCGCCTGCGTCATTACGTTCTCGCCATGCTGTTGGGCCTGCTCGCCCTGGCCGGCTGGCTATGGCTCACTATGTTGAGTCCTTACACCTACGATCGCCCCGCTCATCTGCCTGAGATCGAGGCCGGCGAGCACGCCGTGTTCGTCTACGGTACGCTGCGTTTTGCCCCGCTGCGCTGGGTGGTCATGGGCCGCGCGGGAGAGACCGAGACGGCCGTGCTCGAAGGCTTTCGCCGCGAGCGCCTCGATCTGGTCGAAGCGCACGACGAGCGGGTGCTGGGGGAACTGGTAGTGGTCGATGAGGACGAGCTGGAGCGCTTGGACCGCTACGAGCGGCTGGGCATTCGCTATCAGCGCGTCCCCATGCGTCTTGCGGATGGCCGCATGGCATGGGTCTATCGTCGCCTCGACGAGGCGTCACGACCCCCTTCACAAGCCCGCGAGGCCAATGCAACCGACTGATCGGCGCGGAGATTCCCGAGCATCACGGTTGTGGACGACACGACGCCCCTTCTACAATACGGACCAGCTTTCATGGATCGAGGAGTCTCGCATGGCCATTACGCTCTACCACAACCCCCGCTGCTCCAAGTCGCGACAGGCGCTGGCGCTGCTCGAGGAGCGCGGCGCCGAGGTCAGGGTGCGTCGCTACCTCGACGAGCCGCTCAGCGAAGAGGAGCTGCGTGACCTCATGTCGCGCCTGGACGCCGACGGCGAGGCTCTGGTGCGCACCAAGGAAGCGGAGTGGAAGGAAGTCGAAGATACCGACCTGCAGGATCAGGAGCAGGTGATAAGCGCGCTGGTGCGCTTTCCCAGGCTGTTGGAACGGCCGATTGCCGACGACGGCAAGCGTGCCGTCATCGGCCGCCCGCCCGAAGACGTGCTGGCCCTGCTTCACACCCGCGATTGACCTTTTCCTCTGCTTCTGGAGCCACGATGCGCGACTCCCTGCCCTATGTGCTGATTCTCTATTATTCCCGCCACGGCGCCACGCGCAGCATGGCCGAGCAACTGGCCGCCGGCGTGGAGTCCTGCTCCGGCATCGAGGCCCGGCTGCGCACCGTGCCGCCGGTTTCGCCCACCTGTGAGGCAGTCGACCCGGAGATTCCCGCCGAGGGTGCCATCTATGCCGAACTGGACGACCTGCGTCATTGCGCCGGCCTGGCGCTGGGCAGCCCGACCCGCTTCGGCAACATGGCCGCGCCGCTCAAGCATTTCATCGACTCGACCAGTGCGCTGTGGCTCAACGGTGCCCTGGTGGACAAGCCGGCCACTGCCTTCACCTCTACCTCAAGCCTGCACGGCGGCCAGGAAACCACGCTGGTCTCCATGCTGCTGCCCTTGCTGCACCACGGCATGGTCTATGCCGGCCTGCCCTACAGCGAGACCGACCTGATGACCACCACCGCGGGCGGCACACCCTACGGGGCCAGCCATGTGGCCGGGCAGCGCAGCGATCAGCCTCTGACGGATGCCGAGCGCCGGCTGGTGCGCGCTCAGGGCAAGCGGCTGGCTCGTTTGGCGCTGGCGCTCGATGGCCTGAGGGAAGGCTCATGAGGCGCTGGGTCGAGGGGCTCGAGGCGCGTCATGGGCTGGACTTCCTCACCGAGCGCAGCCGTCAGGCGGTGCTCGTCAGCTATGTCGTTCTCCTGGCGCTGCTGGCCTGGAGCGGCCTGGCCATGGAAGCCGGCGCCAACCCGCTGACGCCCATCCTGATCCGCGGCCTACCGCTGATCCTGTTCCTGCCTTCGATCGTCGCCAAGCGCCCCCGTGGGCATGTCTGGCTCGCCTTCGTCAGCCTGCTCTACTTCGTTCAGGGGGTCATGGTGGCCACGCTTCCCGGTCAGGGGCTGCTGGGTATCGCCGAAGCACTCGCGGCGCTGGGGCTGTTCACCGGCTGCATGTTCTACGCCCGCTTTCGCAGCCGGCAGATGAAAGCGCAGCGCGGTGAGTGACCTTCGCCTATGCTGCTCCGCTGCAGTGAATGGAATCCGTGACGACGGTCAAAGCGCAGGTGTTGTGCTGCTCTCGCACAGCGGCCACCATTGAGAAAAAGGACGAGGAGTACGCCATGACACGCAACATTGCCGATATCCGGCGCGATTACGAGGGCGGCAGGCTCGAGGAAAGCATGGTGCCCGCCGAGCCCATGGTGCTGTTCGACGAGTGGCTGACGCTGGCGCTCGACAGCGAAGGCGAGGACGGCAACGTGATGACCCTGGCCACCGTGGACAGCCAGGGCCTGCCCCATGCGCGCATCGTGCTGCTGAAGGGCTCCGATGAGCGCGGTCTGGTCTTCTACACCAACTATCACAGCCACAAGGGTAGCGAGCTGGCCAACGTGCCGCATGCCGCACTGGTGTTCTGGTGGCCCTCGCTGGGCCGGCAAATTCGCGTCGAGGGCCGGGTGGAACTGGTAGCCGAGGATGAGTCGGATGCCTACTTCAACAGCAGGCCGCGCGCCAGTCAGCTGGGTGCCTGGGTCGCCACCCAGAGCGTGGTGATTCCCGACCGGCACTGGATCGAAGAGCGTCAGCACCGTTTCGAGCAGGCCTACGAAGGTCAGGACATTCCGCGCCCGGTGCACTGGGGCGGTTACCGCGTGGTGCCGGACATGATTGAATTCTGGCAGGGGCAGCCGAGCCGGCTGCACGACCGCATCCGCTACGAGTACCGCGACGAGAGCTGGCGCTCCTTCCGTCTCGCCCCGTGAGCTGACCGCCAGGAAGCCCTGATTTCATGTCAGGGCTTTCCGTTTTCAGGTAGGCAGGTTCAGGCAGCGCCTTAGTCGGGCAGGCTTTCCAGACGCAGCCTCTGCCATTCGCTCTCCGGCTCGTTGAGCCGCAGCACGGCGTCCACCACCTGTTCCTCCATGTTGTAACGGCAGCGGAAGCCCAGGTACTTCATCAGGGCTCGCATGGGGTGATTGTCGACCATTATCTTGCCGATCATCTCCAGCGTGCCGACGCTCTTGCAGTAGCCGATCATCTTGCGCATCAGCAGGCTGCCGAGCCCCTGCCCGGCCATGTCGTCGCGCACGATGATCGAGAACTCGGTGCGAATGTTGTCCGGGTCGTTCCACACCCGGACCACCCCCAGCATCTCCTTGCTGCCGTCCTCCTTCTGATGTTCGGCAATGAACGCCATCTGACGGTCGTAGTTGATGTGCGACAGGATCGACAGGTCGCGCTGGCTGAGATCGGACTTGTTGTGAAAGTAGCGAAAGCGAATGCTCTCCTCGGAGAGCTGACTGTGGAAGCTGGTGATCAGGGGTGCATCCTCGGCGCGAATGGGGCGCACCTCGACCCGCATGCCGTTGTTCAGCGTCACCCATTCCCGCAGCTCTTCCGGGTAAGGCATGATCGCGAAGCGTGCCGGTGAGCCGAGATCGAGGGCGAAATCCACCGCCACCACCCCATCGCGGTTGAGCAGCAGCGGGTTGAGCTCGAGCCCACGCAGTTCGAGCAGGTCCGAGGCCATCTGCGATAGCTTGACCAGTAGCTGGCATAGCCGCTGAAGATCGCGTTCGGGTTCGCTGGAGTGCTCGCGGATCAGGCGCGCGGCATGGGTGCGTCCGACCACGTCCGCCGCCAGCGTCATGTTCAGCGGTGGCAGTGCTACCTGCCGGTCGGCCAGGATGTTGACCTTGTAGCCGCCGATGCCGAACACGATGAGCGGACCGAACACCGGGTCGCGGGTGATGCCGGCACAGATCTGCATCGACTGCTTGCCCCGCTGCATGGACTGCAGGCAGTACTCGCGAATCTTCACCGGGGGGAATTTCTCGTGCACCTTGTGTCCCAGCCGGGTGAGGCCCTCGGCCACCTGCTGCGGGTCGTCGAGATCCTGCAGCAGTCCCGCCGAGATGCGGTGGGGATGCTTGCGATAGCGAAACGGCCGGCAGTTGCCGTCGTGTACTACCTTGAGCGCCCAAGGCCCTTCGAGATCCCGAGCCGCGGCTGCGGCTTCCTCGGGCGTGTGCACGTAGCGGCTCGAGGCCACGGGGATACCGTAGGCCTCCAGTACCTGGGCGGTTTCGGAGTGAGACAGCATCTCGCGCCCCTCTGACCTGGCCTGTTCGATCAGGGTGCGGCAGCGGGCACGAATGTCGGGCGTGGTGCTGAACGGCAGGCTGGGTGGGGTTTCCTGCAGCAGCGCCTGCACACGCTGGTAGTCGACCATGTGCATGAAGGCCTTGACCGCTTTCTCCGGCGAGACGTAGGTCGGTATGCCCGCCAGGCTGCACTCGTGGCGTGCATAGAGGGCGCCTTCGAGTCCCATCCAACTGGTCAGCAGGTTGCGCTTGAAGCGCTTGCGATTGGCGATCAGCGCCTGGGCAGTGACCTTCGACGGCGCCAGGCGAGTGGGGGCATGCACCACCAGCACCGCATCGACCCCTGGGTCGGCGGCGACGATCTCCAGGGCGTCGACGAAGCGTTCCGGCGTGGCGTTGCCGCCCAGATCCACCGGATTCTCGCCGGGTTTGCTCATGTCGAAGTCGCCCTTGCGCAGCGCCGTGCGGGTCTCCTGGCTGAAGCTGGCCAGGGTGCCACCGGCGCTGATCAGCTTGTCGATGGCGAGCATGGCGGGCCCCAGGCCGTTGGAGACGATGGCCAGGCGGTCGCCCTTGAGCGGCCGCATCTGCGACAGCGTCATCAGCGCATCGAACAGCTCGTCGGAGTCGTTGACCCGCACCACCCCGGCGCGCGCCAAGGCGGCATCGAATACCACGTCGCGGTTGGCGATGCCCGGCGTGGGCGGCATGCCGGAAAGGTCGGACTGGGGCGTGCGTCCGCTCTTGATCGCCAGCACCAGGCGATTGCGTGAGGCATCGCGCAGGGCGGTCATGAAGTGCTGCGAGTCCTGGATGCGCTCGAGGTGCAGCAGGATGGCCTGGGTCGGGGCGAACTGGTTGATGTAGTCGATCAGGTCGGGAAGCATGACGTCGACGCTGTCGCCCACCGTGATCAGGTGCGAGAAGCCGATGCCACGCCCTGCCGCCCAATCGATCATGGCGTTGCCGAGCATGCCCGACTGCCCGAGATAGGCGACCTTGCCAGCCTTGACCGGCTGACTGGCATAGGAGGCGTTGATACGGCGACCCGGCACGATCAGCCCCATGCACTCAGGGCCGAGCACACGGATACCCGATTCGCGCGCCGCCGTGAGCATGCGCTCGCGAATCGAGCCCTTGTCCCCTTCGGTTTCGTCCAGATGGGCCCCGCCCGACAGCACCAGCGCCGCCTTGACGCCGATCCGGCCCAGCCGCGATATCACCTTGGGCAGAGTGTCGGCCGGCGTGCAGACCACTGCCAGATCCGGCGTTTCGGGCAGCTCGGCGATGCGTGAAACGCAGGGCTGGCCGAAGACCGACTCATAGCCCCTGCGGTTGACCGCCCACAGCGTGCCGGGAAAGCCCGCTTCCTGCAGGTTCCGGATCACGATGCCGCCGATCGAATGAGGCTTTTCCGAAGCGCCGATCACCGCAATGGTGCGAGGTTCGAAGAAGTGGCGCAGGAACCGGGTACTCAAGACGTCGCCTCCACCAGAACGGAAAGATGCTTCCCTGTGTACGACTTATTGACACTGTTGTGCAAGGGCTTGGGCGCATTAAGGTGACTTCAGTCACTCTGGAGTTCATATGATCACGTCGTTCATTTCGCATCCCGACTGCGACCTTCACCATATGGGCCCGGAGCACCCCGAAAGCCCCCTGCGTCTCGAGGCCATTCGCGCCCGCCTCGCCCTCAGCGGCCTGTTGCAGCAGACCATGCAGTCGGAAGCGCGCCCGGCCAGCGAAGAGGAGCTGGCCAGGGTCCATCCGCTGCGCCACCTTCGCGCCCTGGACAAGTGCGTTCCCGAAACGGGTATCGTCACGCTGGACAGCGATACTCTGATGAACCCCGACAGCCTGAGCGCCGCCCGGGTGGCCGCTGGGGCGGTGATCCGCGGGGTCGATCAGGTCTATCGCGGCCAGGCCGACAACGTCTTCTGCGCCGTCCGCCCGCCCGGCCACCATGCCGAGGCCACCGACGCCATGGGCTTCTGCTTCTACAACAACGTCGCGGTCGGCGCCGCCCATGCGCGTGCTCGCCACGGCGTACGCCGTATCGCGATACTCGATTTCGACGTGCACCAGTGCAACGGCACCATCGACATCTTCAAGGATGACCCCGACATCCTGATCTGCACCAGTTTCCAGTACCCCTTCTATCCCTGGCGCTACCTGCGTAGCGAGTGGCAGAACGTGGTCAACACCCCCCTCGAGGCCGGTACCGACAGTGCGGCCTTCCGCAAGGCGATCGAGGACGATTGGCTGCCGGCGCTGCATGCCTTCAAGCCCGAGCTGGTACTCGTCTCGGCCGGCTTCGACGCGCATCGCGAAGACCCCCTGGCCGAGCTCTGCCTGGAAGACGAGGACTACTACTGGATCACCCGGCTGGCGCTGGACATCGCCGCGCTGTACGCCGACAACCGCCTGGTCTCGGTGCTCGAGGGCGGCTACGATCTGGATTCTCTGGGGCGCAGCGTAGAGGCGCACGTCAAGGCGCTGCTGGGGCTTCCCTTCGAGCAGTGAGGCGTCGGCGCCAGGCAAACCAGGGGCGTGTTGGTGCGAGGCACGCCGTCCCTTCTGTGGTACGCTTTGAGAAACTCTGTTTCCAATAGTGAACCGATCCATGCCCGCCAATACCGATCAGCAGGCTGCACTGCGCATCGCCTCGGGACGCAAGCCGTTCGTCGAGCCCCTGCGCCTGGGTGAACGACTCAAGGAAATTCGCCTGTCCAACCAGTGGACGCTGGAGGATGTCAGTCAGCGCACGGGGCTGGCCCGCTCCACCCTTTCCAAGATCGAGAACAACCAGATCTCGCCGACGTTCACCGCGGTACAGAAACTCATCAACGGTCTGGGCATCGATCTTCCCCAGCTGCTTACCCCACCCAAGGTGCAGACACGCACCATGGGACGCCGCGACCTGACCCGTCAGGGCGAAGGCGAGCGCCACCCGACCCCCACCTACGAGCATGAGCTGCTCAGCTGCGAGCTGGCCCAGAAGCGCATGATCCCCTTCAAGACCATCGTGCGGGCACGCAGCTTCGAAGAGTTCAGCGAGTGGGTGCGTCACGACGGGGAGGAGTTCCTGATGGTGCTGGAGGGCGAGATTCTCCTCTATACCGAATTCTACGAGCCGCTGCAGCTCTCCCGCGGCGACAGCATCTATTTCGACAGCGACATGGGCCACGCCCTGGTCTCGGTGAGTGAAGAGGATGCCGTAGTGCTGTCGGTCTGCACCCGCGGTGATGCCGTTTGAGCCCACCGGCGCAGCAGTTTTGCTATCCTGAGGCGATTTCAACAGGAGCTAACGTATGCAGCATCTCGACGACGCCACCCGCACTCAGCTCGAGGCCGCCGCTTTCCGCCGCCTGCTCCGGCATCTGGACGCCAACAAGGACGTGCAGAACATCGATCTGATGATTCTCGCCGACTTCTGCCGCAACTGCCTGTCGAAGTGGCTGGTGGCCGCCGCCGACGAACAAGGGGCCGAGCTCGACTACGAAACGGCCCGCGACTACGTCTATGGCATGCCCTACGAGGAGTGGAAGGCCAAGTATCAGCTCAAGGCCACGCCGGAACAGCTGGCCGCCTTCGAAGAGCGCCAGGCCCGCAAGCAGGAGTCGCAGGCATGAGTGAGGCGATGATCCCGCTCAACGTAGCGGTACTGACCATTTCCGATACCCGCGACTTCAACAGCGACCGCAGCGGCGCCCTGCTCGCCGAGCGTTTGACCGAAGCCGGGCACCGGCTGGCCGAGCGCCGCATCGTCATCGATGACGTCTACCGCATCCGCGCGGTGGTATCGGAGTGGATCGCCGACCCCGAAGTTCAGGTGATCCTGACCACCGGGGGCACCGGCTTTACCGGCCGCGACTCCACCCCCGAGGCGGTATCGGTGCTGCTGGACAAGCGTATCGAGGGGTTCGGCGAGCAGTTTCGTCAGCTCTCCTGGCAGGAGGTCGGCAGCTCGACCATCCAGAGCCGCTGTCTCGGTGGCCTGGCCAATGCCACGGTGATCTTCTGCCTGCCAGGCTCCAGCGGGGCTTGTCGCACTGCCTGGGACGGGTTGCTCGCCGAGCAGCTCGACAGCCGCCACAAGCCGTGCAATTTCGCCAATCTGGTCATTCCCGAACGAGGCCAGCATGTCTGAACTGCAATCCGTCGAGGCGGCCCTGGCTGCCCTGCTCGAGGGTGTCGTCGCCGTCGATGCGGAAATCGTCGACTGTGCCCAGGCCAGCCGTCGGGTGCTGGCCGACGAGGTCGTCGCCCGGCTCGACGTGCCCCCGTTTCACAACAGCGCCATGGACGGCTATGCCCTGCACCATGCAGATGCCGGTCAGCGCTTGCCGATCGTCCAGCGGATTGCCGCCGGTGTCTCGCCGCAGCCGCTCATGCGGGGCACCTGCGCGCGCATCTTCACCGGGGCCGAGCTGCCGCAAGGCGCCGACTGCGTGGTGATGCAGGAGCAGGTCGAGGTCGTCGGCGACGCCGCCGACATCCCGGCTCAGGTGCCTGCCGACAATAACGTGCGCCACCGCGGCAGCGACGTGGCAGCCGGTGCGGTGCTGCTCGAGGCCGGCCATCGGCTGGATGCCGCCGCGCTTGGGCATCTGGCCAGCCAGGGCGTGGTCGAGGTGGCGGTGCGGCGACGGCCGCGGGTCGCGCTGCTCAACAGTGGCGACGAGATCGTCGAGCCTGGCCAGCCTTTGGCAGCCGGCCAGATCTACAACACCAATCGGCCCATGTTGAAGGAGCTACTGGAGCGCTTCGGCGCCGAGGTCACCTTCATCGCCTCGATGCCCGACGACGCCGAAGGCACCCGGGCCATGCTGGCGCTGGCCGCGGACCAGGCCGAAGTGGTCGTCACCACCGGTGGCGTCAGCGTCGGTGAGGAAGACCACGTCAAGAACGCCATCGAAGACATCGGCCGGCTCGATCTGTGGCGCCTGGCGCTCAAGCCCGGCAAGCCGCTGGCGCTGGGCCGGCTCGACGCCAGTGACGGGCGTGAGGTTCGCTTCGTCGGCCTGCCCGGCAACCCGGTCTCCAGTTTCGTTGCCGCCTGGCTGTTCCTGCGGCCGCTGATGGGCGCCCTGCTCGCCTGCCCCGCCCTGGCCACGCTGCCCACCCTGAGCGCGCGGGCCGACTTCTCCACCCGTACCGGACCGCGGCGGCACTACATGCGGGTGGCGCTGAACATGACGCAGGGCGAGCTCACCGCGCACGCCTTTCCCGATCAGGGCTCCGGTGTGCTCTCCTCCTGCGTGAAGGCCGATGCGCTGGCGGTGGTGCCGGCCGATGCCCAGATCAACCCAGGCGACAGGCTCGACTGTCTATGGCTGCGGGTCGATTGAGTTCAGGCGCTAACTAACTCAGGCACTACATCAGGCACTACAGCGAGAAAACTCTACCGGGGTTGAGCAGATTCTTGGGGTCCCAGGCACGCTTGAGGCTTCGCATGAGTTCGACCTCGGTATCGCTCCGGCTGCGGGCAAGCCAGGCCTTCTTCTCCATGCCGATGCCGTGCTCGGCCGAGACCGATCCTCCCACGTCGAGCAAGGGTGCATATACTGCCTCGTCGCTTGCCAGGTGATCGGCATCCTGGCTCTCGGGCTGTATGAAGAGGTGCAGGTTACCGTCGGCGATGTGGCCGAACTGGATGCAGCGCGCATCGGGCCAGCGCGCGACGATCCGCTGCCTGACGGCTTCCGCGTAGCCTGCCATCGCCCTGATCGGCAGGCTCACGTCGTAAAGAAAGGTGGTTCGCCCCGCGAGCATGGCCTCGAAGTTTTCCCGGATTTCCCATAAGGCGTGCCGCTCGCTCTCGGATTTTGGAATCACGGCATCGACGATCACGCCAGATTCGAGAGACCGTTCGAGCAACTGTTCGAAATGCAGCGAATCTCTTTCGACATCGGCACCTTCTGCCTGCAGCAGAACATAGAACGGATACTCCCGGCCCAGTGGAGACGGGTGCCCACCCGGCTCGGTAGCCGCATGGTAGTAGCTGTTCCACATCACCTCATAAGCGCTGAGTGTGCCAGCCAGGTCTCTCTGCATATCCGTCAGCAGCTGCGTTACCGCCTCGAAGGAGGTCAGGGCGGCGAGAGCCGTATTGCAACTCTTCGGCAAGGGATGAAGACGCACTACCACTCGGGTCACGATCCCCAGCGTACCTTCAGTGCCGATCATCAGGTGCTTGAGATCGTAGCCGGCATTGTTCTTGAGCACTTCGTCCATGCTCGACATCACCGTGCCGTCGGCGAGTACCGCTTCCAGGCCGAGGATCTGGCTGCGCATCATGCCGTAGCGCATCACGCTGATGCCGCCGGCATTGGTCGCGACGTTGCCGCCAATGGTGCAGCTGCCGCGTGCCCCCAGGTCCAGTGCGAACAGACAGTCGTGCTTCCGTGCCGCCTCCTGAAGGGCCTGCAAGGTGACGCCCGCCTGGACCGTCGCACTACCACCGACCGGGTCGATGGACTCGATGGCGTTCATGCGCTCCAGCGAGACGATGACCTCTTCGTTCGAGGCAACCGCGCCTTGTACGCACCCCGTCAGTCCGCCCTGGGTCACGACCGGTTGGTCGTGGCGATGGCAAATCTCGAGCGCCTTGCTGACCTCCCCGGTGGTACGCGGCTTGACCACTGCTAGTGCCTGGGTCGGGGATGCGTCCCAGTAGCTCGTGGCACGCTCGGCGACCCGAGCGCCATGCAACACGGCCTGCTCGCCTAGAGCATCGATCAGAGCTTCAATCACGGGTTTCATTGTATTTAGGCTCCCAGAGTCATTCGAGCAATTAACGTCAGCGCTAACGTCGCATGGATGGCGAAAACCTATATGATAGGTTGTGCCTAACATATGCCAGGTGTTGGAGGGATGCAACCAGACGGGAGCCCAGCGGTGTGGCATCATAATCGCAACACGGCCGACCTGCCCGGCATGACGACAGTCAGAGGATGGCGAATGACAGTGAAGCGCGGAAGCGAAGAGGCTCCCGAGACGATGGTCGATAAAGCGATGCGCAGCATTCTCGATCACATTCATCGACAAGGGTTGATGGCAGGCGATCCGCTGCAGAGCGAGGCCTACTTCATCGAGGCCCTTGGCGTCAGCCGTACCGTAGTGCGTGAAGCGTTCAAATCGCTGGCCGCCATGCGAATCCTCGAGATGAGTGCCGGTCGCCGTACACGCGTGGCAGCATTCGACGACACTGCCATTGCCCTCACCTTGTCTCACGCCCTGCGCACCGAGCAGCTCAATCCTCAACAACTGCTGGATGCGCGACGCGCCATTGAGCTGCGCACCGTGGAATTGGCCGCGGGTCGACGCAGCGAGGCCGAGGCGAGAGAACTGCTCTCCCTGGTCGAGCGGATGCGGACGTCGTATAACGAAGTCGAGGCCATGACCGAGGCCGACATTGCCTTTCATGTTGCGGTGGCGCAGGCGACACGCAATCCTCTGTTTCCGGTACTGGTATCGTCCCTGACCACGGCCATGCATGACACCAACACCATCGTTTGGCGCTATCGCACGTCAAGCACCGCGCGCGAAGAGGTCGTGGCTCTGCATGGAGCCATCGCGCAGGCGATAATGGAACGCGATCCCGATGCGGCTCGCGCGGCCCTGGAGAAGCACTTCGAAGTCGCCTCGCAAGGCCTGATCCTCGCTGGCTTCAATTAGTCGTTGGATGAGTGACCCAAGTCGAGAGCACCGAGATGCCGGAAACCAACCAGGACATCAAGCGCTTCTTCAAACAGACCCTGAAGCTCAGACATCTGCGTACGATTGCGCTGCTGGCCGAGATGGGACAGGTGAGCCGGGTCGCTCAGGAGTTGAACGTCACTCAGCCTGCCGTTTCCAAGCAGATTGGCGAGATCGAGCGAGCGCTGAAGATTCCCATCGTGCAGCGACAGGGCAATCGCATCGTCTTGACGCCTGTCGGCGAGAGGCTGGCGACTCACGCCAGGGAGATCGTGCAGCAGATCGAACGGGCCGAATTCGATGTCGATGCCGTGCATCGCGGGCTCGGTGGCCGTGTCGTCGTCGGTGTCGTCACCTCGATTGCCCCTACCCTGCTGCCGGAGGCGATACGGTTGTTGAAAATCACCGCTCCGCCTGCCGTCGTCTCGGTCGTGGAGGGCCATTTCAATCAGTTGCTGCCGATGCTGGAAAGCGGCGGGCTGGATTTGTTGATCGCCCGAGTATGGGAGCCTGTGTTCCGCGAGGGTATCGAGCAGGCCACCCTGCTACGCGAACCCGTTCTGCTGGTGGCCGGCGTGCAGCATCCATTGGCCGGGCGTCAGGAGATCGAATGGAAGGATGCGGTCGCCTGGCCATGGATCAGTCCGGCCGCGGGATCGCTGGCACGACAGGCCATCGATGCTTTCCTGGCCAAGTCGGGGCTCGCATTTCCATCCGGTCATGTGGAATCCACATCGCTCCCGCTCAATATCGAGCTCATGCGGATCTCCCCCTTCATCAGTCTCATGCCCCAATGGCTGGCACGGCACCATGCGGGAAAGGGCGACCTGACCATTCTGCCACTACAAATGGAAGGCGTGCTCTCCGAGGCCCGTTGCTACTGGAGGAAGGAGTCCGCCAACGCGACGTCCAATCTCTTTCGCGAGTGTCTGGAGCAGGCCAGCCGCCAGGCGCGTTTCGCTCCTCTGTAACGGTGGCGCGCGAGCTATCGTTTCATGGCATTACCATTTGGTAATGCGCTGCCGGCAAGATTTCATTGGTTTGCCCCCGCTCCGCTGCGTACGCTCGAGTCATGACAAAAAAAAGACTCTCGGCTCAGGTGGGGCGTATTGCATGTCTTCAGATAACCTGACGTCCGCGTCAGCCAGCGAACTGATGCGTTTGATGGGACTGGGAGAGGTGTCTCCCATCGAGCTCCTGGCCTCCTGTATCGAGCGGATCGAACGCCTGAATCCGGCCGTCAATGCCGTCACTGCCACCTGCTACGAACGGGCCCGTGCAGAGGCGCGCGAAGCGGAGCATCGGCTGCGTCGTGGCGACAACGTCGGTCCCCTGCACGGCTTGCCTATCGGCATCAAGGATCTCCAGGAAACGCAGGGCCTGCTCACGACCTATGGCTCTCCCCGCTTTCGGGACCATGTTCCTTCCGCCGACCACCCCTTGGTGGCCTCGCTGCGCCGCGCCGGGGCAATCGTGGTCGGCAAGACCAACGTGCCGGAGATGGGCGCCGGTGCCAATACCCGAAACCCGGTATGGGGGGCCACCGGCAATCCCTTCAATCCCATGCTGAATGCCGGAGGCTCGTCAGGCGGTTCGGCGGTAGCGCTCGCGCTTGACATGCTTCCCCTCTGCACCGGGTCGGACACCGGCGGGTCACTGCGTATTCCGGCCGCACTGTGTGGCATCGTGGGCTTTCGCCCCTCTCCGAATTTGGTCCCGCACGCGACTCGCCCCCTGGGCTGGTCCTCGATATCGTTGCTCGGCCCCATGGCCCGCAACGTTGACGATCTCTGCCTTCTGCTTCGCGCCATGATCGGGTACGACTCTCGCGACCCGCTCTCGACGAGCAACGATTCCGCCCCCTTCGGTACATTCGATCCGCCGCAATTGCGTTCGCTGCGTGTCGGCTACACCGAAGACTTCGGCGTCTGTGCCGTCGATAACGATATCCGCAAGGTGTTTCGCGAGCGCATGGCAGCGATTGCTCCTCTGTTTGGCGAGTGTCGTCCGCTCGATTTCGACTTGGGTGAGGCTGATCAATGCTTCGACGTCGTGCGTGCCGAAAGCTTCGTTGCCGCTTTCCATGACGATTACAGGCGAAACCCGGAACTTCTGGCCCCGGCCGTCAAGGCCAACTACGAGCTCGGCGCATCCATGTCCCTGGCGGACCGGGCCTGGGCGCATGCTGAACAGACACGCATCTTTCGCAGCTTCCAACGGACGTTGGCCGATGTGGATGTGGTGCTTGCCCCGGTAACCCCAGTGACTCCCTTCAGCTGGCAGCAGGCCTATGCCGAGCGCATCGACGGCATTCCGCTCGCCACGTACTATCGCTGGCTGGCACTCACCTATGTGGTCACATTGGCCAACAACCCGGCCCTGTCGATGCCGTGCGGGCTCGACCATGCCGGCATGCCATTCGGCATGCAGGTGATCGGCCAGTTCAGGGGAGACGCCCAATTGCTGCAGGCTGCCCGAGCCATCGAGCAAGCCTTCGAATCGCTACAGGCGACACGGCGTCCGAAGCCGGATCTCGCCAGGCTTTCCGAGCCCACACCGGAGTTGAAGTCCATCGTCACGTCGCCGCCCGGTTCGGACGATGGCCACTCCGCGACGTCGGCATCCGTTCCCGTCTAGGAGTCAGTCATGGCCTACGTCATTGCAGCCTTTATGGTATTCCTCACCACCGGGACAGCGTTTGCCTATCTGATGGGGGCAACCGCGATCCTTGCTTTCATTGCGGCGGGCTATCCCCAGTATCTGGCCATCGTTCCCCAACGTATCTTCTCCCAGTTGGATGTATTCGCCTTCATGGCAATGCCGCTGTTCATCCTCACTGGCGAGCTGATGAACCGCACCGGGGTAACGCGAGCCTTGATCGATCTGGCGATGGCCCTGCTGGGACGTCTCAAGGGTGGGCTGGGACACGTCAACATCATGACCAGTCTCTTTTTCTCGGGTATATCGGGCTCCGCCGTGGCCGATGCAGCGGCGGTGTCGAATACCTTGATCCCTGCCATGCGGGAGCGTGGCTACTCGCCCTATTACGCCGGCGCCATCACGGCGGCCTCCTCCATGATCGGACCGATCATTCCACCCAGCATCATCATGATCATTTATGGCGGGTTGACCGGCACTTCGGTGGCAGCGCTATTCGTTGCCGGCATCCTTCCCGGTCTGCTGCTGGCCTGCATGCTGTTCGGCATGAACGGCTGGCTTGCTCGCCGAGAGAATCACCCTGGTGGAGACACCATCGAAGTACCGCCTCTTCGAGCCAGCTTCCTGAAGGCCGCCCCTGCCCTGGCCATCCCGGTCATCATCCTGGGCAGCATCGTTTTCGGCCTGACCACGCCGACCGAGGGTGCCGCACTGGCAGTCGTGGCTGCCATTCTTGTCGGCAGGCTGCTGGGCGCCATGACGCCCAAGCTCTTCTATGAAGCGGCAGAGGCAACGGCCCGTTTGACGGGCGCGATATTCATCATTCTGTGTGCCATTGCGGTACTGAGCTATCTGGCAGGGCTGCTCGGCTGGCCGCAGTTGCTGTCGGGATGGGTGGAGTCGGCGGGACTCACCGGGACTCGCTATCTCATCCTGCTGATCGGGGTGCTGTTGATTGCCGGGATGTTCATGGACACCCCGGTGGCGCTCACCCTTCTGGTGCCACTGCTCGCACCTACGGCCCTGCTTCAGGGGATAAGTCCGGTACACCTGGGCATCGTGGTGTGTTTCAACCTCTGCATCGGCTTGATAACGCCGCCCCTGGGCAAGTGCCTCATCGTGGTGGCGGCTATCGCCAAACTCGACTATTGGCGGCTTGCCCTGGCAACCCTGCCGTTCATCGCCGTGCAGATCGTCACCCTGTTGATGATTGCATTCTTTCCTGAGATCAGTCTGTCACTGCCTCGGATATTCGGCTTCAAAGTGGATTGACCATAATAACCACAAGAGGAGACATGCCATGAAACTGTTGCAAAAGCTGGCTTTGGCCGGTGCCCTGCTTGCTCTGACCACGGCAGCCTGGAGCAGTGAGATCAAGGTTGCCCTCGACAGCCCGCCGGACCTAGAGAAGTCAGGCTCCTATGTGTGGGCGCACCATTTTACCGAAGCGCTCAATCAACGGGGCCTGAGGGCCAGGGAGTTGCCACGTGACGCCGTCGGAGGTGAGGCGGAAAAGCTCGATCAGATCGCAATGGGGCTGTTGGAAGTATCGCTGTCGGATGTGAATTCCGTCGCGCGAATCGACCCCTTCATCTTCGGCGTGCGACTGCCTTATCTGTTCGATGGCGTGGCCCATATGGACCGGGCCTTGGTCGAAGGCGAGGTGTTGAATCGCATCAATGACGACATTGCCCATGCCAGCGTTCGATTGCTGGCGATCGTGCCGCTCGGGCCGCCCTCGGGCATTATCACGACACGCAAGGCCGTCACCACGCCCGATGACATGTCCGGTCTGAGGATGCGCGCCCTCGACGATGCTCAGATCGCCCTCTACAGGGCCTGGGGGTCCAATGGCACCATCGTCTCCTGGGGGGAGGTCCCGGCTGCCCTGCAGACAGGAATCGTCGACGGCTACATCAATACGCCGCTCGTACCCATCATGTTTGGCCAAACTGACATCGTGCGCTATTACACCGATGCCAATGTCATGAATGCGTTGCGCGCCGTCCTGGTGTCGGATGACTGGTACCGGGGCCTGAGCGATGAGGAGAGAGGCATCGTCGATGAGTCCGTCGAGGTTGCCAACCAGGCCAACCGCGACTGGCTGGAGGAGGTCACGCCCAAAGCGCTGGCGGAACTGGAAGCTGCCGGCGTAGAGGTCATGGTGTTGTCGGATGCGGCGAGAGAGAGATTCCGTGAACTGTCACAGCCTGTCTATCATGACACGACGCTGACAGCGGAGCAGGTGGAAACCTGGTCGGAGCTGGCCCAACGTACCCGCTGATTTCAGCGGGTAGGCTCCCCGGTACCAGGCTCAAACTGGCACCGGGGCTGGGTAATCGTCGTGTTCCTGACAGGGTGTGCCGAATATGTATCGCTCAATCGTCATTTTCAGTGACTGGCTGGACTGGCTGACACGGCGCCTGGCGGTGCTGTGTCTGACGGCCATGCTGGTGTTCGTGGCCATACAAGTCATTGCGCGTTATGCCTTCAGCGCACCACCATCCTGGACTGAAGAAATGGCCCGCTACATGATGGTCTGGAGTGGGCTGCTTGGTGCCACTCTCTCCTTCAAGTCGAAAGACGATCCGGCACTCTTCAAGGATCCCTGTCACGACAAGGGGAGCCCTTGGTGGCAGCTCACGGCACTCGTGCGCGGCACGGCAGTGCTTATTTTTCTGGTGCCGATCATCTATTTCAGCATCTTCGGCCCGGGGATGGATACGACACGCGGATTCATTGCACGACAGGCCCGGCTCAGCGCAGATACGCTCGGGTTTCCGATGTCCTGGGTAGCAATGGCAGTGCCGATCTGCGCCGCGATCATCCTGGTTCATCTGCTGGCGCGAGCCTGCGAGCTGAAAATGGCGGAGTCGACCCGTATGAGCCGAATCAGTGGGCAGGAACCTCGAGGGCCTCGGTGACCGCCGGCCACAGCCGGTCGAAGTCGCGCTGCAGGTTGCCGTAGTCCGTCTCGAGCCAGGGCACCAGGGCAGCCAGCCGATTGGGGCCCGACAGGCGGTTGCCGATCCCCCGCACCGCATCGCAGGTGAAGCTGAAATCGGCGTAGCGGTGCAGCCAGTCCTGGGCGACCAGGGCCGGTATCATCCGCTCCAGGCGTGTCGGTGCGGGACGGTGACTCAGCACCCGATAGCTGCGCAGCACCAGACGCGACTCCTGAGTCTCGAGCTCGAGTTCACGGGCCACGAAATGATCCCATAGCAGGTCCAGCGCGATGCCGGCATAGCGCCGATACTCGGCAGGCGCGCGCCTGCGCGCCGACAGTACGATCGGGTGAGCATCGACGAAGGCATCGACCCGGCGATGATGGCGAATCCCCAGCGCCACCTCGGCAGGCCAGCCGGAAAGGTCGCTGCCCTTGACCCCATCGGCGATCAGATTACCGTAGAGAAACTCATCGCTGCCGCCGCGGGCAAGCCAGGCGTGGGCCAGGAAGTTCATGTGGGCCGTCAGAGGCAGTTGGCAGGTTTCGGCAGCCCGGCAAGGCGAGCCGTTACCTTGGCGGGGCTGTCGGGGAACAGGCGCATCAGGTGCAGCGAGCGACCCTTCTCCGGCCCCAGAGCCAGGCCCACCGCCTTGACCAGCGGGCGCATGGCCGGTGAGGCCTGATAGCGGGCATAGAAATCTCGGATCACCTCGATCACCTCCCAGTGCTCCTCGCCGAGATCGCGTCCCTCCTCGGCGGCCAGGGCCTCGGCCACGGCCGGCGTCCAGTCGCTGAGCTCGACGAGGTAGCCTTCCGGGTCCAGGGCGATGCGTCTGTCGCCGACGTTCAGGTAGCGTGCAACTTCGGTGGAAGCCATCAGAACCAGCTCACCGTCTTGTCGGCTTCTTCGGTCAGGGTGACGAAGCCATCCACATCGACGACCTGAACGACGGCGTCGCACTGGCCCTCGAGCCCGCGTGCGTGCAGGTCCTCGCGCAGCGCGAACAGACGCCCCTCAACCTGTTGGAAATGACGTACCTGGGACGTCAGTGCACCCAGCACGCCATCTTCGACCAGCAGCAGGCGGTCCGTGTCGCTCATGGCGGCGAGCGTTTCGCGATACACCAGGCTCGAACTGGGCGGTCGGTTGAGAATATGCAGGATCATGAAGCCTCACAGTGGCATCGAAGCCTATCAGAAAGTCAGGATCTGCTTGTGGCCGGCAAGTAGCTCGGGAATCACTGCGGCGGGGATTCCCGAGGCCGGGAGTTGCAGATCCTGCTGGGTCAGGCCGAAGCTCGCCAGGGCATCCTCGACGAAGTACAGCGACTCGATGTCGTACATGGCCAGCATGTCCAGGGTGGGCGCAGTGCTCTTCTGGCCCAGCGGTCCGGTCTGCTGGCCACGGGCCAGGGCCAGTACGCCATCGCTCTGGAACAGTAGCGTCACCGACTGACCGAAAGCCGCGGCCACCAAGGCCGCATCCAGACCTTCGCGCAGCCAGCTGCTGCCATGTGGTGCGTGGCGCAGGATGACCAGCAGGTCTCCGGTGGCAGGGGCGTGTGACGACATCCGTTCGTTCTCCTCAGGGGGCGAAGGTCACCAGGCGGTCGACGCTCTGCCCCAGGTCGATCAACTGACCGAGCCCCGTCAGTTCGAAGGGGGGCTCGACGCTATGGCCGTGCTTGCCATGGCGGTTGGCCTCGCGCTCGTCGAGCATGCCGCGGCGCAGGGCGGCGGCAATGCACACCTGCAACTGCGTGCCATGTTCGGCATTGAGTGCGCACCAGGCATCGTAGAGGTGCGGTTCGTCCTGAGGCGGTGCGGCCAGGCGGGCGGCGTTGTATACCCCTTCATGATAGAAGAAGACGCACTCCAGGCGGTGGCCGCGGGTCAGCAGCGCCGAGGCAAAGCGCAGCGCGGAATGGGACGCCTGGCTGCTGTAGGGCGCTCCCTGGACGAGTAGAGCGTAGCGCATGGCGGTACCTGTCTGCTCAAACGCGCAGGCCCCGCATCAGCGGGGCCCGGCGATACCCTCGTGATCGGCGATCAGTCGTTGCTCATGATGCCGAGCAGCGCCAGCAGGCTGACGAAGAGGTTGTAGATCGAGACGTACAGCGTGATGGTGGCGAGGATGTAGTTGGTCTCGCCGGCGCGGTGCACGATCTCGCTGGTCTGATAGAGGATGGCGGCCGAGGCGAACAGCACGAAGCCGGCAGATACCATCAGCATCAGGGTGGGGATCTGGAAGATCAGGCCTGCGACCATGGCCAGGATCAGCACGATGGCGCCTGCCATCAGGAAGTTGGCCAGGAAGCTGAAGTCCTTCTTGGAAACCAGTGCCACGGCGGAGAGACCGATGAAGGTCAGACCGGTCATGGCCAGTGCGTTCATGATCAGCGCGGCGCCGTTGGGCAGGGCCAGGTAGGCACTGAGAATCGGGCCGAGGGTAAAGCCCATGAAGCCGGTGAAGGCGAAGGTGGCCAGCAGGCCGGTAGCCGAGTTGGCGGTCTTGTGGACCAGGAACATCAAGCCGTATGCGCCGATGAAGAACACGAAGATGTTCATCCGCTCGACGCCCATGGCCATAGCGGCACCCGCTGTGACGGCGGAGAACAGCAGAGTCATCGCCAGCAGCGCGTAGGTGTTGCGAAGAACCTTGTTGGCGCTGACGGCCTGGGACGAGTGCTGGGCCACATGTGTGTCGTGATAGGCCATTGATCGAGAGCTCCCTGTAGTTGATCTTGGTTGATCTCAGCAGTGGACCAAGGATGCCGTCGGTTGGTTCCCGACGCAAGTCCTTAGTTCTACAACGCTCAACGCATCTTCATCGCGAGTATAGTTCTTCATACAGCGCAGCGGCCACCCACCGGGTGTTTTCGCACAGCTCCGGTTCTTGCGCTATCTGCCTGCGGTCGAGCCAGCGAATTTCACTGGCATCGTCGCCGGCGACCGCCTCTCCGCCGAGCCACCGGCAGCTCACCACGACGATCACGTAGTGGTACAGCAAGCGTCTCTGGGCATCATGCTGGATCTCCTCGACGGCTGTCATAACACGCTCCGCCTCGGCCTCGACCCCGGTTTCCTCGCGCAGTTCGCGCACGGCAGCCTCGAACAGCGACTCACCCGGTTCCACGCGGCCGCCCGGCAGTGCCAGCCGATTGGCGTTGGGCGGCTTGGTGCGTCGCACTACCAATACCCTGCCCTGCTCGATCGCCGCCGCTGCGACGGCGACGATGGGGCCAGTTTGTGTTTCGCGCGGGGCTGACATGACGACTCCTCGGCGGTAACGCAGCGATGCTCTTGACCTTATGAGCATAACTGGTAATATTCGCCCCCGTGAGCCGGAGGGATGGCAGAGCGGTTGAATGCACCGGTCTTGAAAACCGGCAAAGGTGAAAGCCTTTCCAGGGTTCGAATCCCTGTCCCTCCGCCACCTAGTCTTTAGAATCAAGCGCCTGCGGGCGCTTTTTTCGTTTGCCCGCCATCCCGCCCAACATCAAGCAGATAGGCGACATGCTCACTGCATGCCGCCTATCTTCGCCCAGCCACCAGTTCGATGTGCTGGCGAAGCCGAATTCGGACGCTCGCCACCTCTATTGCGGTGCAATATGAGGTGTTAGAATAATGGCGTTTTTCATCCCTCCCCTACTACTCCATCCAGGAACTCAATCCATGCCTATCGGCTTTTGTTCCCTCGCCAGACTCCGGGGCCTCTCCCGGTGGTCAGGCATCGCTATGCTCGCTCTTCTCGCTATGTCCTTCAGCCCGGCCGCGCTTGCCGTCACCGGGAGTATCCCGATGACCGGCTCGATGGTCGGTTTCCTGGCAGTCCTGATCTTCGTGCTGGCCTACTCCCTGGTCATGGCCGAAGAGAAGCTGCACATGCGCAAGTCGAAGCCGGTGCTGGTTGCCGCCGGCTTGATCTGGACGATGATCGGCTGGGTCTACGTGCAGGCCGGCATGCCCGACCAGGCCGAGCACGCCTTCCGCGAAACCCTGCTCGAGTTCACCGAGCTCATGCTCTTCCTGCTGGTGGCGATGACCTACATCAACGCCATGGACGAGCGCCGCGTTTTCGATGCCCTACGCTCATGGATGGTACGCAAGGGCTTCAGCTACCGGCAGCTCTTCTGGCTGACGGGCGTGCTGGCCTTCATGATCTCGCCTATCGCCGACAACCTGACCACGGCCATGCTGATGTGTGCGGTGGTGACCAAAGTGGCCGAGGGTGACAAGCGCTTCATCAACCTGTGCTGCATCAACATCGTGGTGGCCGCCAACGCCGGTGGTGCATTCAGCCCGTTCGGCGACATCACCACGCTGATGGTATGGCAGGCCGGCATCGTGCAGTTCTATGAGTTCTTCACGCTGCTGATTCCTTCCATCGTCAATTTCCTCATTCCCGCGGTGGTGATGAGCTTCTTCATCAACAACCGCAAACCGGAAGGCGTGTACGAGGACGTCTGGCTCAAGCGCGGTGCGCGCCGCATCATCGCCCTGTTCCTGCTCACCGTGGCCACGGCGGTCGCCTGTCACACCCTGCTCCACTTGCCGCCCGTGCTGGGCATGATGACGGGCCTTGGATACCTGCAGTTCTTCGGCTATTACCTGCGCCGCAGCCTGCCGCGCTCGCTGGAGCGCAAGCGTGCTCGCTACACCGCCCGTGGCGATGAGCGCAAATTGGCGCAGTTGGGCAGCGTGGTGCCCTTCGACGTGTTCAATCGCGTGGCACGGGCCGAGTGGGATACTCTGCTGTTCTTCTACGGCGTCGTGATGTGCGTGGGCGGCCTGGGCTTCATGGGTTATCTGGGCCTGCTTTCCGAGGCGCTCTACCTGGGCTGGAACCCGACCTGGGCCAACATCGTGCTGGGGCTGGTCTCGGCGGTGGTCGACAACATTCCCGTGATGTTCGCCGTGTTGACCATGCAGCCTGACATGTCCCATGGGCAGTGGCTGCTGATCACCCTGACGGCCGGTGTGGGTGGCAGCGTGCTGTCGATCGGCTCCGCTGCGGGTGTCGCACTCATGGGCCAGGCGCGTGGCAACTATACCTTCATGGGCCACTTGCGCTGGGCGCCGGTGATCCTGTTGGGCTATGTGGCCAGCATCGCGGTTCACCTATGGCTCAATGCGGCCAGCTTTGCCATCGGCTGAGTAGTCGCTGGTAAGACGCAAGACGGGGCAGCTTGGCTGCCCCGTCTCGTATCTGTCGCTGTCATAGAGAAATGAGTGTCAGAAGATGAGCATCAGCAGGCCGATGACCACCAGCAGGCCAATGAGAAAGATGATCCCGGCGGTACTTGCCAGAAATTTGAGCATGTGACGTCTCCTTGTCGATGCCGATTGTGGTTACGAGAAGATAGAAGCCGCCTTCCAGTGCTGCAAGCGAAGCGGTCATGGCTTGGGGGTCAATAGAGGCGCAAGCCGACCCGGGTTACCCGATTGCCGTCCATCTCGCTGACCACCCAGTGAATGCCGTGCCAGTCGACGTCGTCACCCACGACGGGATGGCCGCCCACCCGCAAGGACACGAACTCGGCCAAGGTCATCTCACTCTCTCCGGGGCTCAGGGTCAGGCCGTAAACGCTGGCGATATCCCGCATCAAGGCATCGCCATCGAAGGTGAAAGTGCCGAAGAAGGCACGCTCCCGCTTCAACTTGGCATCGCCGCTGAACAGCCGGTTGAGCGCCGGCAGATCCTCGCTGCGCCCGATGACGCAAATCACGTCGCCAAGCTTCAGGCGCGTGCTGCCCTTGGGGTGCAGCATGGCGTGTTGGCGAAACAGTGCGGAAATCACCGCGCCCGAGGGAAAGCGCAACAGGCGAATGGGGACGTCGTCGAGATCCTGATTGTCCACCTTGTAGACGAACATCTCGTAATCGTTTTCCGGCAGGATACCGAGCGGGCCGCGATTGTTGGGGGTCACGCCAACGGGCACCTCCACCTTGGTCCAGCGTGCCATCAGGGGTAGCGTGCCGCCCTGAATCAGCAGCGAGAGCAGAACCACGGCAAAGGCGACGTTGAAATAGAGCGCGGAATTCTCCACCCCGCCGATCACCGGGAAAATGGCCAATACGATGGGGACCGCTCCTCTCAGGCCGACCCAGGAGATGAAGCCGATTTCCCGCCAGCGGAAGCGAAAGAACGGCTTGACCGTCACCAATACCGCCAGCGGGCGGGCGATGAAGATCAGCACCAGCGCCACCAGGGCAGCCGGCAAGGCGAACTCGAGCAGCCCCGATGGGCTGACCAACAGACCCAGGATCAGGAACAGCCCGATCTGGCTCAACCAGGCCAGGCCATCATGCACGGGCAGAATGAAGTTGAGATGGCGCCCCGGCTGGTTGCCGATCATCAACCCGGTGAGATAGATCGCCAGGAAGCCGCTGCCGCCGAGGAAGCTGGTGGCACCGAAAACGCAGAACCCAAGCCCCAGTGCCAGCAGTGAGTAGAGCCCAGGGGCGAGATCCAGCCAGCGCAGCAGTTTGGCGCTCAGCCAGCCGCCGCCCACCCCGATCACCAGGGCCAGGCCGAACTGCAGCGCCATGAACGTTGCCGTCGAACCCAGCCCGCGGATGTCGCCTACCAGTAGTTCGACGAGCAGCACGGTCAGGAAGATGGCCATGGGATCGTTGGTGCCGGACTCGATCTCGAGCGTTGCGCTGACGCGCTCATTGAGATGCACGCCGCGACCGCTGAGCATCGAGAAAACCGCCGCGGCATCGGTGGAACCGACGATGGCGCCGACCAGTAGGCCCTGGACGAGCGTCAGGTCGAAGATCCACATGGCGAACAGGCCGACGATGGCGCTGGTAACGAAAACGCCGAGCGTGGCGAGGGAGAGCGCCGGTCGAAAACCGACACGGAACGTCTTGAGGCGGGTGCGCAGCCCGCCATCGAGAAGGATCATGGCCAGCGCGAGGTGACCGATCAGGAAAGCCAATGAATAATCGTCGAACTGAATTCCCAGAATACCGTCTTCGCCAGCCAGCATACCCAGCCCGAGGAAGATCAGCAGCAGCGGCAAGCCCACCATCGAAGAGATACGGCTGGCCACGACGCTCAAAGCGATGAGAAAGCCGGATAACAGAAACAGCGTATTGATGGTGTCCATGCATGACCTCGAGCCGGAATGGCTCCATTATGCCATGCCGCCCATACTCTCGCAGGGCGGTCTCAGCTAGCCATGCCTGTCATGACAACGATAAACTGGTCGCTTACTGAAGATTACACATGCTTTGGAGCGCCATGGCCAAGCCTGATCGCAGCACCATGATTCGCATCCTGGCAGTGGCGTTGACGACTGCCCTGCTGTTGCTGCCGCTGTTGCTGCAGGCCGAGCCGGCTGCGGAAGAGGCGGAGCCCCTGCCCGCGCCGCCGCTGGAAGTCGAACTCGAACTCGACACTGAGGTCACGGTATTTCCCACCCTGGTCATCAGCGAGGCCATGGCGCCGGATGGCGCCGTGCCGCTGGTCGAGGCGCCCCCCGTCGTCGAGGGGACCGGGGTCATCGGGCACCTTCTGCCAGAGGCACCGGGCGCGCTCGACGAGCACGAGGAAAGCTCGAGCGAGCCCGCGCCGGACGTGCCAACGGTGGTCACTGCCCCGGCCGATCCGATTGTACCGCCACCCACCACCCAACTGAGCGTGACGCTGGACTGGTACCTCAATCCCCAGCACGCCACCCTGCTGATAGCACGTGAAAAGGGTATGTTCCTGCGTCGCGGACTGGACGTGGCGCTGGTGGTGCCGGCCGATCCCAACGTACCCGCCAAGCTGTTGGCTGCAGGACGAACCGACCTTGCGTTGGGGCGCCAGACCCAACTGCATCTGCTGGTCGATAGCGGCATGCCGCTGGTGCGTATCGCCACCCTGATAGCGGCCCCCGTCTCGGGGCTGATGCTGCGTGCCAATGCCGATTCGGAGAAACAGGACTTGGCCGTGGAAGGCATGCGCATCGGCTATACCGATGCCGATGGTCGCGATGCCATGCTGCAGAGCGTGCTGAGCGAACTGCTGGGAACGGTCAACGGATTGGATCTGGTGGAGTTGAAGGACACCAACTACGCGATGCTCGATGCCATGCGCGCCCAGGACGTCGACGGCATGATGATGCATCATCGCTATCTGCTGCCGCGCCAACTGGCCGACGAAGGCATATTTACCCACACCCTGCCGATCGAGGAGTTCGGCCTGCCGCTGCATGATGGCTTGATCCTGATGGCCAACCGCGATCAGCTCAATGGCAAGCGCGATGCACTGCGCCGCTTCGTCTCGGCACTGGAGGAAGCGGCGCTGTGGATCGTCAACCATCCCCGGGAGGCGTGGGAGTTACTGGAAAAGGCCGAACCCGCCCTGGCCGACCCGATCAATCGGGAAGCCTGGGCCGGCATCGCCCCGCGCTTCTCGCTGCAACCGGCGGCCGTGGACAAGGGGCGCTATCTGCGCCTCGAGCAGTACCTGCTGGAGGCCGGCATCATCGAGGTGCCAACACCCCTGGAGCGGCTCGCGATAGACCTGGGTACGGCCACTCCCTAGCCGATGCGTATGTGGAAATCAGGCTGACAAGGCTGAGAGAAAAGCGTTGACCTTGGCCTGAAAGGCTTCGGGCTGCTCGGCATGCAACCAGTGGCCGGCGTCCTGCAGGGTCACCACTTCGGCCGTCGGCAATACCTCACGCAGCGCCGGCAGCGCCGAATCCGGGACATAGTGCGAACGGCCACCACGCAGCACCAGCACCGGCCCATCGAAAGCGCCCTCACCGGCAGGCGCCTGCATGATCTCCTCGTAGCCTGTCTCGATCTGGTCGAGCCCCACGCGCAATGCCAGCATGCCCTCGGCATCGCGCTCCAGGTTGGTGGCGAGAAACAGGCGCGTGCCACGTTCTTCGACATGTTCGGCCAGTAGTGCATCCGCCTCGCGTCGGTTTTCCGGCCTGCCGCGCTGCAGATTGCGCAGGCCGGCAAAGACCGCGTCGTGGCCATGGCCGTACTTCTGCGGTGCGATGTCGGCCACGATCAGCGACGCCACTCGCTGTGGCGTCATGCGGGCCAGACTGATGACCACCTTGCCACCCATGGAATGCCCCAGCAGATGTGCCCGGTCGATTCCCAGGCGATCCATCAGGGCCAGCAGATCCTCGGCCATTTCGCCATAGCTCATGCCATCGGCGTGGGGCGAGCGACCGTGATTGCGCAGGTCGACCGCGATTACCCGGCGCTGCTCCTGCCACTGCTTGACGTGGGAGCGCCAGTTGTCGGCGCTGCCCAGCAGGCCATGGACGACGATGAGCGGGGTACCCTCTCCACCGCTATCCTGGAAATTGAGTTCGACGGTCATCCTTCCTCCCTTACATGAGCGTGTGGGCCCGGGCATTTTGGTCTGAGCATCGTTCAGAGCCGCTGCGGTGCCAGATCCTGCTGCCCGGTGATTTGCACCAGCCTGCGGCTCAGCGAGCTCAGCAACACGCCATAGAGCGGCAGGAAGAACAACAGGCTGATGCCCAGCTTGATGACATAGTCCACGGTGGCGATCTCGACCCAGTTGGCTGCCATGAAGGGATCAGGGCTGCGATAGAAGGCCATGGCAAAGAACGCGGCGGTATCGGCGAGATTGCCCAGCACGGTGGAAACGGCCGGGGCGACCCACCAGGCTCGCAGGCTGCGCAAGCGATCGAAGACCTGTACATCGAGCAGTTGGCCGAGCACGTAGGCGGCAAAGCTTGCCAAGGCGATGCGCGCCACGAAGAGGTTCCACTCGCCCAGCGCTTCCAGGCCGGCGAAGCTGCCACGGGGGAAGACGACCGAGACGACGTAGGAGATCAGCAGCGCAGGCAGCATCACGCGCATGATGATGGCGCGGGCCGGCTCCTTGCCGAACAGCCTCACGGTGAGGTCGGTGGCGAGAAAGATGAAAGGAAAGCTGAACGCCCCCCAGGTGGTATGGAAACCGAACAGCGTGAACGGCAGCTGGACGAGATAATTGCTGGCGGCAATGACCAGGATGTGAAACGACACCAGCAGCAGTAGGCAGCGTCGCTGCTGCGCTTCGGACAAGACGAACATGAGTGAATCCTTTTTTGACGGCCGCCACGGCGGCCAAGTCGATGACGAGGGGTGAGGGAACCCTCGCCGGCGCCCGTATCGTCGGGTGCCGGAATGAGGCAGGGATTATACGTGGCCCGCTGGCACTGGCCAATGCCCGTCCGCAGACAGGAGAAGACGAAGCGAGGATGGAGCGCTGAGCCGCCGGGTGGCGGCTCAGCGCTCGAGGATCAGACCTGGCGTGCCTCGTGCGCCGAACCCACGTCACGCGCCTTCATGGCTTCGTGCACGTCCTGCAGGCTTGCCGGGTCGTCGATGGTCGAGGGAACGCCGTACTCCTTGCCGTCGGCGATGTTGCGCAGCAGTTTGCGCAGGATCTTGCCCGAGCGGGTCTTGGGCAGGCGGTTGACCACCAGCACCTGCTTGAAGCAGGCGATCGGGCCGATCTTCTCCCGCACCAGCGCGATCAGCTCGTTTTCCAGGGTGACCTCGTCGCCATCGAAACCGTCCTTGGGGATGACCAGGCCGACCGGTATCTGCCCCTTCAGGGCATCGTGAATGCCGATCACTGCGCATTCGGCCACGGCCCGGTGGGCGCCGACCACCTCTTCCATCTCGCCGGTGGAGAGCCTGTGTCCGGCCACGTTGATGACGTCGTCGGTGCGGCCCATGATGAAGAGATAACCCTGTTCGTCGAAGTAGCCGCCGTCGCCGGTCAGGTAATAGCCGGGAAAGGCGGCCATGTAGGCACTGTGGAACCGCTGGGGATCGCCCCATACGCCGACCAGACAGCCCGGCGGCATGGGCTGCTTGATGACCACGCTGCCCTGTTCCATCGGCGCGGCCTGCTCCCCTTCCCGGTTGAGGATCTGCACGTTGAAACCGGGCACCGGCACGGTGGCACTGCCGGCCTTGGTCGGCATCGGTTCGAGCCCCTGCAGATTGGCTGCTATCGGCCAGCCGGTCTCGGTCTGCCACCAGTGGTCGATGACCGGCACGTCGAGCAGGTCGTCCAGCCAGTGGAACGTCGGCGGATCGAGGCGCTCACCCGCCAGATAGAGCGCCTTGAGGCAGGAGATATCGTACTGCTGCAGCAGGATGCCGTCAGGGTCCTCTTTCTTGATGGCGCGGAAGGCCGTCGGCGCAGTGAAGAAGCTCTTGACCCGATACTGGCTGATCAGCCGCCAGAAGGCGCCGGCATCAGGCGTCTTGACGGGCTTTCCTTCGTAGACCACGGTGGTGCAGCCACGCAGCAGCGGGGCATAGACGATATAGGAGTGGCCCACTACCCAGCCCACGTCCGAGGCCGAGAAGAACACGTCGCCCGGGGCCACGTCGTAGATGGTTTCCATCGAGTAATGCAGTGCTACGGCGTATCCCGCCGTGTCGCGTACCACGCCCTTGGGCTTGCCGGTCGTCCCGGAAGTGTAGAGAACGTAAAGAGGATCGCTCCCCTTCACCGGCACGCAGTCGGCCGGCTCGGCGTTCTCGAGCAGCTCGGCCCAATCGAGGTCGCGCGGACCGAGTTCGGCCAACTGATGCTGACGCTGCAGGTAGATGCAAGCATCGGGCTTGTGCTCGCTCAGCTCGATCGCTGCAGCGATGTTCGGCTGATAGGCAATGACCCGGTCGATTTCGACGCCGCAGGAGGCCGCCACAACGACCTTGGGCTTGGCGTCGTCGATGCGAACGGCGAGCTCGTGAGGGGCGAAACCGCCGAATACCACCGAGTGCACGGCGCCCAAGCGCGCGCAGGCGTACATCGCCACCAGCGCCTCCGGCACCATCGGCATGTAGATGACGATGCGATCGCCCTTCTCCACCCCGAGCCCCTTGAGCGCGCCGGCGAACAGTGCCACCTCGTCGCGCATCTCGCGGTAGGTCAGCGTGCGTTTCCCCCCGGTGACGGGCGAGTCCCAATAGATGGCCGGCTGGTCGCCTCGCCCCTGGTCGACATGATGATCCAGGGCGGCGTGGCACAGGTTGAGTTCGCCGTCCGTGTACCAGCGAGCGTGCCCCTGCTCGTCGTAATCGAGGACGGTCTTGGGCGACGTGAACCAAGGGATCCGGCTCGCTTGGTCGGCCCAGAAGGATTGCGGCTGTTCGATCGAGCGTTGGTATTCGTTCTTGTAGGCTGGCATGGGCATCTGTCCGACATCGAAGAGAACTTGATTGTTGACACTTTAGAGATTTTCTTCGGTTTTTCCTTCATACCATCGGCTAATATCGAGAAAAAAGCCGGCACATTGTCGTCAGGCGCCACCGGGTTGTTGACAATGAGAAGCAAAAGAGAGGAGCAGCAAGGAGGAAATAGCGACTTTGGTTGATTCTCCGTTTGACAGGGAGGAAGTCACTATCAATGATGACTAAATCAGCAATGCCATGACCAAGATTGGGCGCTGCCGAACAGCAACGGCTGTGACATGTCGTTTGCGCTGTCTTGTCCCGGACCGAGGTAGATGCCTGAAGCCGCCAAGCCCTGAGTCAAGCCACTGTGGCTCGGGCAATATGGGGAGAACATCATGAGCACCTCGCACAGCGCTGCAAGCCGGCTTCTCCAAGCTGGCAACCCGGCCATCGACAACGCCACTGCCCTGCTGAAGGCACTGGCCAACGACAATCGCTTACGTATCCTGTGTCTGCTGGACGGTGCCGAGCTTTCGGTGACCGAACTCAACCAGCGGCTTTCGCTGAGCCAATCCGCCCTCTCGCAGCACTTGGCGATCCTGCGTCGTGAAGGGCTCGTGTCGACGCGCCGGGCATCGCAGACCATCTACTACTCGCTGCAGGGCGAACAGGCGCGTCGCATGATCGACGCCCTGGTGCGTTTGCAGGAGGCGTGAGCGGCTGCGACGCCGCACTCAGCGTTTTTCCCAGCGGCTGGCGTCGAGGCGCTCGAGCACACGCATGATGGCTCCCTCGACGGCCTTGCTGGTTGCCATTCCCAGCCGTTCGCCCATCGGGTGGCGGGTCTCGAGACGAACGCCGATGATACGTGCCTCTTCCATACGCGATACCAGATAAGCCTCACTGGTACCGAGCTCATCGATCAGCCCCTTGTCCAGGGCCTCCCGCCCGTACCACACCTCGCCCGTGGCCACCGCTTCGATATCGAGATCAGGGCGCCGCTCGGCCACGTGACGCTTGAACAGAGCATGAATGTTGTCGAGATCGGACTGGAACTTTTCACGCCCCTCTTCGGTGTTCTCACCGAAGACGGTCAGCGTCCGCTTGTACTCGCCGGCCGTGAGCAATTCGACATCGACGTCGTGGCGTTTCAGCAGGCGATGAACGTTGGGCAGCTGAGCGACAACGCCGATCGAGCCCAGTACGGCAAACGGTGCGGCGCGCAACTGGTCGGCGGCGCATGCCATGAGGTAGCCGCCGCTGGCAGCAACCTTGTCCACGCAGACGGTAGTCTTCAGCCCGGCCTCGCGCAGGCGATCCATCTGGGCGGCGGCGAGCCCGTAGGAGTGCACCAGACCACCGGCGGACTCGAGACGCACGACGACCTCGTCCCCCGTTTCGGCCGCGGCGATCACGCTGGAGATCTCCTCGGCGAAGCGCCCCACGCCCGAGGCCTTGATGTCACCGCGGAAATCCAGCACCCATACCGTGGGGCGCGGCTCGGACGGCGACTTGCGGCTGCGGGAACGGCTCTTGTCGTCGCGCCGAAAGGCCTTGACCAGGCGCTTGCGCGCACTGGGCTCGGTGGCGGCCAGGGTCAGGCGTCGCCGGCGATACTCCAGCCGGTCGTTCAACTCCTCGATTTTCAGCCGTGTGCGCTCGCGGCCCTCGCCCTTGATCCGGGCAATGACCACCACCGCCACGACGACCAGCAGCGTGAGTACCGACATCTGTACGATGAAGCGCCCGATATCCATCAGCCATTCATTCACGTTGCCACTCCCTCCGTTGGTTGATTGCCAATCGTGACCTCGACCGAGGACATTGACAACGGACTTGATTGAAACGATCGTTTGAAATAACCTTTGACAAACAGGTTCTCAAGTCCCCGGCTCAATACCCATAGGAAATACCATGTCCATCTCGACCCTCGATAAACTGCAAGAGCGCTTCGATCCCCAGGCCGCCAAGGGCATGGACGATGTCTTCCAGTTCCACTTCAGCGACAACGGCAGCCATTATCTGGTCGTCAAGGATGGCACCCTGGCAATCGAGGAGGGCGAGCATGACGACCCTTCCGTCTCGCTCTCCATGAGCACCGATACCCTGAAAGGCATCATGACTGGAGACGTCAATGGCATGACGGCCTTCATGACAGGCAAGCTCAAGGCCACCGGTAACGTGATGCTGGCCACCAAGCTCACCAGCCTGTTCCCTAATCGCTGATCGACCCGCGTCGACACAGCGTCGAAGGGCCGCCAACAGGCGGCCCTTTTCATTACTGCAAGCCACCGCCTGTCATTTACGCGCGACCCCGCCCGCGACCTCGGCCAGGTGGGTTTCGATCAGCGCCCGGGATATGGAGTATGTCGGCGGAAGTTGGGGCAGCCGGCCGGGCGTGAACCAGGCGGCGTCGGCGATCTCGATGCCGTCGATGCGAATGCGCCGGCTGGCGGCTTCGGCGAAGAAGCCCAGCATCAGGGCGTGGGGAAAGGGCCAAGCCTGGCTGCGGTAGTAGCGTATGCGCCCTACGCTGACGCCCACTTCCTCGTGCACCTCGCGGTGAACCGCCTCCTCGGCCGATTCGCCCGGCTCGATGAAGCCGGCCAGCGTGGAGTAGCGTCCCGGCGGAAAGCGCGGACTGCGAGCCAACAGCATGGCTTCGCCATGAGTGACAAGGGTGATGATGCAGGGCGAGATGCGCGGATAGTTACGATGCCCGCACTGCTCACAGTGCATGGCGAATTCGGCATCGAGCCGCGCCGAGGGCGCTCCGCAGCGCCCGCAGAAGCGATGATCGCGTATCCAGGCTGCCACCTGCAGCGCGGTGGAGATCAGCGGAAACCAGGATTCCGGTAGCCGTGCCAGCCACTGCCGTCCGTCGGGCCAACTCTCGTCGGCATGCTCTTCCACCGACAGCGCGATCGGCTCGTCATGCCAGAAGGCCAGTGGCTGCACGCTCTGGGGCCAGGGTTGCTCCGGCTGCAGCGGGCTACCATCCGGGCCGATGGCAATGCGTCCATCGGCCACACGAATCAGGCGGCCGTAGCTACAGCCGAGCGGTAGCTCACGGCGCAGCATCGCTGGCCTCGTGCGTCTGGCCTAGCAGCGCGTCCCAGTGGCAGCTGCCCGATGCCTGACGAATCTGGTCGAGTTTGGCCTGGTGGGCAGCCAGTTCCTCGGCGCCGGGCTGCACCACGCGCAGAGTGCCGGCAGGCAAGGCAAGGCGCCTGATGGACAGGCCGCTGGCCATGGCGTCGCTACTGCTGCTCTCCTCCGCATCCAGCGACAGCGCCGTCTGACCACCGGTCATGGCCAGATAGACTTCGGCCAGGATCTCTGCATCGAGCAAGGCGCCGTGCAGCACACGATGACCGTTGTCGATCTCGTAGCGTTTGCACAAGGCATCCAGGTTGTTGCGCTGGCCGGGGTGGCGCTCGCGTGCCAGTTTCAGCGTATCCAGGATTCGACAGTGCTCGGCCACCGGCCCCAGGCGTGGCTCACCGCGAGCCGACAGAAGCAGGTTGAACTCGTGGTCGATGAAGCCGACGTCGAACGCGGCGTTGTGGATCACAAGTTCGGCACCGCGCACGAATGCCCAGAACTCATCGGCGACCGCGGAAAAGACCGGTTTGTCCTCGAGAAACTCGTTGGTGATGCCGTGCACCCCGATGGCCTCGGCCTCGACCTCGCGCTCGGGATTGATGTACTGATGGTAGGTGCGTCCCGTGAATCGGCGGTTCACGAGCTCAAGGGCACCGATCTCGATCAGGCGGTGGCCTTCCCGGGGGTCGATACCGGTGGTTTCGGTATCCAGCACGATCTGACGCATGGCTAGGACTCAGGTTGAGTGATGGTGGGCTTGGAGCTGGTCCGGTGGGCATCGATGGCGGCGTTGGCCAGCGCATCGGCGCGCTCGTTGCCGGGATGGCCGCTGTGCCCCTTGACCCAATGCCAATGAATCCGATGGCGCCGAGTCTCCTCGAGCAGCTCGCGCCAAAGCTCCGCATTCTTGACGGGTTGACGATTGGCCGTCTTCCAATTGCGCTTCATCCAGCCGTGGATCCATTCGGTGATGCCGAGCCGCAGGTATTCGGAGTCGGTCCAGAGCTCCACCTCGCAGGGGCGCTTGAGCGTGCGCAACGCCATGATGGCGGCCATCAACTCCATGCGATTGTTGGTGGTGTTCGCCTCGAAGCCATTGAGGGTCTTCTCGTGACTGCCGCTTTCCAGTACGGCCCCCCACCCCCCCGGGCCCGGGTTACCGCGGCAGGCACCATCGGTGTGTATCGTCACGCTGGGGAGGGGCTGATCGCGCTCACTGTCACTCAACTTCGGTGGTCCTTCTACTTGGTTCCGGCGCGGTACTTCCGACACGCGTCGCATGACCCAGGGCTCCGCCGCCCAGGCTGCTCTGAATGCGCAGCTTGGGTCGCTGACTCTGAACGAGGCGCGCTCGGCGTCTGGCACGAATGATGTAGCTATCGCCCAGCGGCACGTTATGCCGCCGCCCGAGAGTTTCGAGCGTGGCATTGTTAGGTAGGCTGCCAGGAAGATGAAAGCCGCAATAGTCTACCCGCTCGATGCGAAAGTCGACAAACGCCAGCCAGTCTCCGAGCTTTGCCGGGGTTCTCCAGTGACCACGCCAGGGCAAGCGGTTACGCCGCCTGGGCGAGAGCCGTGCCAGGCCGGTAATGCCCAGCGGCATCCAGCCCAGTACGATCAGACAGCCATCGTCCGCCGTGACCCGAGCTGCTTCCTGCAGTAGCCGGTGCGGTTCTTCCACGAGTTCGAGCAAGTGGTGCACGATGACCAGATGCAGACATTCATCCGGCAGAGGGAGCGCGTCCAGCGGACAGACCAGGCTCGACGCAGACTCGGAGAGCTCGGCGGTGGGAGCCCAGCGAATGTTATGGCGGATGGGTGACATGTCGGTCAGCGAAGGCCCCATTCCCAGTTCAAGACTGTGGCCGCCGTGCAGGCTTTCACATACGGGACCCAGGCAGGCCCGTTCGGCACGCCAATGCGCCTGTCCGTTCTCGCTGGACCAGTAGCGATGCCCCTCTCGATACAGCTGAGCCAAGGTGGCCGCTCCGTGCGGATTTGACATTTCCGACCATTACCTCCATGATCACCGGTTTTGCAGGCAATTTTTGGCTAATTGGCCGCTATTTCGTCGCCATGTTTCGCATGCTGGCGACCCCAAGTGACGCCGGACGCAATGGGAAACACCGGCGAGCTGCATTCATTTCGGTTGACAATTCGGTTGACGACGCAACAAGGACAGACCGCCTATGCTGAGCGTGACACCGATTCCCGCTTTTAGCGACAACTATATCTGGCTACTGCGCCAGGATACGAGCCCGGAAGCCTGTGTCGTGGATCCAGGCGATGCGGCGCCGGTCATCCAGACGCTGGAGCAGGAAGGCCTCGCCCTCGGCACCATTCTCGTCACCCATCATCATCACGACCACACGGGTGGCCTGCCGGAGCTCATCGAACGCTATTCACCCGAGGTCATCGGCCCCGACAACCCGGCTATCTCGGGCCTGACGCAGCGAGTCGGTCAAGGCGACTCCTGCCGCGTCATGGGACGTCGCTTCGACGTCCACGAGGTGCCCGGCCATACCCTCGATCATATCGCCTTCTTCACGGCTGGCATCCCCCCACTGCTGTTCTGCGGCGACACGCTGTTTGCGGGGGGCTGCGGCCGGCTGTTCGAAGGCAGCCCGGAGCAGATGTACCGCTCTCTACAGACCCTGGCCGCGCTGCCGGACGACACTCTGGTTTTCGCGGCTCACGAGTACACCCTGGCCAACCTGAAATTTGCTCAGGCGGCGGACCCGCACAACCGGGACGTTGCCGATGCCCTGGCGGAAACTCGGCGTGCCCGCGAGCACGACCGCCCCACTCTGCCCAGCCAGATTGCACGCGAGAAGCGCATCAATCCCTTCTTGCGCTGTGCAGACCCGGACGTACGCGCCACCGCTTCTCAGCATGGCAATACCGAAACCGACCAGAGCACCTTCGCGACCCTGCGTGCCTGGAAAGACGGTTTCTGACATCGATTTTAAAGACACGTTTTCAAGACACGGCTTTTCAAGAATCGACGAATCCCATGGGCAACGCGACGACGAATGCCCAGAAGGAGAACGCATGACTTATCGAACGACGAGGCAGTGGACGCTGGCACTTGCCGGGGGTATCGCCATGATTGGCGCGCTGTCGGCGACCAGCCCGGCGCTGTTGGCATCACCTCATCCGGGCGCCTCACCTGCCTTGCCCACTCACCATTTCTGGGACGACCTGAATCTCGAGGCCATGCCGGGAGATGCCTGGGAGCGGTTGCGCGACAATCTGGCGTGGCAGGATCGTCGCCATGACGCCCGGGTGCAGCACTGGATCGAGCATTACCGCGCCAACCCCCACAACGTGGTCGAGATCATCGAGCGCGCCCGCCCCTGGATGGCCTGGATCACCGAGCAGGTGGAACTGCGCGGGCTGCCCGGCGAAGTGAGCCTGATCCCCTTCGTCGAAAGCTCCTACGACCCCCATGCCCGCAGCAACCGGGGCGCAGCCGGGCTCTGGCAGTTCATGCCCGGGACCGCCGATGCCCTGGGGCTGCGCCGGCATGGCGGCTACGATGGGCGTCTCGATGTGGTTGCTGCCACTCACGCCGCGCTGGACTACATCGAGCTGCAGGCCGAGCAGTGGTATGAAGGCGACATCGAGCTTTCGCTGGCGGCGTACAACGCCGGCGCCGGTACGGTCAACCGCGCGCGGCATGGCGCTCAAGCTCGCGGCGAAGCCGGTGATTACTGGCAGTTGCAGTTGCCCAACGAAACCATGCAATACCTGCCCAAGCTGAACGCCATCGCAGCGATCATCGAAGATCCCGATGCCTATGGTGTCGCCCTGCCCGAGATCGACGATGCGCCTGCCTTTGCCAAGGTGCCGGTCAATCGGCCCATCGAGCTTTCCCAACTGGCCAGGGCGACTGGCGTTGCCGCCTCGGAACTCACCTCGCTCAATCCCGGCCTTACCAACGGTAGCGCCAACCCGTCCACGGTCGAGGTGGTGCTGGTGCCGGTCGAACAGGAAGAGCTGATACTGGCCGAGCTGAGCGCTCCGGCACCGCAAACAGCACCAGCGCCGGCTGGCGACAGCCAATATCTGGTGCAACGAGGCGACAGTCTCTCTGCCATTGCGGCTCGTCATAGCATCAGCGTGGCCGAGCTACGCCAGCATAACGGCCTGCGTGGCGACACCATTCAGGTGGGCCAGACGCTCGAGATTCCTCATCGCAGCCTGGCCGCACGGTAAAATAGGCAGCAACGCAGCACAAACCGAGGTTTACAAGCGACGGGTGGCCTGACACCTTATGGCGGTAATGCTCGATTTTCCGGGATAGCCCCTACCAAGGATGTCTTAGATGCGGTTCGTCTTGCGCTCCACGCTGTGCTGCTGCCTGTTGATCGGCGGGTGGGCCTCTCCGCTCGCGGCCGGTGCCGATACCGTTCCTACCGTCCACGGCCTGGCTCTCTACGATGAGCCTGCCCTGCCCGAAGATTTCAGCCACTTTCCCTATGTGGAGCCCGATGCTCCCAAGGGTGGCACCATGACGCAGGCGGCGGTAGGCAGCAGCTTCGATTCGACCAACCCTTTCATCATCCGCGGCACGCCGGCCATCGGCATCGGCCAGATCTACGATACGCTGCTCACCGAGAACGCCGACGAGCCGTTCAGCGTCTACGGCTTGCTGGCCGAAGGCATACGGCTCGATCCGGAGCGCTACTGGATCGAGTTCGACCTGCGCCCTGAGGCCCGCTTTCACGACGGCGAGCCGGTAACGGCCGAAGACGTGGTGTTCAGCTTCAACCTGCTGATCGAGGAGGGCAATCCGTTCTATCGCGGCTATTACGCCGACGTCGAACGGGTCGTGGCGCTGGATCCTCATATCGTGCGCTTCGAGTTCTCCACCAACCACTCGCGTGAACTGCCGCTGATCGTCGGTCAACTGCCAATCCTGCCCAAGCACTACTGGGAAGAACGCGACTTCAGCGCTCCGACGCTGGCACGCCATCCCGGTTCAGGACCGTACCGAATCGCCAGCGTCGAGCCCGGTCGGCGCATCGTCTATCGGCGCGACGACGACTACTGGGGGCGCGACCTGCCGGTCAACGTCGGCCGGCACAACATCGACCGCCTGATCTACGACTACTACCGCGATCGCGACATCGCTTGGGAAGCCTTCAAGGCGGGTGTGATGGACTACCGCATCGACGCCCGCGCGGCCACCTGGGCCATCGGCTACGATTTTCCCGCCTATCGCGACGGCCTGGTCAAGCGCATCACCGTGCCGGACGGTCAGCCTTCGCGCATGCAGTCGTTCGTGTTCAACCTGCGCCGCGACAAGTTCCAGGATCCCCGCGTTCGTGAGGCGCTGAACCTGACCTTCGACTTCCCCTGGCTCAACGCCAACCTGTTCTACGACTCCTATCACCCCACCGAGAGCTATTTCCAGAACTCCGAGATGGCCGCCGAGGGCTTGCCGAGCGAAGCGGAGCTCGAACTGCTCGAACCCCATCGCGATGAACTCCCCGCGCGTGTATTCGACAGTCCGGTACCCATCGATCATCCCGAGGATCTTCGCGAACGCCTGCGGCTTGCCTACGATCTGCTGCTCGAAGCCGGCTACGAGGTACGGGACGGCAGATTGGTCGATGAGCGTGGACGCCCTCTCACCGTCGAGGTGATGCTGTTCGACAGCGGCATGGAGCGCGTGGTGCAGCCGATGCTGCGCAACATGTCGCGCCTTGGCGTGCAGGGCCGGCTGCGCATCGTGGACATCAACCAGTTCCTCAACCGTCTGCGCAGCTTCGATTTCGACATCGTCGTCGGCCAGTTCCCGCAGTCGAACAACCCCGGCAACGAGCAGCGCGAATACTGGACCAGCGAGTTCGCCCACTCGCCCCAGAGCCGCAACCTGATGGGGCTCGAGAGCCCGGCGGTGGACGAGCTGGTGGAACGCATCATTCGCGCCGACAGCCGGGAGGAGCTCAACACCGCCACGCGTGCGCTGGACCGGGTACTACTGTGGAGTTTCATCACCGTTCCCCAGTACCATTCCGGCGAAACCCGCATAGCGGTATGGGACAAGTTCGGCTATCCGGAGCCGTTTCCCAAGTATGGCTTGGACCTCTCGGCCTGGTGGGTGGACACCGCCCGCGAAGCCGAGTTGAACCGCCGTCTGCGACGCAGATAGGCAGTCACCGTTTGCTACCCAAGCTTCTACGAGGATGATCTATCGTGAGTCGCTACATCCTGCGCCGCCTGCTGCTGATGATCCCGACCCTGATCGGCATCATGCTGCTCAACTTCATCATCGTGCAGGCCGCCCCGGGCGGGCCCATCGACCAGATGCTGGCCCGCTTCGAGGGCATGGACGCCATGGCCAGTACCCGTCTGGATGCCGGCGGCGGCGACGTGGTGGTACAGGATGAGTCGCGCGGCGCTCGCGGCGTCGATCCGCGCTTCATCGAGCAGCTCGAGCAGCAGTTCGGCTTCGACCAGCCGGCTCACATCCGCTTCCTGACCATGATGCGCGACTACGCCACCTTCGACTTCGGCAACAGTTTTTTCCGCGATAGGCCAGTGGTGGAGTTGATGATCGAACGCCTGCCGGTGTCGATCTCGCTGGGCCTGTGGACCACGCTGCTGGTTTATCTGATCTCGATCCCGCTGGGGATACGCAAGGCGCTGCATCACGGCTCACGCTTCGACGTCTGGACCTCGGGGCTGGTGATCGTCGGCTATGCCATTCCCGGCTTCCTGTTCGCCATTCTGCTGATCGTGCTGTTCGCCGGAGGCAGCTACTGGGACCTGTTTCCGCTGCGCGGATTGACCTCGCCGGACTTCGAGGAGCTCTCCACCTGGGGCAAGATCAAGGATTACTTCTGGCACATCACCCTGCCGGTCACGGCCATGACCATCGGCAGTTTCGCCACCCTGACCATGCTGACCAAGAACAGCTTCCTGGACGAGATCCACAAGCAATACGTGCTGACGGCGCGAGCCAAGGGCGCCAGTGACCGGCGTACGCTGTATGGCCACGTGTTCCGCAATGCCATGCTGATCATCATCGCCGGCCTGCCCGGGGCGCTGGTCACGATCTTCTTCACCGGATCGCTGCTGATCGAGGTGATCTTCTCCCTCGAAGGGCTTGGCCTGCTCGGTTTCGAGGCGGTGATGCAGCGCGACTACCCGGTAATCTTCGGCACCCTGTTCCTGTATACCCTGATCGGTCTGATTCTGAAGCTGATCTCCGATCTCACCTATGTCTGGGTGGACCCGCGCATAGATTTCGAGACCCGGGAGTCCTGAGACGATGCCCATTGCCTTCACCTCCAAGCTCTCCCCCATTGCGCGCCGTCGTATCGATGTCTTTCGCAGCAACCGGCGTGCCCGGATCTCGCTGTGGATCTTCCTCGCCCTGTTCGTGGTGAGTCTGGCGGCGGAGCTGATCGCTAATGACAAGCCCATCGTCATGCAGTACGACGGGCAGTGGTACGTGCCGCTGCTGGTGGACTATCCCGAAACCGAGTTCGGTGGTTTCCTGCCTACCCGGGCGGACTATCACGACCCGTTCATCCAGCAGCAGATCGAGGAGAACGGCTGGGCGCTCTGGCCGCTGATTCCTTTCTCCTACCAGACGCTGGACATGCAGATGATGCGGCCTTCACCATCGCCGCCCGACGCCCGCCACTGGCTGGGCACCGACGATCAGGGGCGCGATGTGCTGGCCCGGGTCATCTACGGCTTTCGCCTGTCGGTCTTCTTCGCTTTGGTGCTTACCGCCGGCTCGCTGGTGATGGGGGTGATCATCGGCGGCATACAGGGCTACTTCGGCGGCAAGACCGACCTGATCGGCCAGCGGCTCACAGAGATATGGTCGGGGCTGCCGGTGCTGTTCCTGCTGATCATTCTGGCCAGCCTGGTACAGCCCGGCTTCTGGTGGCTGCTGGGTATCATGCTGTTGTTCTCCTGGCTCGGCCTGGTGGACGTGGTGCGCGCCGAATTCCTCCGCGCGCGCAACCTGGAGTACGTCCGCGCGGCCAAGGCGATGGGCCTGCCGTCGAGGCTGATCATGTGGCGTCATGTACTGCCCAATGCCATGGTCGCCACGCTGACCTTCATTCCGTTCCTGTTCACCGGCGCTATCACCACCCTGACGGCTCTCGACTTCCTCGGCTTCGGCCTGCCGCCAGGCTCGCCCTCCCTGGGCGAACTGGTGGCCCAGGGCAAGAACAATCTGCATGCTCCGTGGCTGGGCATCACCGCCTTCGTCAGTCTGTCGCTGATGCTCTCGCTGCTGGTTTTCATCGGCGAGGGGCTGCGAGATGCCTTCGATCCTCGCCATATTCAGCACGCACTCAGCGCCACCCCGTTGACCAGGACTCAGCCCAATGCCTGATTCGCAGCCCTTGCTTCGCCTCGACAAGCTGTCGATTGCCTTCGGCGACAAGCCGGTACTCCAGGAGCTCTCGCTGGAGGTTCATCGTGGTGAAACCCTGGCACTGGTCGGCGAGTCCGGCTCCGGCAAGTCGGTCTCAGCGCTCGGTGCCATGAACCTGCTGCCGGACAACGCCCAGGTCAGCGGCGGTCGCTGGCTGGGCGAGACGGATCTTGCCGCGTTGAAGAAGCGCCAATGGCAGTCGCTGCTGGGTAGACGGGTGGGCTTCGTGTTCCAGGAGCCGATGACCTCGCTCAATCCGCTGCACACCATCGCCAAGCAGATCGGCGAGACCCTGCGCTTGCATCAGGGGCTGTCAGGCCGCGCGGCACGTGAGCGCAGCCGCAAGTTGCTCGAGCAGGTCAAGCTGCCGCGGCCCGATGAGCTGCTCGACGCCTGGCCGCACCAGCTCTCCGGCGGCCAGCGTCAGCGCGTGATGATCGCCATGGCCATCGCCAACGATCCTGAACTGCTGATTGCCGACGAGCCTACCACGGCACTCGACGTGACCGTGCAGCAGGACATCCTCGCCCTGCTTGCCGAGCTGCGCGAGCGACATGGCATGGGCATGCTCTTCATCACCCACGACCTCAATCTGGTGCGGCGCCATGCCGATCGCGTCTGCGTGCTCTACAACGGCCAGGAGCAGGAAACCGGCCCGGTCGACGACGTCTTCTCCTCGCCCCGCAGCGCCTACACCCGTACCCTGCTGGATGCGGAGCCGACGGGACGCCCCGCCCCGGTCACCTCGACGGCCCGCCTGCTCGAAGCACGTGGCGTCTCGGTCAGCTTTCAGCGCTCCAAGCGCTTGTTCGCCAAGCGCCCGCCCGCTTTCGAGGCGGTGAAGCCGATCGACCTGCACCTGGCCCCCGGTGAAACCTTGGGCATCGTCGGCGAATCCGGTTCCGGCAAGACCACGTTGGCCATGGCCCTGCTGCGCCTGGTGGAGTCGCGCGGGGAGATCGAACTCGATGGAGAACGGTTGGACCGACTGACCGGCAATGCCCTGCGCAAGCGGCGCCGCCGTATCCAGGTCGTGTTTCAGGACCCCTATGGCTCGCTGTCGCCGCGCATGCCCGTCTCGGACATCATCAGCGAGGGGCTGCGTTTCCATTATCCCGAGCTTTCCGAAGAGGAAGTCGCCGCGCGGGTGACGGCCGCCATCAAGGAGGTCGGGCTGCCGAGTGATTGTGCCGCGCGCTATCCCCACGAGTTCTCGGGTGGTCAACGCCAGCGCATTGCCGTGGCCAGGGCGCTGATTCTGGAACCCGCGCTGGTCGTTCTCGACGAGCCCACGTCGGCCCTCGACCGCACGGTACAGAAGCAGCTCGTGGAGCTGTTACGTGACCTGCAGGCTCGGCGTGGTTTGAGCTTCTTGTTCATCAGCCACGACCTCGCGGTGGTTCGTGCCATGGCGCATCGCGTTCTGGTACTCAAGGACGGTGAGCTGGTGGAACAGGGGGAATGTCTGCCGCTGTTGGCTGAACCTACCAGCGCTTACACTCGGGCCTTGGTCAAGGCTGCGGGCTTGTCTGCTTATGATTGATGTTTCCGACTTTTCGTATACGGAAGAAAACCATAAAAGATAACGGTATAAAACTAGCAGCTAGAACATCACCACGCGATTTCAACGCACACCGTGACATAATGTGAATCCTACTGACCGGGAACGTCACTCATGCGCCGCCTTGCCCCGCTACTGTGGCCCTGCCTAACGTTGTCACTGGTGCTGCTTCTGTGGCCAGCCATTGCCTCGGCATCGGCGCTGGATCTCGACGAGGGCTGGGAGTATCGCTGGGGAGACTCACCTTATCTGGCAGACGGCACGCCAGCGTGGCTGGTCGAAACCTCATCGGAGGGCGCCTGGCACAGCATCGACTTCCCTTCCAACCCGCCGGGACGAGATGGTCAACGGCACGCCTGGTTCAGGATCAGCCTGCCGGCAGGCGAATGGCGCGATCCGGTGCTGTACGTCTACAGCATCGATCTCATTGCCCAGGCCTTCCTGGACGACGTATTGATCTACCAGCATGGCAGCTTCGACGAGCGCGGCGAGGGGCCGTTCGTGGGCTGGCCGTGGCACATGATCAGCCTTCCGGAAGATTTCGCCGGCCGCCAGCTTTCCTTCCGGATCTATTCCAACTACACCGATATCGGCCTGTGGGGCGAAGTTCGTCTGATGGATCGCCCCGACCTGTTCGCCATGATACTCCAGCGCTCGGCGACCGATCTGGCCGTCAGCGCTTTCTGCCTGCTGCTTGCTCTGCTCGCCGCCGGCTTCGCCCTGGTGCAGCAGCGACGCCGAAACTACCTGGGCATTGCGCTGTTCTCCTTCGCCTCCGGCATCATGATCCTGGCCGAAACCCAGGCCAGCCAGTTCCTGCTGGCCAAACCGCTGGCGTGGGACTATATGGCTGCGGGTGGCTACTATGCCCTGCCGGTGGGAATCGGGCTGCTACTGGAAACCTGGTTTACCGGGCGGCACAAACGCTGGATTCGCTACCTTTGGCAATTCCACCTGACTTACTGGTTGCTGGCTATCGGCCTGGCCCTTGCTGGCATCGTCAATCTGTCCAGCACCTTTCCTGTGTTCGACGCCCTGCTGGCAATCAGCCTGCCGCTGCTGTTCGCCCTGCTCATCGGCAGTCTCAAGCGGCTTGATGGGGAGCAGCGCCTGATCATCGCCGCCTACGGCGTGTTCGGCCTGTTGCTCCTGCTGGACATGTCGGTCGCTCATGGCCTGCTGGCCTGGCAGCGCATTCCGGTCAGCCTGGGTGCGCTCCTGTTCAGCCTCGTCATCGTGGCCATTTCGCTGCGCCACTACGCCCGTACCCAGCGCGAACTGGTCGTACTCAACCAACGGCTGGAAAAGGAGGTGGCGGAGCGCACCAAGGAGCTGCAGCAACTGGTCGAACGCTTCCGCATCTTCTCTTACCAGGACCCTCTGACCGGGCTCAAGAACCGCCGCTACTTCAATGAGATCTTTGCCCGCGAGGCCGCCATTGCCAAACGCGGCGCGCCCCTGACCTTGGCCATGCTCGATATCGACCATTTCAAGCTCTTCAACGACCTGCACGGTCATGAAGCCGGGGATTGCGTGCTGATTACCACGGCACGGCTGATCGGTGAGCATTTCCGCGAGGCGGATGTCGTCTGCCGCCTTGGCGGTGAGGAGTTCGTCATTCTCATGCCCTCGACGTCCGAAGGACAGGCCAGAGAGGCCATCGAGCGCCTGCTCGATACGGTCCGCAGGCACCGTTTCGAGCATGGCGACAGCGCTCTCGGCAGCGTCGGTCTGTCCTGCGGGATCGCCAGCTATCCGACCCATACCGACGATCCCTGCGCCCTGCTCCAACTGGCTGATACGGCCCTCTATCATGCCAAACGCAGCGGACGCGATCGCTGCGAGACGTATGCATCCGCCATCACTTGATCAGTCGAAGGATTCCACTTCGTCAGCAGTCAGTTCGCGCCACTCTCCCTGGCCTAGCGAGCCCAACGTCAGCGCCCCAACGCTCTCCCGGTGCAGTGCGGTGACGTGATTCCCGATGGCAGCGAACATGCGCTTGACCTGATGGTAGCGCCCTTCGTACAGCGTCAGCTCGGCTTCATGGTCGCTGCGCATGACGAGATCCGCCGGTAGTGTCGGCTTCTCCTCCCCATCGAGCAGAAGACCTTCCTCGAAGCGCGCGATGGCTACCTTTAGCCCATCCCCCACCAGCGGTTCGGCCAGGGTGGCACGATACACCTTGGCGCAGCGCCGTCGCGGCGATGTGACACGATGCGCCCACTGACCATCGTCCGTCAGCAGCACGAGTCCGGTCGTGTCGACGTCGAGTCGCCCTACCGTCTGCAGTCGTTCGGCCTTGGGCAGCTCGATCAGATCCACAGCGCGTGGATAGAGCCCGCGCCGCGCGCTGCACTCCACGTCGGTGGGCTTGTGCAACATCACATAGCGCAATCCAACCAGCGCAAGGGGCTTGCCGTCCCACTCCACCCTGTCATCCTCGCCCACCTTCGTCGCGGCCTGCTTTACCACGGCGCCGTTCAGGGTGACTTCACCACGGTGCAGCGCCTTCTTGGCCAGGCTTCGAGTCAGCTCGGTAGTTTCCGCGAGAAATCGATCCAGACGCATCAGAACCCGACCCCATCGGCCAGCGTGAAGTGGTCGGCATCGCGCCAGGCGGGAAACTTCTCGCGGAAGGCCTCGAGATCGGCATGCGAGAGCGTGGCGGTCTTGATGAAGGTGGTGCCGTGAGGCTCATCGATGAGCGCCTCGCCCTTGAAGTCCACCAGCATCGAGTCGCCGGCGTACTGCATGCCGTTGGCATCCTCGCCGACCCGGTTGACCCCGATGACCGGACACAGATTCTCGATGGCGCGGGCCTGCAGCAGGATTCGCCACGGGTGCCGCCGTGGCGCCGGCCAGTTGGCCACGCACAGCAGCGCATCGTATTCGAAATGCTCGCCGGGCTCGGGGCTCTGACGCAGCCACACCGGGAAGCGCAGGTCGTAGCAGACGCTGAGCAGGATGCGAAACCCCTTGAGCGTGACGATGACCCTGTCGTGCCCCATGGAGTACCGCTCATGCTCGCCGGCCATGCGGAACAGATGCCGTTTGTCGTAGGTGACAAGACTGCCGTCCGGCCGTGCCCAAACCAGGCGGTTGTAGTACTGGCCGTCCTCGACGATCGCCACGCTGCCGGTGACGACGCAGTTGCGCTTGCGGGCCTGCTCGCTCAACCAAGCCACGGCGCGACTTTCGGCCATGGATTCGGCCATTTCCCGGGAGTTCATGGTGAAACCGGTCGAGAACATCTCCGGCAGCACGATGAGATCGGTCTCTTCGCCGCCGAGTTCACCCAGCAGTTCGTCGAGCAGGCGGCAGTTTGCATCGGGGTCCTCCCAGCGCAGGTCGCACTGCACCAGGGTGGTACGCAAATCGCTCATGTTGGTTCCCTTGCTGTGTGTCTTGCCCAAGAATGGTTACTTGCTTTCAGCCTACCCCAGGCGTCGCCGTGCGTCAGCCCGGATGCCGTTTCGCATGCGGCTGCATAAGAGCATGGTGATCAATACCGTAGCCTGCTAAGTTTAAGCCTTTCCACGCTACAGCTTTCCAAACCACAGCTTTCCACACTACTAGAGAGTCGAAAATGTCAGTGTTGCCCCTCACGGATCGCGAAGCCGCCAGAGGTGTCGGCTTCGGCCTGCTCGCCTATGTCATGTGGGGCTGCTTTCCTCTTTTCTTCGCCCTGTTCGAGGGCGTTCCTGCTTTTGAAGTGCTGATCCATCGCATCATCTGGTCTTGCCTGTTCCTGGTCGGGCTGGTGACGCTGCTAAAGCGTTGGGGGCCGATTCGCCGGGCATTGGCGGAGCCACGCCGCCTGGGCCGGGTGCTTGGCTGCGCCGTGCTCATCGCCATCAACTGGGGACTGTACATCTATGCCGTCGAGACCCGCCAAGTGTTTCAGGCCAGTCTCGGCTACTTTCTCACGCCGCTGGTCAACGTGGCGCTGGGTCTGCTGGTACTGCGCGAGGCCATGGCGGGACTGCAGCGCATCGCGGTGCTGCTGGCGGGCACGGCCATCGTCATCCAGCTCCTGCTGCTGGGTGAGCTGCCATGGATCAGCCTGACACTGGCGTTGACATTCGGCACCTACGGCCTGCTGCGCAAGCAGGTCCCGTTGGACGGGCTGTCCGGGCTTTTCGTCGAAACCCTGCTGCTGCTCCCATTGGGGCTGATGGCCCTGGCCTGGCTCAGTACCGCCGAACTCTCTCACTTCATGGACGGGCCACGGCTCACGCTGTTGTTGATCGCCAGCGGCGTAATTACCGCCCTCCCTCTGCTGGCCTTCGCCGGCGCGGCGCGACGCCTGCGCCTCGCTACGTTGGGCTTCTTGATGTACCTGAACCCCACCATTCAGTTCTTCATCGCCCTGCTGGTGTTCCGCGAGCCTCTGTCGATGGTGCAGTTGGGCACCTTCGGGCTGATCTGGGCCAGCCTGGCCCTCTACTCATGGTCGGCCTGGAACGACAGGTCCCGCTCTCCACTCGCTCCGGCCGGCGCACCGCAGCAAAGCAAAAGCGAGAGGCTTTGACTCCATGTCGGCGCTGCGAGGAGGTGGCCGGCCGCACATCGTCCTGATCGGTGCCGGCCATGCCCACCTCTATCTGATGCGGCATCGCCGTCGGTTGGCCGCTGCAGACATGACCATCGTCGATCCTGGCGCCTTCTGGTATTCAGGCATGGCCGCCGGCGTACTCGGCGGCACGCATGCCCCCGCCGAGGTTCGCATCGATCCAGTCCGGCTTGCCCGCCGGTATGGGCTCGAAAGTATTCGCGGTCGTCTCTCGGGACTGGATCGGAGCGAGCACAAGGCTCAGCTGACGGATGGCCGCACGCTCGACTATGACCTGATTTCCCTCAATCTGGGCTCTAGCGCCCCAACGCTCACTGCCCTCTCCGAGGGCCCCAGAGTTTGGGCGGTCAAGCCCATCGCACAACTCATCGCTCTTCGCCATCAGCTGACAAGCGCCTACGAGCGGGGAGAGCACCCTGCGCTGGTGGTGGTGGGCGGAGGCGCCAGCGGCGTGGAGCTGGCCTGCAACCTGCATTCCCTAGCGGTCAGGTACGCGGCGCCCGCCGCCATTACCCTGGTTTCCAGCTCGCGCAAGCTGATTCCAACGGCGCCATCCGGTGCACGACGTTGGCTCGCAGGCTATCTGCGCCGCATCGGCGTGGAGGTGCGAGTTGGAATGCGTGCCGTCTCGCACCACCGGGGCGGCCTGCTGATTGCAGAGGAGGGCGTGACCAGGGGCCAGGACGCCATGCGCCTGCTGGAGTGCGATCACGTCATTCATGCCGGCGGCCTGGCCCCGCCGGGCGCGCTTGGCGGTCTGGGATTGACGCTTGGCAGCAGGGGCTTGGCCGTGCACGACACCCTGCAGAGCGTGGACGACCCGGACGTGTTCGCTGCCGGCGACTGTGCCGCCCTGGTGGAATACGTCTTGCCCCGGCTGGGGGTCTACGGCGTGCGTCAGGCCCCGGTACTGCTGGCGAATCTCGAGGCCCGGCTTCACGGCCGACCATTGCAGCGTTACCGACCCCAGGCCCAGGCGCTGACCATCCTCAATCTAGGGCACGACCAGGGCTTGGCCATCCGTGGCCGGCTGTGGTGGGCCGGCCGCAGCAGCCTGCTCTGGAAGCGCTGGCTGGACGAGCGTTTCATGGCCCGCCACCGTTATTGACTGACCGACCTCGGTCCGAACCGACCGCATTAGGCAACTTCCGGTTTGTAGCCTACGCGGAACCCACCCCAGTGTTTGCCTTCGACGTAGATCGGCACGGAGAGGTCGTGCATGACTTCGCCGGTATCGCGCTTGTAGGTTTGCAGCAGTAGCGTCTGTTCATGGCTACCGCAACGCTGACCCGTCGCATCCTCGTAGATGCGCCGATTGCGGCAGAACTTGAGATCGTGCTCGTAGTCGCCGGTGGGCGGTCGGCTGGACGCGACGTTATGAGTGGGAATATAGCCACGCCGATCAATGCCGATGGCGTAGGCAACGCCCAGGCGCTCGAGCAGCGGTTCTTGGATGGGCGGGAAGTGCTCATCGGTGTAATCGACGAAACCGGTTACGTACTGCTGCGGGTTGGTGCCGGGAACGGGGGTGTAGGTCGCGTGGAACAATGTATGCTCGTCGAGCTCCCCCTTCTTGATGGCGGATTCGAGCAACTTGCCAAGTTTGACTGCCGTTTCCCGGGCCGCCTCGAACACCTGCTGATGGCGTCCTTCCAGGCGCTGTTGTGCCAGCGCCGCGTCGACCCCCTCGGCACCGGCCATGAGCGCCCGGGCCTGGCTGGCCAACCCATGCATGTCGCGGTTGCCTTGCTCGGCATCTTCCTGCAGCGTGCTCAGGGTGCCGGCCACGCGCTGCGAATGCTTGTTGGTATCTTCCATCGCCACGGCGATGGAGCGAATCTCGCCCTCGACCTGATCGAAGTGCCCGGTCATCTCGGTGAGCTGCTCGCCCACCTTGCTCATCTCCTTAGCCCGCTCTCCCACCCGCTGCATCAGGTGGCCGATGGTATCGACCACTCGATGACTGCTGTCGCCGATGTCGCCCACCAGGGCCTCGACATTGCGGGTCGCGTCCGCCGTGCGGCCGGCAAGTTGACGGACCTCGCCGGCAACCACAGCGAATCCGCGACCATGCTCACCGGCCCGGGCGGCTTCGATGGAAGCATTGAGAGACAACAGATTGGTCTGCTCGGCGATCTCTTCGATCAGGGAGGTGACATGGCGCACGCTGTCGGCTTTCTGACTCAGCACGTTGAGCAGTTCCAGGGCTTCCTCGGAACGCTCGGCGAGGGCCTGCATCTCTTCGATGACCTGGCTCAGCGACTCGCGGCTGACGTGGCTGGCATCCCGCGAACGGCTGGCCAGTGTGGCCACGTTGGCGGCACTGGCAGCCACCTGCTCGATGGCCGACGTGATGGCCGCCATGCTCGATGAGGCTTCCCGGACCGTCTGCTCCTGGCGCTCGAGCCGGTGGTCCATGCGGTCGGCATGGTGGGACACTTCGGCCGAGGCGATGGCCGTGGCGCTGGCCTGGCGGATCAGGCCATGGGCCATGCGGCGCAGCGAGAGGTAGTCACGGGTAAACGGCAGCCAGGTGTGGAAATGCCCCTCGGCAAGCGTATTGGCATCAGCCCTATAGACTGCCGCCATGCCGCTCAGAGCCCATACGGCCCCTGACACCAAACCGAACCCAAGACCGGCATAGGCATGCCAACCTGAACCGTTCAAGTACACAAGGAAGAATCCACCGGCCAGTGTAGCTGCGGCCAATAGAAGCAACAGGGTCCGCATGGTGTCAGATCTCTTTGTTATTGGAGAGGTCGTTCGAGATTAACGCCATGTAAGCAGTATGCGCATCACCACTTTGGCCTGACATACCAAAGCACGACTCAAGTCGCTGACCCTGCGGCCGATGACCTGGAAATTGGACTGTGCAACGAGCCGATATGAAGCGGGCCGCCCGCGCAAGGCGGCCCGTGCCATCAGCGCTGGCTGGCAGCCAGCGCCTGCTCCAGGTCGGCGATGATATCGTCGACGTGCTCGATACCGATGGAGAGCCGCACCATGTCCGGCGTCACCCCGGCCGCGGCCATCTCCTCATCGCTCAATTGCCGATGGGTGGTCGACGCCGGGATCGACGAGCAGGTCTTGGCATCGCCAATGTTGACCAGACGCAGGATCATGCCCAGAGCGTCGTAGAAGCGTGCCCCCGCCTCGCGGCCGCCCTGAATGCCGAAGCTCAAGATACCCGAGGCCCTACCGCCCATGTAACGCTGAGCCAGCTCGTGATCCTTGTGGCCGGGCAAGCCGGCATACTGCACCCAGGTCACCGCATCGTGCGCTTCCAGATACTCGGCCACTTTGAGCGCATTGTCGCAGATACGCTCGATGCGCAGCGCAAGTGTCTCCAGCCCCTGCAGCAGGTTCCAGGCCGCCTGGGCCGAGAGCGCGGCCCCCATGTTGCGCAGCGGCACGACCCGGGCCCGGGCGATGAAGGCGGCCTCACCGACGTCGCGGGTGTAGCACACACCGTGGTAGGAGACGTCCGGCTCGTTGAGCAGCGGGAAACGCTGCGCATGCTCGGCCCAGGGAAACTTGCCTGAATCGACGATGACGCCGCCCACCGTGGTGCCGTGACCGCCGATATACTTGGTGGCCGAGTGAATCACGATGTCGGCGCCATGCTCGATGGGCCGCCACAGGAAAGGTGTCGGCACGGTGTTGTCGACGATCACCGGCACGCCGTGTCGATGGGCGACCTCGGCCAGCCTGGCCATGTCGACCACGCTGCCGGACGGGTTGCCGACACTCTCGCAGAACACCGCCTTGGTGCGCGCATCGATCAGCGACTCGATCCCGGCGATGTCGTCCTTGTCGGCAAAACGCACCTCGATTCCCTGACGCGGCAAGGTATGGGCGAACAGGTTGTAGGTGCCGCCGTAGAGTTCGCTGATGGAGACGATATTGTCGCCCGCTTCGGCTATGGTCTGGATCGCATAGGTAATCGCCGCCATGCCGGAAGCCACGGCCAGACCGGCAATGCCGCCTTCCAGTGCGGCAACCCGCTGCTCCAGCACCGCGCAGGTGGGGTTCATGATGCGCGAGTAGATGTTGCCCTCGACCTTGAGATCGAACAGGTCGGCGGCGTGCTGGGCGCTGTCGAAGGAGAACGAGGTCGTCTGATGGATCGGCACCGCCACGGCGTGCTGGTCGTCGGGAGCGTAACCGTGATGTAGGGCGATGGTTTCGGGCTTCATGGCGTGTCCTGATTGTGGGAAACGCTGCACAGATGCGCGAACGAATCACTGCGCTGCACGGCGCGCCTTGCGACCCACAGGGATGTGGGAAGTGCGTTGGTTCGTCGGGAACGAACCTAGCCGCTTCATTTCGCTCGTCGATTTGCTCAGCATTTCCTGAGTTAGTATGAGTGGTCTTGCCGAGTACGTTGTTTCACCTGATGCTAACCAAGACTCAACCCTACCACCAATATCGTTTAGTCTGGTTAGCCCCATTCCCCTGACGAACAAGAGACGGGATGCTCAGACGCTACCTGCCGATCCTGACATGGCTCCCCCACTACAACCGCCGCCTGGGCGGTGCCGATCTGCTGGCGGGCCTGATCGTCACCGTGATGGTCATACCTCAGTCGCTGGCTTATGCCGTACTGGCGGGGCTGCCGGCGGTAGTGGGCCTCTATGCCAGCCTGCTGCCGGCGCTGGCCTACGTCGTGCTGGGCACCAGCCGCACCCTGGCCGTGGGGCCGGTGGCCATCGTCGCGTTGATGACCGGCGCGGCACTGTCCGGTGTCGCCACGCCAGGCACCCCCGAGTATCTGCAGGCGGCCCTGATTCTCTCTCTTCTGTCTGGCCTCATGCTGTTGCTCATGGGGCTGCTGCGCATGGGCTTCGTGGCCAACTTCCTCAGCCATCCCGTCATCGCCGGCTTTCTCGCTGCCTCGGGCCTGCTCATCGCCGCCAGCCAGATCGGCCATCTGCTCGGCGTGAAGCTTACCGCTCGCGACCTGCTGCCACGACTGGTCGAACTCGTCCGCGGCCTGCCTGCCATTCATCTGCCGACTCTGGCCATCGGCGCAGGCAGCCTGCTGTTCCTGCTGCTGCTGCGCCAGTACGGTCGCTCCACGCTGCGCGGCCTTGGTCTCTCCCGCCCGCTGGCCGATCTGATCACCCGCTCGGGCCCCGTCTTCGCCGTGATCGTGACGACGCTCGTGACCTGGCAATTCGAACTCGATGCCATCGGGGTCGCCGTGATCGGCGACATTCCCCAGGGTTTGCCGCCGTTGAGCATACCGGGCTTCGATATCTCACTGTGGCAGGCGCTGCTGGTTCCTGCCCTGCTGATCAGCGTGGTGGGCTTCGTCGAATCGGTTTCCATGGGGCAGATGCTGGCCGCCCGACGCCGCGAGCGCATCTCGCCCAATCAGGAGCTGGTCGGGCTGGGCGGGGCCAACCTCGCCGCTGCCTTCACCTCGGGAATGCCGGTCAGCGGCGGCCTGACGCGAACGGTGATCAATTACGACGCCGGCGCCCAGACGCCGCTGGCAGGCATGTTCGCGGCCCTCGGCATCGGCGCCGTGACGCTGTTTCTCACGCCGGCCCTGGCCTACCTGCCCATCGCCACCCTGGCGGCGACGATCACGGTCTCGATCCTGACCTTGATCGACATTCCCCTGATCCGTCAGACCTGGCGCTATTCGCGCAGCGACTTCTTCGCCATGGCGGTAACCATCCTGTTGACCCTGGTGGAGGGCGTCGAGACCGGAATCATCAGCGGGGTCGCCATCTCGATCGGCCTGTTTCTCTACCGCACCAGCCGCCCTCACAGCGCCCTGGTCGGTCGTATTCCCGGCACCGAGCATTTCCGCAACGTCGAGCGTCACGAGACCGAGACCGCCAGCCACGTGGCGCTGCTGCGCATCGACGAAAGCCTCTATTTCGCCAATGCACGCTACCTGGAAGACACCGTCTACGACCTGGTGGCCACTCGCCCGGAGCTCGAGCACGTGGTACTGATCTGCTCGGCCGTCAACCTGATCGATGCCTCGGCGCTGGAGAGCCTCGATGCCATCAACGCGCGGCTCAAGGACTCCCGCGTCACCCTGCACCTGGCCGAAGTGAAAGGCCCGGTCATGGATCGCCTCAAGTGCAGCGATTTTCTCGACGACATGACGGGGCGGGTCTTCCTCAGCACGTTCGCCGCCTGGCGCGAACTCTCACGTCCCTCGCAGTAAACCAGACGCCCGGAGATCGCTCCTCCGGGCATTGAACCTTGGTCTAACACCCTCTTCTCCTGGCGCCATTCGATCGCTGCCAACTCGTTAATTCAACGGCCTTTTGGAAGTCATCCACAGGGCGGTTCCGCGTGGCGGAAGCTCGCCGGCACGCGACGCTCGCGCATTCGTTGACACCGCCCAGGCGTCTTTCTAGTATCGGTTTCAGTTTCGGAATCAAATACCGCATAGCAAAACAACAATCATCCATCCTACAGGAGTCTCCTATGCGTCAGCTGTCCCGCTCACTCGTCCTTGCGGCACTTCCGCTCTCGTTGCTCGCTGCTACGGTGGCCCAGGCCGGCGAGGTCGAACTCCCCCGCACCATGGCCTGGACCGCCTATGGCACCAACTCCAGCGGCTATGCCCAGGCCGTGGCCATCGGCAACATGCTGCAGAATCACTACGGCACCTCGGTACGCATTCTGCCCGGTGACAACGACGTCTCACGCATGACCCCGCTCAAGCAGGGGCGTGTCGATCTGTGCGCCTGCGGCATCGCCAGCTACTACGGCGCCGAAGGCGTCATGATGTTCGCCAACCGCGACTGGGGTCCCCAGCCGATCCGGGTGATCACCACCTCCACCGCCTCGTTCGGTCTCTCGCTGGCCGTTGCCGGCGACCTCGGTGTCGAGACTCCGGCCGACCTGGCCGGCAAGCGTATCGCCTACATCCGCGGTGACGACGCCTTGAACAAGGGCACCGAAGCCTATCTGGCTTTCGGCGGCCTGACCTGGGACGACGTCGAGCGCATCGACTTCCCCGGTTACGCCCGCTCCTTCGACGGCATCATCGCCGGCAACGCGGACGCCTCCTTCACCACCACCGTCACACCGCCGGCGCAGCAGCTCGCCAGTAGCCCGCGCGGCATCAGTTGGCCGGTGCTCGATCCCGACGACGCCGAGGGCTGGGAGCGCATGATGGCGGTGGCGCCCTATTTCCGCCCCCATGAGGTCACCGCCGGGGCCGGCAACGTTAGCGCCGACAACCCGGTGCCCAGCGCCAGCTACCCTTATCCGATCGTGGTGGCCAATCAGGATCTCGACGACAACGTCGCCTACGGCCTGATCAAGGCACTGCAGGACAACTACGACGACTACAAGGATGCCGCCCCCGGTGCCGTTGGGTACGCCTTCGAATACCAGGATCTGCAGTGGGTCGTGCCGTTCCACGATGCGGTAGTGGCGTACTACGAGGAGATCGGTGTCTGGACCGATGAGATGCAGGCGCATCAGGAGGCGCTGGTGGAACGCCAGGAGCTGCTGCTCGCCACCTGGAACGACTTCCTCGGCGACGCCCCCGACGACGAAGAGGAGTTCGAGACGGCCTGGATGCAGGCTCGCGCCGAAGCGCTGCGCGAGGCCGGCCTCGACCCGGTCTTCGAGTGAGCCGGGGCCTCAGCCCGATCTCGGGGCGGCCCTGCCGCCCCTTTCCCGATTCACGGACGCCGCCATGACCACACCTAACGCCCCTAACGAATCGACGCGCCAGCTGAAGGAGAAGGTCACCCACATCCGCACGCTGCCGGTCGCGCTGCGCTGGATTCCCGGCGCGGTGACCGTGGTACTGATGGCGATGACGCTGGACTACCTGTTCAATCTCGGCTGGCTGCGCTTCGTCACCGGGCTGGAAACCCAGTTCTACTATGCCGTGGTGGCACTGCTGCTACCGCTGGTCTATCTGCTGTGGCCGATCACGCCGGCGCTGCAGCAGCGTCCGATTCCCTGGTACGACTACGCGCTGAGTCTGGCCACGCTGATCGTCGGCGGCTACTTCGTCTACCACGCCGAATCGATTCTCGAACGCGGTTGGGCCTTCGCCGCGCCGGATACCGCCATCATGGCCAGCTACGCCTGGTGGCTGCTGATCGTCGAGGCGGCCCGGCGCGCCGGTGGCTGGCCCATCGCCGTGATCGTCGCCGCCTTCTCGCTCTATCCGCTGGTGGCCGACATCGTCCCTGGGCCCATCCAGGCGTTCCCCTCCACCCTGGAGGAGACCGCCATGTACCACACCATGAGCACCGAGAGCATCATGGGCGTACCGCTGCAGGCCTTCGCCGGCCTGGTGATCGGCTTTCTCGTGTTCGGCGTGGTGCTGCAGAAGAGCGGCGGCGGCAAGTTCTTCATCGACCTGGCCTTTTCCCTGCTGGGGCACGTGCGCGGCGGGCCGGCCAAGGTCTCGATCTTCTCCAGCGGTTTGATGGGATCGATGAGCGGCAGCGTGATCAGCAACGTGCTGACCACCGGCGTGCTGTCGATTCCCGCCATGCGCCGCATCGGCATGGGCCGCTCGTTCTCCGGCGGCGTGGAAGCCTGCGCCTCCACCGGCGGGGTATTGATGCCGCCGGTAATGGGCGCCACTGCCTTCGTCATGGCGATGTTCCTCGACGTGCCCTATTCCGCCGTGGCGCTGGCCGCCGTCATCCCCTCGATTCTCTATTTCCTCGGTCTGTTCATCCAGATCGACGCCTACGCCGCGCGTCACGACATCAAGGGACTGCCGGCCGTCGAGTTGCCTTCACTGGTACAGACCCTCAAGCAGGGCTGGTACTTCATCTTCGTCTTCGCCCTGCTGGTGTGGATGCTGCTGGTGATGCAGCGCGAGGCGGTGGCGCCCTTCTACGCTACCGCGCTGCTCCTGGTGCTCAATCAGTTTTCACGCCGCAACCGCTGGGGCTGGCGCGAGCTTGGCGAGGCGCTCTCCTCGGCAGCCAAGCTGTTCGCCGAGCTGATCGCCATTCTTGCCGGCGTCGGCATGCTGGTGGGCGCGCTGTCGATGACCGGCCTCTCCGGCACCATCGCCAACGACTTCATACATATCGCCGGCGGCAGCGTACCGCTGCTGTTGATCATGGGGGCACTGACCAGCTTCGTGCTGGGCATCGGCATGACGGTTACCGCGGCCTACATCTTCCTCGCCGTGGCCCTGGCCCCGGCGCTGATCCAGGGCGGCGGCCTCGACCCCATGGCGGTGCACATGTTCATCCTCTACTGGGGCATGCTCAGCTTCATCACCCCGCCGGTGGCACTCGGCGCCTTCGCCGCCGCCACCGTGGCCGGCGCGCGGCCCATGGCCACCGGGCTGCAGGCCATGCGTCTGGGCAGCGTGATCTACTTCATCCCCTTCCTGTTCGTGCTCAATCCGGCGTTGATCATGCAGGGCGAGCCGCTGCAGATCGGCCTGGTCTTCGTCCAGGCGCTGATCGGCATCGTGCTGTTCGCCTCCGCCATGCAGGGTTATCTGATCGGTGTCGGCCGACTCGGTATCGGCGCCGTGAGCGAAATCGTCTCTCGCGGCCTGGTGCTGATGGCCGGCCTGCTGTTCGCCCTGCCCGGTGGCGGCATGGTACCGCTCAGCCAGCTCGAGCTGTTCGCCTACGCCCTCGCCGCCCTGATGCCTGCCGTACTGCTGGCGCGCTGGAGCCGGCGCCAGGCACGGCCACGGGCAACGACGCTGCCCCATCCTGTCGATCGATGAGCTACCGTATGCGTTATTCACCCAACTCAACCAACCCAATTCACCCAAGCCCAGCCAATGGGAGCCACGCCCCATGACGACTCCGGTCAGCTACCAGCGCCATGCAGACATCGGCGTGATCGCCATCGACAACCCGCCGGTCAACGCCCTGGGCCAGGCCGTTCGCCAGGGCCTGATGGAGGCCGTCATCCGGGGCAGCGAGGATAGCGAGGCCCGGGTGCTGGTACTCGTCGCGCGCGGCCGTACCTTCATTGCCGGCGCCGACATTCGCGAGTTCGGCAAGCCGCCCCAGGCGCCGATTCTGCCGGAGGTGATCGCTACCTTCGAAGCCAGCGGCAAACCCATCGTTGCCGTACTGCACGGCACCGCGCTGGGAGGCGGCCTCGAGGTGGCGCTGGGCTGTCAGCTGCGCATAGCCTTGCCCGGCACCAAGGTGGGCCTGCCCGAGGTCAAGCTGGGGTTGCTGCCCGGCGCCGGCGGCACCCAGCGGCTTCCACGCCTGACCGGCGTCGAGGCGGCCCTCGATCTGATCACCAGCGGTCGCTTTGCCGGTGCCGAAGAGGCACTTGCCCTGGGCATCGTCGACGCCGTGGTGGACGCTGACGACCCGCTCGAGGTGGGCCTGGCGGTAGCGCGTGATGTTCTGGCCGGCAAACTTACGCCACGGGTCACCGGTGAGTTGCCGCCCCCCTCTGCCGATCCGGCGGCCATCGAGCGCTACCGGACCCAGCTGAAAAGCGAGGTGCCGGAGCTCTACTCCCCCTTCCGCTGCGTCGAAGCGATTGCCTTGAGCAGTGAAGGCAGTCTGGTCGATGGCCTGCGCCGCGAGCGTGAGCTGTTCTTCGCCTGCATGGATTCGCCTCAGCGTGCCGGGCTGATCCACGCCTTCTTCGCCGCACGCGCACCGCACAAGGTGCCCGACGCCGGCGAGGCAGCAGCACTGACCCGCCTCGCCCTGCTCGGTACGCACCCGCTGTTCGAGCGCCTGCGCAGCAAGGCCGAGCGAGCCGGCATCGAACTCACGGCGGCCCCGGATGCCAATACCCAGGCCTGCCTGGTCACCCCTGGCGCCGACTCGGCTTGCCCCGAGGCTTGCTTGAAGATCGCTGTGCTGACTCCCGAGGCAGCACAGGAGCTCGATACCGCGGCCGCCGATCTGGCCCTGGTCCTGGCCGATAGCAGCATGGCGGAACTGGTGGCGCTGAGAGCCAGCGCCGAGCAGCAGCAGGCCGTGGCGAATGCACTCAAGGCGCTGCGCCTGCCCGTGGTGGTCAGCTGTCAGGGCAGCCTACTGGCGTCACTGGCCAAGGCGGCAGGTGACGATGCCGCCAATCCCCGGGCGGCCATGGAGGCCGCGAGCCTGATACTGGCCGAGCGCGGCTGGGCCTATCGCGAAAGCGACATCGACCTGCTCGCCATCGAGGCGCTCGGCTACCCTCGCCACCTGGGCGGCCCCCACCGTCAGGCCAGCCAGGCCGTTGGCGGGGAGCGTGTCTCATGAACCTCGACTTCACCCCAGAGGAGCAGGCATTTCGCTGCGAACTACGGGACTTTCTGGCAGTGATAACCCATCAGCGGCGCCTGTTCGGCCTTGTTCATGCCATGCCCTCCCGACCGACCATGTCGCGCAGTCGTCCCTTGAGGATCTTGCCGCTGGCGGTGGCCGGCAGCGACTCCATCAGGATCAGACGCGTGGGCCGCTTGTAAGGCGCCAGCCGCGGGGCGATGAACTCGCGCAGCTCGGTTTCGCTGAGCGTGGCACCGGGCTCGCACTGGACGAAGGCGACCACCTCCTCGTCACCTTCCACCTGGCGCCCGACCACGGCCGACAGGGTGACGTCCGGATGTTCGTTGATCACCGCCTCCACGTCGGGGGGATAGATGTTGAAGCCGGAGCGGATGATCAACTCCTTGCTGCGACCGACGATGTAGAGCTGGCCATCCTCGTCGAGCCAGGCGATGTCACCGGTGTTGAGCCAGCCATCCTCGGTGAGGCAGGCCCGAGTGGCCGTGGGTTGTCGGAAGTAGCCTTTCATCACGTTGGGGCCGCGTACCCACAGCTCACCCGCACCGGCGTGATCGGGCTCGTCCTCGCCGCTCTCACCCAGCGGCACGAGGCGGTACTCCAGCAGCGGCAGCACCCGCCCCACGGTATTGCTGTCGAAGCGATCCTCGATGCGGGTCTGGCTAATGGTCGGGCTCGCCTCGGTGAGCCCGTAGCCGTTGTGCAGCGTGAGGCCGAACAGCGCCTGGACGCGCCCCTTGAGGTCGCCGTCGAGGGGCGAACCGCCGGCGGAGATATAGCGCAGCGCGGGGGCCACCAGCGCTCGTTCTTCGCGACGCAGAAACTCCAGCGTACGGGCGAACATCGCCGGTACGCCCTGCAGAACGGTGATGCGCTCATGCTCCAATGCCGCCAGCATGGCGGGAGCATCGAAGCGTGGCACGCTGTAGAGGCAGGCGCCGTTGTAGAGCGAACCCATGCACACCGATGACAGGCCGAACACGTGGGACATCGGCAGTACGCCGTAGACCCGTTCGCCCTGGCACAAGTGACGCATGCCCCCCGAGAGCGAGGCGATATAGAGGATGCCACCGTGGGTCAGCATCACCCCCTTGGGCGTGCCGGTGGTGCCCGAGGTGTAGATCATCGCCGCCACCTGATTGGCGCCGGCCTCGACCGGCTCCGGCTCGACTTCTGCCAGCGGTGATATTCTCAAGCGTCCCAGAGATGGGGATGCGTGGACGGCAGCGCCGTGACGTTCACCGTGGGCCTCGGCGTCCGGCGAGGCTTCGCTGGTGTAGAACACCCGTCGCGGCTGGCAGTTGTCGCGGATCGCATCGACCTCCCGGGCCGAGAGGCGCGAGTTGACGATGGCCACCCAGGCGTCTCGCTCGCTGGCTGCCAGCAGCAGCGTGACCAGCGCCCGTCCGTTCTCGCTCACGGCCATGATGCGGTCACCCGGGCGAATGCTCAGCGAGTCGAGCCAGTCGGCGGCGGCACGAATCTCACGGCCCAGCTCGGCGTAGCTCCAGCGAATCTCGCCATCGACCAGCGCCGGCTCGGCGCCCAGGCGCTCGGCGTTCTCCAGCACCCGGGTACTGATTCGCTCAGGAAGTTCGGCTACCAGCTCGCTCGCCATGCGGCCGAAGATGAGTTCGTCGGGCGCCTGGCGGGACAGCGAAGCCATCAGCTCACCTCCCGCACCATGTTGCGCGCGATCACCACCTGCTGGATCTGGGTCGTGCCCTCGTAGATGCGGAACAGTCGAACGTCGCGATAGAAACGCTCCACCGCGTATTCGGCCATGTAGCCGGCACCGCCGTGTACCTGCACCGCCCGGTCGGCCACGCGGCCCACCATCTCGGCGCAGAACAGCTTGCAACAGGAGGCCAGCGTCGAGACGTTTTCGCCGGCGTCCTTGCGTCGTGCGGCGTCGAGCACCATGGCGCGGCCGGCGTAGGCTTCGGTCTTGCTGTCGGCGAGCATCGCCTGGACCAGCTGATGCTCGGCCAGCGGCACGCCGAACTGCTTGCGTTCGATGGCGTAGTTGAGCGATTCCTCGACCAGCCGCTCGGCCACACCCACACACACCGCCGAGATGTGCAGCCGGCCGCGGTCGAGCACTTTCATGGCGGTCTTGAACCCCTTACCTTCTACACCGCCGATGATGTTCTCGGCCGGTACCCGACAGTCCTCGAAGATGATGTCGCAGGTATGGGCGCCCTTCTGACCCATCTTGTTGTCCGCCGGGCCGCGCTTCAGCCCCGGGGTGTCGCCATCGACGATGAAGGCGGTGATGCCGCCGGCGCCCTTGTTGCTCGGATCGGTACGCGCCATGACGGTGAACACATCGGCCTCGGGGCCGTTGGTGATGAAACGCTTGGTGCCGTTGAGCACGTAGTGATCGCCATCGCGGACCGCGGTGGTGCGCAGGCTGGCAGCGTCCGAGCCGGCGTCGGGCTCGGTGAGACAGAAGGAGCTGAGCAACTCGCCGGTGGCGAGGCGCGGCACGTACTTGGCCTTCTGCTCCGGGGTGCCGTCGATCAGGATGCCCTGGGCGCCGATGCCGTTGTTGGTGCCGAAGACCGAACGGAAGGCCGGTGAGGTCTTGCCGAGCTCCATCGCCACCAGCGCCTCCTCCTCCAGGGTCAGCCCCAGGCCGCCGTACTCCTCCGGGATCGACAGGCCGAACAGCCCCATCTCCTTCATCTCCTCGAGCAGCTCCGCCGGCACGGCGTCCTCCTCAGCCAGCCGAGCTTCGTTGGGGATCAGGCGCTCGCGTACGAAGCGGGAAATGGTATCGATGAGCTGATCGAGCAGTTCGGGGTCGCGAATCATGACGTGTCCTCACGCAGGAAAAGGCGGCTGATCGGGACGAGACACTCTTGAAACTGGTGAGCGTATCTGTCCTTATTTCTCTAAGCAGATTCCGCCAGGCAGAATCAAAGACCGCATTTGATTGTCAGGCAATGTGGCATAGCCTAGGATGGCAGTCAATATAACGAAATTACGTTCCGCAAAGCGGAACATAAATACCCAGAGGAGCTCTCCATGTCGAACTCAACAGCGACCCCGCCCTTCAAGACGCTGGGTATCGTCGGGACCGGTGCCATGGGCCGCGGTATCGCTCAGATCGCCGCCCAGGCCGGATTGACCGTGATGCTTCACGACCTGCGCGAAGGTGCCGTAACCGAGGCGCAGGAGTTCGTTGGCGGCATGTGGCAGCGCGCCGTAGAGAAGCAGCGCCTGAGCGAGGCCGAGCGCTGTCGCGCCAGCCTGAAGGAAGCCGCCACCCTCGGCGATCTTGCCGGGTGCGATATGGTCATCGAAGCCATCGTCGAGAAGCTCGAAGCCAAACAGGCGCTGTTCGAGCAGCTCGAGGAGATTCTCGACGACCAGGCGGTACTCGCCACCAATACCTCGTCGCTTTCAGTGACGGCGATTGCCTCCAACTGTCGTCGTCCGCAGCGCGTGATCGGCTTTCACTTCTTCAACCCGGTACCGTTGATGAAGATCGTCGAGGTGATTCCGGGGCTGCGCACCGCAAGCGACGTCACCGACCGGGTCGAAGCACTGGGCCAGGCCATGGGTCACTTCACTGCGCGTACTACCGACACCCCGGGCTTCCTGGTCAACCACGCCGGGCGTGCTTTCGGCACCGAAGCGCTGCGTATTCTCGGCGAGCGTGTCGCCGATCATGTCACCATCGACCGCATCCTGGTCGATCAGGGCGGCTTCCGCATGGGGCCCTTCGCCCTGCTCGATCTCACCGGGCTCGACGTTTCCCATGCTGTAATGGAGTCGATCTACCAGCAGTACTACGAGGAGCCGCGCTTTCGCCCCTCACCGCTCACTCGTCAGCGCCTCACGGCCGGCCTGCTCGGACGCAAGACGGGCGAAGGCTTCTACCGCTATGTGGAAGGCAAGACACAGGTGCCCGACGAGACGCCGCCGCCCCCGGCCGAACCGCGCCCGGTCTGGATCGGCGCAGAGGATGACGGGGCCCGCCGCCAGCTCACCGAACTGGTACGCGTTGCGGGTTGGTCAGTAGAGAGCGGTGAGGCGCCCTCGGCCGAGGCGCTCTGCCTGGTCGCGCCGCTGGGTGAGGATGCCACCGCCTGTGCCCTGCGATTGGGGCTGCCCGCTGGGCGCTGCGTGGCCGTGGACCTGCTGGCCGGCCTCGAACGACGCCGCAGCCTGATGACCACGCCGGCCACCCAGGCGGACTATCGCGATGCCGCGATGGCCCTGCTGGGCCACGACGGCACGCCGGTCAGCGTGCTCGACGACAGCCATGGCTTCGTGCTGCAGCGGGTGGTGGCCTGCATCGTCAACGTCGGCTGCGAGATCGCCCAGCAGGGCGTGGCCGCGCCGAACACCATCGACCGCGCCGTGGAGCTGGGGCTGGGCTATCCCCACGGGCCGCTAGCCATGGGCGACCACTACGGCAGCCGTCGGATCCTCACCATTCTCGACAACATGCTGGCCGCCACCGGCGATCCCCGCTATCGCGCCAGCCCCTGGCTGCGCCGCCGTGCGACCCTCGACATGCCGCTGACAGCCGCCTGATGCCCCAAGGAGCCACCATGCAAGACGCTTATATCTATGACGGGCTGCGTACACCTTTCGGCCGCCACGGCGGTAGCCTGGCTGCGGTGCGTCCCGACGACCTGCTGGGGCATGTGCTGAAGGCGCTGGTCGAGCGCAACGGCTTTGCAGCCGTCGCCTACGAAGAAGTGCTGGCAGGCTGCACCAACCAGGCCGGCGAGGACTCGCGCAACGTGGCCCGTCACGCGGGGCTACTGGCCGGCCTGCCGGTCGAGGTGGCGGCCCAGACGCTCAATCGCCTGTGCGGCAGCGGCCTGGCTGCGGTGATCGATGCCGCTCGGGCGACCCGACTCGGCGAGGGCGAGCTGTTCCTGGCCGGTGGCGTGGAGTCGATGTCGCGGGCGCCTTACGTGCTGGGCAAGGCGGAGTCGCCCTTCGCCCGCAACCAGCCGCTGTACGACACCGTGATCGGCTCGCGCTTCCCCAACCCCTGGCTGGCCCGCGAGTACGGCAGCCACAGCATGCCCGAGACCGCCGACAACGTGGCTCACGACCTGGGCATCGGCCGCGAGGCGAGCGATCTCTTCGCCGCCCGCTCCCAGGCGCGCTACGCCGAAGCCCTGGCCCGCGGCTTCTATGACGACGAGTTGCTGGCCGTCGAGGTGCCCCAGGGGCGCAAGCAGCCGCCACTGACAGTGAACCGCGACGAGCACCCACGCCCGGGTACCAACGTCGACAAGCTGGCCCGGCTCGGCTCACTGTTCGAAGGCGGCGTGGTCACTGCCGGCAACGCCTCCGGTCTCAACGACGGCGCCGCGGCGCTGATCGTCGGCAGTCTGACCGCCGGCGAGCGGGCGGGCATGGCTCCGCGGGCACGTATCGTGGCCAGCGCCGTGGCCGGGGTACCTCCTCGGGTGATGGGGCTGGGGCCGGTACCGGCCAGCCGCAAGGCGCTGGAACGTGCCGGCCTGACCCTCGCGCAGATGGACGTGATAGAGATCAACGAGGCCTTCGCCGTGCAGGTGCTGGGATGCGCCCAGCAGCTCGGACTCGACCCCGACGACAGCCGGCTCAATGCCAACGGCGGGGCCATTGCCATCGGTCACCCGCTGGGAGCTTCCGGGGCTCGCCTGGTCCTCACCGCCCTGCGTCAGCTCGAAGACGGCGGTGGCCGCTACGCGCTGGTCACCATGTGCATCGGCGTCGGGCAAGGCATCGCCTGCATCATCGAAAGAATGAACGGCTGATCGTCACACCGCCCCGGGCCGGCGCCTCCAACGCACCCGCCCGGAGCATTATGCGATACTCCGCCAAACGATTTCGCGACAGGGAACCGCCATGAACAAGCCCGCCCCGCTGGAAGACGACGCCCCATCGACCAAGGACCGCAACTTCGTCACTGCCCTGGCCCGCGGTCTCGAACTGCTGCGCGCCTTTGCCCCCGGTGAGGAATATCTCGGCAATGCCGAACTTTCCAGTCGTACCGGAATTCCCCGGCCCACGGTGTCGCGGCTGACCTATACGCTGACCCAGCTCGGTTATCTACGCCACAACACGCGGCTGGAGAAATACCGCCTGGGGCCCGGCATCCTGGCCCTGGGCTACCGCTTCCTGGCCAGTCAGGGCATCCGCGAGATCGCCCGCCCCTTCATGCAGCAGTTCGCCGAGGCCACCGACTGCAACGTCAGCCTGGGAGCGGCCGACAAGACCGAGATGGTGTATATCGAGAGCTGCCACGGCAGCGGCCCGCTGATCGTGCGGCTCGACGTCGGTTCGCGCTTGCCGATGGCGACCACCGCCATCGGGCGCGCCTGGCTCTGCGGTCTTTCCGAGTCCCGTCGTGAAGCGGTCATGGCAGACCTGGCCAGGGCCCACGGCGCCGACTGGCCAGCGCTGGAAAAGGGCATCAGGCGCAGCCAGGAGGACTACGCCCGCTACGGCTTCTGTCTCTCCGAAGGCGACTGGCAGTCGCAGATCAGTGCCGTTGCCACTCCTCTGGTGCTCGAGGATGGTGCCGAGGTGATGGCAATCAACTGCGGCGGAGCCGCCCATCGGCTGAGTCATTCGATCATGATCGACAACCTGGGGCCGCGGCTGAAGGAAGTGGCACGCCGCATTCTCGGCGAGCTCGAGCACGGCACCGGCTGACCCAGCGCGAACTCGCGCCAGGCAAGCCCGGGCCGCTGTCGCCCAACGGCGTATGACGATATAGTGATGGTGAAATTATCTATGGAAGCGCTGAAGAAATTGGCGAGCGAGATGTAGCGCACGGAGCACAGTACCGAGCGAAGCGACAAACAGCCGTAGGCTGGCCCCGAAGGGGCGAGAAGCCGCAGGCTTCGCGTCAACCGGAGCCTATGGGGTATAGGTGAGGATTCCGACGGTCCGACGCTTCGGCACCGCGCAACGCAGCGATACGCTCGCGCAGGCATTTATGCAGTGTTTCTAAGCCACCATTTCAGGGAGAGAAGCACCACTCACCATGCCCGACACCGCTTCCCGTCCCGGCATGCTGGAACAGCAGGCCCACCGCCTCAGCGCCGTGGGCGACTGGACCCTGCCGCACTATGCCAGGCTCAGGGACGCCGTGGCGCGGGTTCATGAGGCCGACTCGGTCGACCTGACCAAGCTCGGCGAGCTGGATACCTCAGGCGCTTCGCTGCTGGTCGACCTGCTGGGCCCCGACGCCGTGCTGGAGGTCGCTCAGTGGGCACCCGGCCTGCCCCCGGAGCGCCAGGCACTGCTCGAGGCAGTGGCCGAAGCCTCCCGCACCAGCCCGGTGCCACCGCCTGCGCCCCGGCCTGCCCCATTGGCGGCCTTGGCCAGCCTGGGGCAGATAGTCGAGCAGCTCGCCCGCCAGCAGCTTCAGTTGATCGCTTTCATCGGCCTGACCCTGAGCACGCTGCTGACCACGCTACTCACCCCCTGGCGCTGGCGCCTCACCTCGCTGGTGGCGCACGTACAGCAAACCGGACTCAACGCCATCCCCATCGTCGCCCTGCTCACCTTTCTGGTGGGCGCAGTGGTGGCTTTTCTGGGCGCCACGGTACTGCGCGACTTCGGTGCCACCATCTACACGGTGAACCTGGTCGCTTATGCCTTTCTGCGAGAATTCGGCGTGCTGCTCGCCGCCATCCTGCTGGCCGGCCGTACCGCCAGCGCCTTCACCGCCCAGATCGGTTCGATGAAGGCCAACGAAGAGCTCGACGCTCTGCGCGCCCAGGGGCTCGACCCCATGGAGTTGCTGGTGCTGCCTCGGGTACTCGCCATGACCATCAGCCTGCCGATCCTGACCCTGATCGGCATGCTCTGTGGCATGTTCGGCGGCGCGCTGGTGTGTGCCATGGCGCTCGACATCTCCTTTGCCCAATTCCTCGCCATCGTGCAGCGCGACATTCCCCTGGGTCACTTCCTAGTGGGAATCGCCAAGGCACCGCTGTTCGCCTTCGTGATCGCCGTGATCGGCTGTCTGGAAGGGTTCAAGGCCGAGGCCAGCGCCCAGTCGGTGGGCGAGCACACCACCTCGAGCGTGGTGCAATCGATCTTCATGGTGATCCTGCTCGATGCCCTGGCCGCGCTGTTCTTCATGGAGATGGGCTGGTGATGCGCGGTTCGGAACCCATCGTCGAGATTCGCGGCCTGGTCAACCGCTTCGGCCGGCATGTAGTGCACGATGGCCTCGATCTGGACATACGGCGCGGCGAGATACTTGGCGTGGTGGGTGGCTCCGGCACCGGCAAGTCGGTACTGCTGCGCAGCATCGTCGGCCTCAAGCGACCCGATGGCGGCTCCATCCGTGTCTTCGGCGAGGAGCTGCAGCGTCTGCCTTCCAGCCGCCGTGCCAGCATCGAACGTCGCTTTGGTGTGCTGTTCCAGCGCGGCGCCCTGTTCTCCTCGCTCAACCTTCAGGAGAACGTCGCCCTGCCGCTGATCGAGCATGCCGGCCTGTCGCGCGTTGATGCCGAACGCCTGGCGCGGGTCAAGCTGGCCCTGGCAGGGCTGCCTGCCGATGCTGCCCGACTCGACCCCGCGGCGCTCTCCGGCGGCATGATCAAGCGCGCCGCACTGGCTCGCGCTCTGGCCCTCGATCCGGAAGTGCTGTTCCTCGACGAGCCCACCGCCGGCCTCGACCCTATCGGCGCCGCCGCCTTCGACCGCCTGCTGGTGACCCTGCGCGATGCCCTGGGCTTCAGCGTCTTTCTGGTCACCCACGATCTCGATACGCTGTACTCGAGCTGCGACCGGGTCGCCGTCATCGCCCAAAAGCGCGTGCTGGTGGCCGATACACTGTCGGTGGTGGAAGCCACCGACGATCCCTGGATACGCGATTATTTTCACGGTCCGCGAGGCCGCGCGGCAAACAAGGCGGCGCAGCAATCCACATTATCAGAGGGGGAACGACGCTGATGGAAACCCGCGCGCACCATGTCGTGATCGGCCTGTTCGTCGTGCTGACAATCGTCGGCGGCGTGCTGTTCGCCCTGTGGCTCAACCAGAGTACTCGCGCCCAGGCTTTTACCCATTACGAAGTGCTGTTCAACCATGGTGTCAGCGGCCTGTCGGAGGGCAACGCCGTGGAATACAGCGGCGTCAGGGTCGGTGACGTCGTGGAACTGCGCCTCGACCCGGCCGACCCGCGCAACGTCATGGCCCTCATTCGCGTCGAGAGCCAGGTGCCGATTCGCCAGGACACCCGGGCGCGCCTGGCGCTGGCCAACATTACCGGCAGCATGTCGATCCAACTGCACGGCGGCACGCCCGAGAGCCCGCTGCTGATCGCCCGCGGCGAGCGACCGGCGCGTATCGTTGCCGATCAATCGCCGCTGGGCGCCCTGCTCAGCGACAGCGAAGAGCTGCTGGGCAACGTCAATCGCGTGCTGTCACGGCTGGAGGCGGTGCTGTCGGAAGACAATGTGGAAAGCGTGGAGCGAATCCTGGCCAACCTCGAGCGTACCACCTCCCAGCTTGCCGCCATCGGCGACGCCCCGGTTCGGCTCGCCGAGAGCATGGAGGAGGTCTCTCGGGAAGCCGCCCGCGCCCTGGCCGAATTCCGCTCCTTGGCCAGCCGCACCGGCGGCATGATGCAGGGTCAGGCCGAAGGCATCCTGATCGATACCCGCCAGCTCACGGCCAGCCTGTCCCGCACGGCCCAGAGTCTCGAGGAGCTGTTAGCCGACAACCAGGGGGCGCTCGAAAGCGGCATACGCGGCGTGCAGGGCCTGGGGCCGGCCACCATCGAGCTACGCAACACCCTCTCCTCTCTCAACCGCATCGTACGCCGCCTGGAGGAGAATCCTCGTAACTTCCTGCTGGGACGCGACCGCGTCGAGGAGTTCAGCCCATGAGGTATCGCCCGCGTTTGTCCTGGCTCGTCTGGTTGGCAGCGGCCCTGGCGCTCGGCGGCTGCCAATTCGTGCCGGAACGCACGCCGGTCGCCTTCTACGATCTGCCGGCCCAGCCACTGACAAACTCGCCTTCCTCGGCCGCCCCGGTGGACGCCACCCTGCGCCTGGCCACGCCGCGCGCCACCGGGCTGCTCGATGGCACGCGAATTCTCGTCGTGCCGCAGCCCAACCGCCCTCAGGTGTATGCCGGCGCACGCTGGGCCGATACCATGCCGTTAATGCTGCGCGACCGGCTGCTCGACGCCTTTCATGACGATGGCCGCCTGCCCGGTGTGGTGCACGAGGACAGCGGCGCCACCGCCGACGTGGAACTGCACAGCGACTTGCGCAACTTTCACAGCGAGTACCGCAGCGGTCATCCCGAAGCGGTCATTCGCCTCGACGTAAGGTTGATCGATGCCCGCACGCAACACCTGCTGGCCAGCCAGCGCTTTCTCCATTACCAGCGGGCCGACAGTGAATCCATCGACCATGTTGTCGATGCCTTCGGCACGGCCGCGGACCGCTTGGCTCAGGAGCTCGTCGACTGGAGCGTGATGGAAATGCGTGAGCGCTGACCCGCATGAAGAAAGCCGTCGCATGAAATGTAGACACTTGGTATGAATGTCGCGTGGTTACCGCCAACGGTGGCCTTTGGTTATCATGGGCGAAAAAGCAAGGAAACAGCGACAATGACGATGGATAGCTCGCCACGCCAGAACCTCGGGATCAGCGCCTACAGCTGGCTCAAACGCGACATCACACGAGGCGTCTTCCAGCCCGGCGAAAAGCTGCTGATGAGCCGGCTCAAGGAGCGCTATCAGTTGGGTATCGGTCCCCTGCGCGAAGCGCTGTCGCAGCTGGTCGCCGAGCGCTTGGTGGTCGCAATCAGCCAGCGCGGCTACCGGGTCGCGCCCATGTCGCTGGCCGAGCTCGCCGACATCTACGACGCTCGTGCCCAGTTGGAAGGGTTGATTCTGACTCTGGCCATCGAGCGCGGCGACGACGCCTGGGAGGCGGACATCCTGGCCAAGGCGCATACGCTGGCCAAGGTCATGGAAGTCAACAGCCCCGACGAAATGTTGGACGTATGGGATGCACGACACAAGGCATTCCACACCGCCATCGCCAGCGGCTGCCGTTCGCCGCATCTGCTGCAGGTGCGCGAGAGCCTGTTCGACCAGGTGGAGCGCTACCGCCATCTGTGGCTGCAGGAAACGGTCTTCTCGGAGCAGGCGCTGGAGCGCAAGCGTCAGGAGCACGCCGCCCTGGTCGAGGTGATCCTGGCCCGCGAGGCCACGCGCGCCGCCGAGATGATGCGCGAACACCTGATGACCCCGGTACCCATCATCACCCAGGTCATGGCCCGACGGGGCCTGGCCTGATACCGGCTCGGTCATTGCCCTGTCATGTCGTTGCGCGAGAATCGCAGGTGACAGGCCGCCGCCGGCGGTTTATGTTAAGGACATACCATCCAAGCACGGCCGGACCCAGCCTCGGCTGCCAAGGCCCGATGGAGCGCACCATGCCTCACCTTCTGCGGTTCTCACGTGACATCGAACTTCGCCTGGAGCGACTCTCCCAGAACACCGGCCAGAGTAAGGGAGCCTTGATCGAACGCTGCCTGGCCGTGGGCATGCACGACATGGAATCCCAACTGCTGCTGGAAGAAGCCATCAGCGCTCCTTCCGGCGCCGCCAGACCCTCTCTCGATCAGCTGCTGCGCGAAAGCGGCCTGGGTGCCTGATTTCCACTGGCCCTTCTCCGCTCAGCGGAAGGCCGCCAGACAGCGACGATGCGTGTGCAGCGCATGCTCGCGAGCGGTGGCCACCAGCCTGACTTCTTGTCCCGGCAAGCACTGGGCCAGCCGCGCCGCGGCAAGCGGCGTCAGCGCACCGAGACGCGGATATCCACCAATGGTCTGACGATCGTTGAGCAGCACGATCGGCTGGCCGTCGGGCGGCACCTGTACCGCGCCCAGCGGTATGCCCTCGGAAATCATGCCGCCCAGTTGGCAATGCAGTTTCGGCCCCACCAACCTGACCCCCATACGATCGGCACGATCGTCGACCCGCCAGGGCAGATTGAAGGCCTGAGAGAGGCTGGCACCGCTGAAATGGCCGATCTGGGCGCCGGGTACCAGCGCCAGCCAGTTTCCCGAAAGCACCATGTTGATTGTCGGGTCGAACGGCAGCCGACGGCCGGTGACGGCACGGCCGTTCCACGCCAGCTTGTCGCCGACCTGCAGCGTACGCCCATCGCCGTGCAGCCCGCCCAGTTGCTCCCGGGGCGTGGCGCTGCGACTTCCCAGCACCAGAGGGGCTTCGAGACCGCCGGGCACGGCCAGGTAGGCCCGCAAACCATTGCGCGGCTGACGGAAGACCAGGCGTTGGCCGGCCCGTATGGTGAACGTGGCGCCAGGCTTCAGGGCACGGTCATCGAGGTGGGTATCGAGATCGGCCCCCATCAGCGCCAGCGTCGAGTCCGCCACCGCTTCCAGCTCGAGACCGCCACCGATGACGATTTCCAGCGCTGCGGCATCCAGCGCATTGCCCAACAGCCAGTTGGCCCAGCGGAACGAGAACCAATCGGCAGCCCCGCCCTGAGTGACCCCCAGATGGCGCACCCCGAAGCGACCGTCGTCCACCAGCAGTGCCAGCGGACCGGCCTGTACGACACGTAACGAACCTTGACTGACGGAACTCATGACGCGCTCTCCAGCGCTGTCGTATCGCCACCCTGCCGCACGAACTCCTCGCGGCTGATGGACTTGAAGCGGACCCGGTCACCCGGCCTTAGCAGGGGCTCGCCGCGACGGGCGTGTTCGAAAAGCGGGAAAGCGGTACGCCCGAGAATGTTCCATCCGCCGGGCGAGGCCAGCGGGTAGATCGCGGTCTGGCGGTCGGCGATGCCCACACTGCCCGCGGCCACTCGACGCCTGGGCGTTTTCAGCCGCGGCGTGGCCAGCGCCTCTTCCACCAGCCCCATGAAGCTGTAGCCGGGGGCGAAGCCCAGGGCAAAGACGTAGTAGTCACGACCGCAGTGGCGGCGTACCACCTCGTCCACCGCGATGCCGGCTCGTTCGGCCACCCGGGGGAGCTCAGGTCCGACGCTGAGGTCGTACCAGACCGGCACTTCATGACATTGGCCCAGCTCGGCGTCGGCCGGCTCCAGGCGTTCGAGCACGCGCCGAATTCGCCCGATGGCCTCGTCATGGGATACCCGCAGTGCATCGTAGTGCAGCATGAGCGTGGTGTAGGAGGGTACCAGGTCGATGAGCTCGGCGCCGAAGGCATCGCGCAGGGCGCGATCGGCCGCCACGATCCAGCCCATGTTGGCCTCGTCGATGGTGTCGAACAGACGCACCATGAGCACGTCCATGGCCGTCAACTCGATCTGCACGGACATCGTCACGCCCGTTCCAGCTCGTGGAAGGACTCGCGTATCGCTCGAACGGCGGCTACCGACTCAGGATTGTCGCCATGCACGCAGAGCGTATCGCAAGGCAGCTGCAGAGGCGTACCGTCGATGGCCGCCAACGGCTCGCCACGAGCCAGGCGCACGGCCTGGGCAACGATGGTTGCCTGGTCATGGTGCACCGCCCCCGGCAAACGGCGTGAGACGAGATGCCCGCCGGCATCGTAGGCGCGATCGGCAAAGGTCTCGAACCAGATGGTGATCCCCATCTCCGCCGCCAAGCGCCGGCTGGGCTCCGGATCGGCGGTCGCCATCAACATCAGCGGTAGGCTGGGATCGTAGCTGGTCACGGCGCGCATCACGGCCCTCAGCAGCTCGGGGTCCCGTGCCATGTCGTTGTACAGCGCACCGTGCGGCTTGACGTAGCGAATGGTCGTCCCCTCCGCCTGACAGATGCCGGCCAGCGCACCGATCTGATACAGCACCAGATCCTCGACTTCGGCAGGAGAACAGGTCATGGAGCGGCGCCCGAACCCCATCAGGTCGGGATAGGCCGGATGAGCGCCGACCCTGACGCCATGCTCCACCGCCAGCCGCACCGTATGGCGCATCACATGGGGGTCAGAGGCGTGGAAGCCGCAGGCGATATTGGCGCAGTCCACATAGGGCATGACCTCGCCGTCCAGCCCCAGCGTGTAGTTACCGAAGCTCTCTCCCATATCGCAATTGAGCAGTGGCACGGCCATTGGCGACTCCTGTTTTGCGCTGTATTGAACTGTTCTTGTGATGATCGACACTATATGAAGCGCACTTTTTCAATGCCAATCGTTTTTCACGATACTCAATATCGGCGTCTCCTATCATATTGTTATTCTGTGGAAAAATGGTTGACGCCATGTCGCTTCGCGATTATCAATGAAACGAAGCAAGCCAATATAACGCCAATAAAGGGAGCGCTGAACAAATCGACGAGCGGGATGAAACGCAAGGCGCACGGAGCACAGGAACCGGAGCCTATGGGGTATAGGTGAGGATTCCGAGCACCGCGCAACGCAGCGATTCGCTCGCGCAGGCATTTGTACAGTGTTTCCTTAAGGAGTAATCCGATGTCAGTAAAAGACCCCTTCCATCTGGCCATACAGGTACATGACATCGAAGAGGCTCGACGCTTCTACGGCGACTTCCTCGGCTGCCCTGAGGGCCGCTCGTCAGAGAGCTGGGTCGATTTCGACCTCTATGGTCACCAGTTCGTCTGTCATCTCAACCCGGCCCTGAAGGAGAACCCGGTCTCCAGCCACAAGAATCCGGTAGACGGGCATGGGGTGCCGGTTCCCCACTTCGGCGTGGTACTGGAGATGGATGCCTGGGAAGCCCTGGCGCAGAAGCTGCGCGAGCATGGCGTGGCATTCGAGATCGAACCCTACATCCGCTTCAAGGGCGAGCCGGGGGAACAGGCCACCATGTTCTTCTACGACCCTTCCGGCAATGCCTTGGAGTTCAAGGCGTTCAAGAATCGCGAAGAACAGCTGTTCAAGAAGTCCTGAGCCGGATTCGACGATGCTCGATTTCAAGGAGCTGGAGGCGTTCGTCTGGGCGGTGAGGCTAGGCTCCTTCCGCAAGGCGGCAATGCGCCTGCATCTGACCCAGCCGTCGATTTCCGAGCGTATCTCGCGTCTGGAAAGCAGCGTGGGCGAGGTGCTGCTGGAACGTTCGGCCAGACCGATCCAGCCCACCATGCGCGGGCGCGAGTTCTTCGTTCACGCCGAGCGTCTTCTGCAGCAGCGTGACGAGGCGATGAAGCTGTTCGAGGACGAGGAGAACTATTCCGCCCCTCTGCGCCTCGGCGCCATCGAGACCATCGCGCACAGCTGGCTGCCGGACTTCATGCGCTGCCTGACACAGCGCTACCCGCAGCTGACCATCGAGCTGAGCGTCGATTACTCGCCGGCGCTCAACCGCCGGCTGGCCAAGAACGACCTGGACATCCTGCTGGCGATGAACGGCTACCTGGAGCCGGAGCGCATCGACCAGGTGCCGCTGAGCCCTTACGAGATGGGCATGTTCGTCTCACCCGACCATGTCGAGACGATCGCGGCACACGGTAGCGAGTGGCTTGGCTGCCTGCCCTTCATCTCCTTCGGCAAACGAGCTAGACCCTATGAGGAGCTGGTGGAGTACCTGGACCGCCAGGGCGTGGCGGAGCCCCGTATCCACAGCGTGAGCACGCTGATGACCATCGTGCGCATGACCACGGAAGGGCTCGGCATCGGCGCGCTCCCCGTCGCCACCGTGCTCGACGAATGGCGCCAGGGTCAGCTCTATCGGGTCGAGCTGCCGCAGGCCCTGCCGGACATGCATTACGACGTGATCTGGCGGATGGGCAGCCATCCCCGGTTCTGCCGCAGCGTGGGGCTGCTGGCACAGCAATGTGCCAAGCGCTATGCGGAGTCACGCGACACCGACATGACAACGAGCGATTTCTCCGGCCGCTGGGTGAGGCCGATACGACCCGCAACTCACCCATAGGCGCTCTGACGCCACCCACACAACTCCAACTAGAGAGACCAAAATGAACAAGATCCTGTCCCGCTCCGTGCTGATTGCCGCTGCCTGCGGCCTCTCCACCGCGGCTAACGCCGCGCAATGGACCATGGCCACTCCCTACGGCGATGCCAGCTTCCATACCAAGAACGTGAAGCAGTTCGCCGAGGACGTGGCGGAAGCCACCGGTGGCGAACTGACCATCAACGTCCACAGCGGCGGCTCGCTGGTGGCCCACGGTGAGATCAAGCCTTCGGTACGCCGCGGCACCATCGAGGCCGGGGAGATCTTTCTCTCCACCCTCTCCAATGAGGATCCCATCTTCGAGGTCGATACCCTGCCGGGGGTGGCCGGAAGCTACGAGGAAGCCTACGAACTGTGGCAGGCCACCAAGCCGCTGATCACCGAACTGTTCGCCAATCAGGGCATGATGCCGCTCTACGCCGTATCCTGGCCGGCCCAGGGCATCTATACCGACTTCGAACTCAACGATGCCGAGCAGTTCGAGGGTCTGCGGGTCCGTGCCCCCAACATCAACACCCAGCGCTTCGTCGACTACCTGGGCGGCAACCCCACCGAAACCGAGGAGTCGGACATTCCCACGGCCTTCAGCACCGGCCGGGTGGACGCCATGATCACTTCGAGCTCCACCGGCAACTCGATGACCGCCTGGGATTACGTCTCCCACTACACCGACGCCAACCTGTGGCTGCCGAAGAACATCGTGTTCATCAATCAGCGCGCCTTCGACCGCCTGGATGAAGCCACTCAGGAAGCGCTGCTCGAAGCGGCGGCACGGGCCGAGGAGCGCGGCTGGCAGATGAGCCGTGACGACAACCAGGCCAGCCTCGAGGCGTTGCAGGAGAACGGCATCACCGTCTCCGAGCCGAACGAGGAGGTAGCGGAAGCTCTGCAGGCGGCCGGCAACCAGCTCTTCTCAGCCTGGGAGAATCGCGCCGGCGAGCAGGCCCAGCAGGTACTCGAGGAGTACCAGCAGCAGCGCCAGGATTGAGCCCGACCCCAGGCGTGGCGGCTTGCCGCCACGCCCCCTTCAAGCTCGCCTCGAGGTTAGCGTCATGACCTTCAAGTTCAATGCCCTCTACCGTCTGGGCGCCTGGGGCGCGGCCGCCTGCATGGTGACCATCTGCGCCCTGATCGCGCTGCAGGTCTCGTTTCGTCTGATCGACGCCCTGCTCGTGCTGATCGGCATGCGGCGTCTGGGGCTCAGCATCACCGGCGTCTCGGAGATCGCCTCCTATCTGCTCGTGGGGGCGACCTTCCTGGGCCTCGCCTACACCTTCGTGCATCACGCTCATATCCGCGTCACGCTGCTGATTTCACGGCTGCCATCGGCTATCAGGGCCTGGTTCGAGGTCTTCTGTCTGCTGGTCGCGCTGGCCATCAGCCTGCTGCTCGGCTACGGCCTGGTGGAGCTTGCCCGGGAGAGCCGAATGTTCAACGACGTCTCCTCCGGCTTCCTGTCGATTCCGCTGTGGATTCCCCAGACGGTGCTGGCCACCGGCGTGGCACTGCTCTGCCTGGCCCTGGCAGAGGCGTTGGTGACGACCCTACGTATCGCCATTCGCGAGCCGAGTCGCTTCCGCGAAGCGACAGCCACCGACGACAGTGAAATTCACTGAGCCGCACTCAACCACACGGAGACACGTCACGTGCTGATACTCAGCCTGGCTACGATAATGACGCTGGCCGTCCTGCTCGGCAGCGGGGTGTGGATCGCCTTTGCCCTGATCGGCACCGCCTGGGTTGCGCTGGCCTTCTTCAGCCCCTTCGCACCGGGTCCAATTCTCGCCTCCGATTTCTGGGGCGCCAGCTACGGCTGGGACCTGACCGCCCTGCCGATGTTCATCTGGATGGGCGAGATACTGTTTCGCTCCGGCCTTGCCGACAACATGTTCCGCGGCCTCTCCCCCTGGCTCAACCGCATGCCCGGCCGTCTGCTGCATACCAACATCATAGGTAGCGGCATGTTCGCCGCCGTCTGCGGCTCCTCGGCGGCCACCTGCGCCACGGTGGGCAAGATGACCCTGCCGGAGCTGGAGCGCCGCGGCTACGACAGCAACATGGCCATTGGCACCCTGGCCAGCGCCTCGACGCTGGGGCTGCTGATTCCTCCCTCCATCGTGCTGATCGTCTATGGCGTGGTCACCGAGCAGTCGATCTCGCGACTTTTTATGGCCGGTATCGGCCCGGGCCTGATGATCCTCGCCCTGTTCATGACCTACCTGATCATATGGTCACTGGTGAGCGGCAATCGCAAGGGGCTCACCGGCGCCGACGAGTCGTCCATGCCGCTGGGCCAGAAGCTGCGTCAGACCCTTGAGCTGCTGCCCATCCTGCTGCTGATCGGTGGCATCATCGTGTCGATCTACGGCGGACTCGCCTCGCCCACCGAGGCCGCGGCCGTCGGCGTAGTGCTGTCGATGGTCATCGCGCGCTGGAACGGCAGCTTCAACGTCAGGATCTTCAGCGACTCGCTGTTCGCCGCCATTCGCACCGCCTGCATGATCGCCTTCATCATCGCCGGCGCCTCGTTCCTGACCTCGGCCATGGGCTTCACCCAGGTGCCGATGCAGTTGGCGCGCACCATCGGCGAAATGGGCCTTTCACCGACCATGCTGCTGGTGGCTCTGACGCTGCTGCTGCTGGTGATGGGCTGCTTCCTCGACGGCATCTCGCTGATCCTGCTGGTGACCGCCATCATCATGCCGCTGGTGAGCGCCGCCGGTTTCGATCTGATCTGGTTCGGCATCTACCTGGTGATCGTGGTGGAGATGTCGCAGATCACACCGCCGGTGGGCTTCAACCTGTTCGTGATCCAGGGCCTCACGGGCAAGGACATCCTCACCATCACCAAGGCTACGCTGCCGTTCTTCCTGCTGATGATGCTGTCCATCGCCCTGATGCATCTGTTCCCGGAAATCGCCCTCTACCTGCCACAGAGCATGAGCCGCTAAGGAGCGCCCGGCGCTATTTAGGAGAAGCGCCCGGTCCTATGGGTGCCGGGCGCCTTCCTCACGTGGATTGCGCGGATAGTAGCGCTCCGGCTGACGCTCCACGTGGGCGAAGAATCGCGTGTCCTTGTAGGGCATCTTCATGAAACCCGACACCCCCAGCCCCTCGATCAGCCCCACCGCATCGAGAATGTCTTCGAGGCGCTCGCGAAACTCCTCCTCACGGGATGGATCGAGCAGGCGGTAGTAGCTGTGGATCTTGAGATGCTGCGGCAGCGCTTCGAAGATGATCATGCCGGTGTGGTGGATGTCGTTGAGCGCTTCCAGCGAGGTGATGATTGGCTCCGGCAGCACCAGAAACTCCTCGGGATCGGGCCCATCCTCGAAGTAGCTATGCAGTCGGCTGCGGTCTTCCAGCTCGGGCACGGCGCTGACCTCGTAGCGCAGCTGCATGCCGGGCTCGATGACGAAAGGATGCGACGGGCTCGCGCGGTCGAGGTGCAGGGTATCGCGGGCGTTGAACAGGCAGCTCTTGAAGATGCCCTGGCGGTAGATGGCACGAGCCAGATTGACCATGTTGTTCACCGCCGCCACGAAGGCCGGCTTGAGCGAGGAGTCGTGCAGGTTGAGCGAGGTATCGATGTAGACGCCATCGGCTTCCCAGCGCACGGCCAGCCCGCCCACCACCGGATACTTGCCCAGCCGGCTCACCGCGGCGAGAAAGGCCTTTTCGGTCTCGCCCATGCCCTGCATGAAGTTCTTGTAGTAACGGTCGAGCTGGACGTCGTTGACGTCGTTGAGCGTTTCCGCCCCGCCCTCCTCGCGCAGGAACGCCTTGCGCGAGCTGTAGACCACGGTGTCGATCTCCCGCGTCATGGGTCGCACCCAGGTCGGCACCAGCGGGGCTTCGGGCGCCCCGGGCAGGTCGATCATCACCACCCGGGCCAGGCGCGGCATTTCGCGGATGAAGTGATCGCCCGCGCGCAGACGGACCCGTGGATCCGGATCGAGCATGCCATCGAGCATGCGAGCGAACTCCATGGGCAGCCCCAGCGAGGTCGCGGGAATGGCGCGATGGCCGAAGCGACACGACTGCGCCGAGGCCAGCGCATAGAGGGTGCCGGCCGTGCCCTGCTCGTCGAAGCGCGGCGACGACAGCGCGCCGTTGAGCTGCTCTTCGCCGATGAAGTAGACGTCGCCCAGCCGCGCGTTGGTCTGCTGCAGGTTGTCCGACATCAGCTCCATGACGTTGGCCGCCACGAACTGCTGGTTGGCATCGAGCTGGGCGAACACCGACGAGCCCCAATCGATCAGCGCGACCTCCTCACGGCGGGCATCGAAGACCAGGTTGGAGGGCTTGATGTCGCCGTGCACCAGGGGGCGCCCCGCCGGGCCGGTTTCACGCCGCAGGCTGCGCAGGATGTCGGCGAGCTGATCGGCAATGCGCACCACCAGGCGCGGCGAAAGACGCCCCTGACGCAGCGACACCTCCTCCAGGTTGAGCCCGGGAGCGCGCTGCATCACCAGGATCGACTGGTTGCGCACGCGCTGAAAGGCGATCAGCCGAGGCACCCGGGGATGATCGACCTGCTCCAGCATGAACGCCTCTTCCTCGAGGCGATCCTGCACCTGCTGGGGCAGGTTGACCCGGGTGAACTTGAACACGTACTCCTCGCCGTGGGCCGTGATACCGGCGAAGACGAAGCCGTAGGCGCCCTTGCCGATCAGCGCGATGTCACGGTAGCCCAGCTGTTCGAGCTGGGCCTGACACAGCGCCACCCACGCCTTGAGCTTGCGCGCATCGTCGTGGCTGAGCAGATAGATCGACTGCTCTTCCGGGATGTAGAACTGCTGCAGCGCTGCCTGAGACATGGGTGTCCGCCTGTGCTGGGAGCCGTCACCGGATGATCCATTCCGAGACGGCTCGCGTCCGGCTAGCCGAGATGCAGCAGCATGGTTTCCGGGCTTTCGAGGTAGCCTCTCCAGGCATTGCAGAAGCGCGCGATGGTGCCGCCGTCGATCACCCGGTGATCCCCCGCCCAGGTGACGGTCATGATCGCCCGTTTCACCACCTCGCCGCGCTCATCGAAACGCGGCAGCCACTGGCTCTTGCCGATGGCGACGATGGCCAGCTCCGGCACGTTGATGATCGGTGCCGCGTAGGTGCCACCGAAGGCGCCGATATTGGAGATGCTGATGGTGCCGCCCTTGAGATCCTCCTGGGCCACGCGCCCTTCCCGGGCCGCTGCGGTCAGCCGCTGGATCTCTTGCGCCACTTCGAGCACGCTGCGCTGCTCCACCCGCTTGACGTTGGGTACGATCAGCCCCGCCTTGCTGTCCACCGCCATGCCCACGTTCACCTCCGGCAGGTAGTGGATCTCGCTGACCTCGGGGTTGAGCCGCGCATTGAGGATCGGCTCCTCACGTACCGCCAGCGCCAACGCCTTCATGAAGAAAGGCATCAGCGTCAGGCGCACCTGCTGCGCCTCGGCCACGGGCTTGAGCCGCTCGCGCAGGGCCAGCAGTTCGGTGACGTCGATCTCCTCGCCGTAGTGGAAATGCGGAACGGTGCTGGCCGACTCGACCATACGCCGCGCCATCACCGCGCGCACGCCGCGAATCGGCTCGACGCGAACCTCGCCGGCGTCACGCCGTGACGGTTGGGCGCTAGACGCCGTTTCGGCCTGCGGCGCGGGGCTGGCCGCTCCAGCGGCAGGGTCCTCTCCCTGCTGCTGCGGGCCCTGCTGTTGAGAGCTCTGCTGTTGAGAACCCTGCTCGAGAAAGCGCAGCACGTCTTCCTTCAACACGCGGCCGTCCTTGCCCGAACCGGCAACGGCTTCGAGATCCAGGCCGTGTTCGCGTACCAGACGTCGCACCGCGGGGCTCGCCGGAATGCGCCCGTAGGGGCCGCGACCGCCGCTTGCCACCGGCGCGACCCTGTTCTGCGACACCCTATTCTGCGCCTCCTGGGGCGCGGTGGGCGACGACTGGCTGACGTCGGGCCTCGCTTCGCCCGGCTCGGCATGCGCCGGTACGTAGGCGTACAACGGCGCATGCACCTTGGCGATGTCGCCCTTGGTCACGTGGAGCTTGGTCACCGTGCCGGCTTCGGGAGCGGTGATCTCCACCAGCGCCTTGTCGGTCATCACGTCGACCAACGGTTGATCCTCGGCGATCTCCTCGCCCTCGCTCACCCGCCACTCCACCACTTCGCACTCGACGATGCCCTCGCCGATGTCGGGCAGAATGAAATCCTTGGCGGCGACACTGGCAGCGCCGGCATGTGCAGCGGAAGGTGCGGTGGAAAGTGCAGGCGGTGGCGCTTCCGCCGCCGGGCTTGCCACTTCGTCCTCTTCCCGTGCGGCAGGTCGCGGCGGTGTCTCGAACTCCACTTCCCCCGTGGCCTCATAGGCGAACAGCGGAGCGTGCACCTTGGCGATGTCGCCCTTGGCCACGTACAGCCGGGTCACGCGACCCGCCTCGGGAGCGGTGATCTCGACCAGCGCCTTGTCGGTCATTACCTCGACCACCGGCTGGTCCTCGGCGATCTCGTCGCCCTCGTTCACCCGCCATTCGACCACTTCGCACTCCACGATACCTTCGCCGATATCGGGCAGCATGAAATCGCTCATCGTTCTCTCCTGTCCTGATATCGGGCGTCAGAACGCCACGGATGCCTTGATCGCTTCGAAGATCTTGAGGTGATCGGGCAGGTACTCCTTCTCCAGCGTCAGCGGGAAAGGCGTGTCCAGGCCCGTCACCCGTTCGATGGGCGACTCCAGGTACAGGAAGCAGCGCTCCTGGATGGTGGCGGCGATCTCGCCGGCAAAGCCACCGGTGCGCGGTGCCTCGTGGGTAATCACCAGCCGGCCGGTCTTGAGCACCGACTCCACCACGGTGTCCTCGTCCCAGGGCAGGATGCTGCGCAGGTCGATAACCTCGCAGGAGATGCCCTCCTTCTCGGCCAGCTCCACGGCGCGGTCGATCACCTCCATCTGCGCGCCCCAGCCAAGCACGGTGATGTCGCTGCCCTCCTTGGTCACTTCGGCCTCGCCGATGGGCAGTTGGTAATCCTCCTCTGGCACCTCGCCCACCGCGGCACGGTAGAGACGCTTGGGTTCGAAGAAGATCACCGGGTCCGGGTCGCGAATGGCCGAGAGCAGCAGCCCCTTGGCCTGATAGGGATTGCGCGGCACCACGACCTTGAGGCCGGGAGTATGGGCGAAATAGGCTTCCGGCGACTGCGAATGGTAGAGACCGCCGGAAATGCCACCGCCGTATGGCGTGCGGATGGTCAGGCCGCCGACGTTGAACAGATCGCCCGAGCGGAAGCGAAACTTGGCAGTCTCGTTGACGATCTGGTCGAAGGCCGGAAAGATGTAGTCGGCGAACTGGATCTCGGCCACCGGCACCGAACCCTGGGCCGCCAGGCCGTTGGCGAAGCCGATGATGCCCTGCTCTACCAGCGGCGTGTTGAAGCAGCGGGCGCGGCCGTATTTCTCCTGCAGGTTGCTGGTAGCGCGAAAGACCCCGCCGAATACGCCCACGTCCTCGCCGAAGCAGAGCACCTTCTCGTCTTCGGCCATGGCGATGTCCAGCGCGTTGTTGATCGCCTGAAGCATGTTCATTCTGGGCATCTCAGGCTCCTCCCTGCTCGTCGCCGGTTTTGTGGTCGCCACCCGGCCTGACGTCGGGGTCGAGCGAGCGGGCGCCCTTGGGGTAGGCCTCGGGGTGCTTGCGGATGTGCGTCTTGAGGGCATCGAGCTGACGCTGCAGCGCCGGCGTGACGTCGGCGTAGACGTCGGTCACCAGACTTTCAAGCGGCGGCGGCGGACGCTTCTCGGCACGCTTCATGGTTTCGAGCACCTCGCGACGCAGGCTCTCCTGATGCTCCTTTTCCTCCTCTTCGCTCCACCAGCCGCAGTCGATCAACCAGCGCTGCATGCGCAGGATGGGATCCTTCTCGCGCCAGGCCTCCTCCTCCTTGCGTGAACGATAGCCCGAAGGGTCGTCGGATGAGGAATGAGCCGCCAGACGGTAGGTCATGGCCTCGATCAGCACCGGCTGATTCTGCTCCACGGCGATCTTGCGCGCCTCCTGGGTGGCGCGGTACACCGCCAGCACGTCGTTGCCGTCGACACGAATCACGTGCATGCGGTAACCGAAGGCCCGCGGCGCGATACCGTCGGCGGCAAACTGCTCGCTGGCCGGCGTCGAGATGGCGTAGCCGTTGTTACGGCAGAAGAAGATCACGGGCACCTTGTGCACCGAAGCCATGTTCAGCGCGGCGTGGAAATCCCCCTCCGAGGCCGCTCCTTCGCCAAAGAAAGTGATCGTGCAGTGGCCCTCGCCGGCCAGCTTCTGACCGTAGGCGTAGCCGGTGGCCTGAGGAATCTGGGTGGCCAGCGGCGACGAGATCGTCATGTAGTGCAGCTTGCGTGAGCCGTAGTGGATCGGCATCTGCCGGCCCTTGCCGTAGTCGAGCTCGTTGCCGAACAGCTGGTTCATGAACTCGTCGTAGCTGAAACCGCGATAGACCAGTGCGCCCTGCTCGCGGTACTGGGCCATGATCATGTCGGCATCGTCGAGCGCTGCGGTGGCGCCGATCACCGCCGCCTCCTCCCCGGTGCACTGCATGTAGAAGGAGAGCCGGCCCTGGCGCTGCGCCGCCATCATGCGCTCGTCGAGCACGCGGGTGACGAGCATGGCGCGATAGATCTTGAGCGCCTTTTCTCGCTCCAGCTGCGGCGCCTCGGCGCCTTCGCACAGGGAGCCGTCCTGCTGCAGCAGTCGAAAGGTGGGGATGTGGAATTCGTCGCCGGTCATGAAGCTCGGCGTGTGGACATCGTATGTTGTTGTCATCTTCCTGGTCCTTGGGTAATGGCAGGAGGAGTGCCGCCCCTCGTGAGGGCAGTGTTGACTCTAATGTAGCCGTCTGCCAGAGGGTCTCTCCAGCAGATCGCCAACGCTGGAAAAGTTGACGTTAACGTAAGATGAATCTAAACGCACCTATTTTGCTATACAAGCCGCCTCTCTACGACGAATGCACTATCGCAATAGCCCGTCATAGCCGAACACTCCGTGAGTACGCCGGCGGCCAAGATATCGGCCTGAGCGCAGAGGCCCGTGCCTAACGTGTATCAGCTGCTCTCTAGGCACGCCGCTGCAAACGCTCGAACAGACTGTCCACGGCCAGCGCCAACAGACCGATCAGCACCGCCCCCTGGACGATGTAAGCGGTATTGCCGTTGACGATGCCGGAGATGATCGGGTCGCCCAGATTGCTCGCCCCGACGGTGGTTCCCAGCGCCGCGGTGGCGATATTGATGGTCACCGAAGTGCGGATACCGGCAAGTATGAAGGGCGCGGCCAACGGTAGCTCCACCTGGCGCAGCACCTGCCACGGAGTCATGCCCATGGCGCGGGCCGCTTCATGCACCTGCGGGTCGACGCTGTCGATTCCGGCCAGGGTGTTGCGCACGATGGGTAGCAACCCATACAGCAGCAGCGCAACGATGATGGGTAGCGTGCCGAAACCCAGCGCAGGCACCGCGAGCGCCAGGACGGCCACGGGGGGAAAGGTCTGGCCGATGGAGGCAAGCTGTGACACCAGCGGCAGGAAGTCCCTGCCGAACTCGCGGGTGACTGCCACGGCGGCGGCGACCCCAACGATCACCGCCAGCAACGAGGCGATGCCCACCACCAGCACGTGCTGTCCCAGCAGGGTGAGAAAATCGGCGCGGCGATAGATCACCTGACGCAGGTCGGGCTCGATCAGACGAAACAGCCACTCGAGCTGCCCCATGCCCAGGGTCAGCACCAACAGCACGGTCAGCCACACGATGGGCGACAACCACCGCTGCAGAGCCGGGACCTGCGTCGCCATCGACGTAGCCGACCTCATGGCACCTTGGCTCCGAGCAGGCGGCGCAGCGACAGCTCACCGATGGGAATGTCCTCTTCATCGACCACCGTCAGCCGATCGACCCGGTGCCAAAGCATGACCGACAGCGCCTGGCTCAATGAAGCGCCGTAGGGAATCCGCTCGCTGGCCAGCAGCCGCGGCCCCAGCGGCAACATGTGTTCGCTGACCTGGATCAGCGCCGCCTCCTTCAGGCCGCGGTCCATGCCGCCCAGCAGCGACTCGACGAAGGGATTGGCCGGCTCGCGCAGCAGATCGACGGGTGAGCCCTGCTGCACTATCCGTCCCTGGTGCATCACCACCAGCCTGTCGGCCAGCGCCAGCGCCTCGTCCATGTCGTGGGTGACGAAGACCACCGTCTTGTGCAGGCGCGCCTGCAGCTCGCGCATCTCGCCCTGCAGAGTGGCCCGGGTGATGGGGTCCAGGGCGCCGAAGGGCTCGTCCATCAGCAGGATGTCCGGATCGGCGGCCAGGGCACGGGCCACGCCGACACGCTGCGCCTGGCCGCCGGAGAGCTGACGGGGGTACTTGTCGGCGAACTCCGCCACGGGCAGGCCCAGCAGCTGCATCAGCTCTTCCACCCTGTCGCGCACCTTGCTCTTGGGCCACTTCAGCAGGCGCGGCACCAGACCGATGTTGCGCGCCACCGTCCAGTGGGGAAACAGCCCGGTACTCTGGATGACATAGCCGATGCGACGGCGCAGAACGACCTCGTCGAAAGCGCGGACCGGCTGGCCATCCAGATGAATTTCGCCGCCGTCGTGCTCGATCAGACGGTTGATCATGCGCAGGGTGGTCGACTTGCCGCAACCCGAGGTACCCACCAGCGCACACAGTTCACCCCTCTCGACACGCAGCGAGATGGCATCCACGGCGGTCTCGTCGCCGAAGCGCTTGGTCACGTCGAACAACTCGATCATGCAGCCCCTCCCGGGCGAAGACGTTCACTCAAGGCGCCGAGCAAGGCATCGGCGATCAGGGCCAGGCCGATGATGGGCAAGGCGCCGAGCAATACCATGTCCATGGCCGCCTGCCCCAGCCCCTGGAAAATGAAGGTGCCGAGCCCGCCGGCACCGATCAGCGCCGCCACCGCCGTCAGGCCGATGGCCTGGACGGTGGTGATACGTATGCCCTCCAGCACCACCGGCAGCGCCAACGGCAGGCGCACCTGCAGGAACACCTGACGTCGGGCCATGCCCATGCCACGGGCGGACTCGATCACCGCCGGGTCCACCTCTTCGAGGGCGACGAAGATGTTGCGCACCATCGGCAGCAGGCTATAGCCCAGCAGCGCCAGGAAGGCCGGCGCCCAGCCGATTCCGCTGACCCCCAGCCCACCCAGCCAATCGACACGCGAGCCGAGCCAGGCAAGCGGGGCCAGCAGCAGGCCGAACAGAGCCAGGCTGGGAATGGTCTGGAGAAAATTGAGCACGCCGAAGCCGACACGGCGCACGCCGGTGTGACGGCGCATGGCCAGCACCAATAGAGACGCCATCACCAGGCTGGCCCCCACCGCCGCCCCGACCAGCACGAGGTGGATTCGAACGGCGCTGGCGAACTGGTCGCTGCGGGCGTGGTATTCACGCAGCAGTGCCAGCGGTTCCAGCCACAGCGAGAGCGCCAGCCACCAGCCGAGCAGCATCGGTACCAGCAGCATCCAGCCCAGCGCCCGCGACATGCCGAGCCGGGTGCGCAGCTCGATCAGCACCAGCAGCAGCAGGAAGATCAGCAGCCACAGCGCGCTGCCGATGCCCACGCGCGCCTGGGGCATCTCCGGGTCCACCAGCACCGCCGTCGCCGCCGAGAGCCACAGCGGCAGCAGCGCCAACAGGGCCATCACCACGCCCAGAGAGAGCGTCAGCCCCTTGCGGTGAGGCCGCCAGGCCAATACCACCACGGCGAGCATGGGCACGGCCATCAGCATCGCCGGCCAGCCCCCCATGACCTCCAGCGCGGCGTAGGGAGTGCCCGGCACGATACGGTTGGGCGCGACACTAACTGCGTCCAGCGTCAGCCAGGCCACTGTCGCAGCCAGCATCAGGCTCGCCAGAACCCAGTTGGGAGATTGTCTGGCCTCGCCCACGCCTCAGTCCTGCAGCTCGGCCAGATACTCCTCGGCGACCTGGCGCGGGTCGAGCCCCTCCACCGCCACCTTGGCATTGAGCTCCTGCAGGATTTCCAGATCGAGTGACTCGAACAACGGCTCGAGCAGCTCGGCGATCTGCGGATAGGCATCGAGCACCTCTTCGCGTACCACCGGCGCCGGCTGATACACCGGCTGAACACCGAGCGTATCCTCCAGCACCACCAGGTCGAGCGCATTGAGCCCGCCGTCGGTGCCGTAGGTCATGGCGGCATTCACCCCGCTGGTCTGCTGGGCGGCAGCACGCATGGTGGCGGCGGTATTGCCGCCGGAGAGCACCAGCAGCTGATCGCCGCTCAGCTCGAAGCCATAGGCCTGCTGAAACGCCGGCAGCGCCTGTTCGGACTCGACGAATTCGGCGCTGGCGGCGAACTTGAACTCACCGCCGCCGTCGAGATATTCGGCCAGATCCTCGAGCGTCTCGAGGCCGTGCTCCCGGGCCAGATCGCCGCGCACACTCATGGCCCAGGTATTGTTGGCCTGGGCCGGCGTCAGCCACACCAGACCGTTCTCGGCGTCGCGTTCGCGCACCGTCTCGAAGGCGCTCCCGGCATCGTGCCAGACATCGCTGTCGGTCATGTCGAAGAAGAAGGCCCCGTTGCCGGTGTACTCGGGGTAGAGGTCGATCTCACCGTTCAACAACGCCTGGCGGACGATGCTGGTGGCCCCGAGCTGCAGCCTGTCCTCAGTGGGGACGCCGCCCTGCTCCAGGCGCTGAATGATCAGCTGCCCCAGCACCGAGCCTTCGGTATCGATCTTGGAAGATACCGTGACTGGATCACCGGCATGTACGCCAGCGGCGAAGAGCAGGGAGCCGGCCGTCACGGCCGCCACAGACAAGTAGCGTTTCATGATCATCACCATCCTATGGGTATGTCGGTAGAGTATAAGGCGTGTACAGTTTGACTGTCAGACCCGTTCTCAACGCGGAGCTCCCTATGGATGCCGACGGTACCGCCCTACTCGCCCGTTGCCATCACCCTCTGGTACGCGATCTGGCCTGGATCGTCCTGGCGCCAGACCTGATCGCCATGCCCTGGCCCGGACGTCCAACCCGCGCCGACTTCGGCCTCGAACAGGATGAGCGTCTGTGGGCCTACCTCGACGAGCTGGAGGCCAACCCCGAGGGGCTGGAGCGCCGGGCAGGCAGTACCGTCGACGGCCGCATGGGGCACTATCACGAGCGCCTGTGGCAATTCCTGCTCGACACCGCACCGGGCACTCGCCTGCTCGCCAGCAACCTTAGGATTCACCAGGGCAAACGCACCCTGGGCGAGCTCGACCTGCTCTATCGCCGCCGCCACGACCCCACTTTCATCCACCTCGAAGTGGCCATCAAGTTCTACCTGGGCCTGCCGCAAGGGCCCGGGCCGAGCGACGATCAGGCGCGCTGGATCGGCCCCGGCGGCGCCGACAGCCTGGCCACCAAGCGGGAGCATCTGGACCGCCATCAATTGCGCCTGACCGAGCACGCCGAAGCCCGCCTGGCCATCCAGCAGCATACCCAGCCTCGCGACATCGGCCCCGCGCAGGCAGAGACGATCAGACGCCAACTGGCGATGCCCGGAGTGCTGTTCTACCCCTGGCAGCGGTCGCTGCCGGCACCGCACGAGGCAACGGCCGAACACCTGCGCGGAGAGTGGCTCCACTGGCGCGACTGGCCGCGGCTGCGCGACGGCCTGAGGGGAGACACCCGCGCCGCCTGGCTGGTCAAGCCGCACTGGCTGGCTCTGCCGCGAGATAAAGCCTTTCTGCCGTTGCGCGACGTCGAGGCGCGCCTGGCGCAGCACTTCTCACGGCCCGCCTCGCCGATGCAGATTGCGCTGATGGAACCGGCGCCCCCGGCGCTGAAGCACCGCCGGCTCTTCGTCGTGGACGACAGCTGGCCACTGCAGATACCGCTGCCGCCCTACCCGCGCACGCCTCTCTGAAACGACAACGCCCGGCCAAGGGCCGGGCGCTAGGTACCGCAGGTGAGAGGCCCGCTACTCGTCGGGCCGCTCGAAGACCCAGCTCGTTCCCTCGCGGGAATCCTTGAGCACGATGCCGAGTGTGGCGAGCTCGTCGCGAATGGCATCGGCCGCAGCAAAGTCTCTGGCCTGCTTGGCCGCGGCCCGCTGGGCGATACGCGCCTCGATCTCCGCCTCGGTCAGCGGCAGCGCCGCCTGGTTGCCCTTGAGGAAGGCCTGCGGCGATTGTTCGAACAGCCCCAGCACGCCACCCAGGCGACGCAGCTCGGCGGCCAGTGCCGGCGCCTCTCCGGGCGATTCCTTCTTGGCACGGTTCAGCTCGCGCACCAGTTCGAACAGCACCGACAGCGCTTCCGGGGTGTTGAAGTCGTCGTCCATGGCGGCGGTGAAACGCTCGGCGAAGCGGCCATCGCTCACGCCAGACGCATCGGCGCCGCCGAGAGCCTCCATCCCCTCGAGCGCGGTGTAGAAGCGCTCCAGCGACTTGCGCGCCTCACCCAGCGACTCGGGGGCGTAGTTGATCGGGCTGCGGTAGTGGCTGGCCACCAGCAGGTAGCGCACCACTTCCGGGTCGTGGACCTCGAGCACCTCGCGGATGGTGAAGAAATTGCCCAGCGACTTGGACATCTTCTCCTGATTCACCCGCACCGCCCCGGCGTGCATCCAGGTGTTCACGTAAGGCTTGCCGGTGGCGGCCTCGCTCTGGGCGATCTCGTTCTCGTGGTGCGGGAAGGTCAGGTCCGGGCCGCCGCCGTGGATGTCGAAGGTATCCCCCAGGCAGCAGGTAGACATCGCCGAGCACTCGATGTGCCAGCCGGGCCGCCCCTCGCCCCAGGGCGAAGGCCAGCTCGCCTCGCCCGGCTTGGCGGCCTTCCACAGCACGAAGTCGAGGGGGTCCTCCTTGTGCTCGTCGACATCGACCCGGGCGCCAGCGCGCATCTCGTCGAGATTGCGGTTGTTGAGCTTGCCGTAGCCCTCGAACTTGCGCACCCGGTAGTAGACGTCGCCGTTGCCGGCCGGATAGGCGTAGCCCTTGTCGATGAGGGTCTCGACCATGGCGATGATCTCGCTCACGTGGCCGGTGGCCCGCGGCTCGCGGTCCGGTCGCAGCACGCCGAGGCGCGCCTCGTCCTCGTGCATGGCGGCGATCATGCGCTCGGTGAGTGAGGCGATGGTCTCGCCGTTCTCGTCGGCCCGCTTGAGGATCTTGTCGTCGATGTCGGTGATGTTGCGCACGTAGGTGACGTCGAAGTCGCGCCAGCGCAGATAGCGTGTGACCACGTCGAACGCCACCATCACCCGGGCGTGGCCCAGGTGGCAGTAGTCGTACACGGTCATGCCGCAGACGTACATGCGCACCTTGCCCGGCTCGATCGGGGTGAATGGCTCCTTGCGGCGGGTCAGCGTGTTGTAGATCTGCATGTCAGCCCTTCTTCTGTATCTTTGCCCAACTGTCCTTCAGCCCGACGGTGCGGTTGAACACCAGCTTGCCGTCGCGACAGGCGTGGCGATCGGCACAGAAGTAGCCCACCCGCTCGAACTGATAACGCGACTCGGGAGCGGCATCGGCCAGGCTCGGCTCGCCCATGGCCTGACAGACCTGCAACGACTCGGGGTTGAGATGCTCGAGGAAGTCGGCGTCCTTGTCCTTGTCGGGCTGCTCGACCAGGAACAGGTTGTCGTAGAGACGCACCTCCATCGGTACCGCATGGCTGGCGCTGACCCAGTGGATCACGCCCTTGACCTTGCGCCCTTCGGGGTTCTTGCCCAGGGTGTCGAAATCAACCGAGCAGCGCAGCTCCACGATCTCGTCGCTGGCGTCCTTCACCACCTCGTCGCAGCGGATCACGTAGGAGTTGCGCAGACGCACCTCCTGGCCCGGCGCCAGACGGAAGAACTTCTTCGGCGGCTCCTCCATGAAGTCGTCCTGGTCGATGTAGAGCTCGCGGGTGAAAGGCACACGGCGCAGCGCCATGTCCTCACGGGCCGGATGGCCCGGGACCTCGTAGACCTCCTCGTGGGACTCCGGCACGTTGGTCAACACCACCTTGAGCGGGTTCAGCACGCACATGGCGCGCGGGGCGTTGTCCTCCAGATCCGAGCGGATGGCATGGTAGAGCATGGCAATGTCGACCAGGCCGCCGTCGGCGCGGGTTACGCCGATCATCTCGCAGAACTTGCGGATCGACGCCGGGGTGTAGCCGCGCCGACGCATACCGGAGATGGTCGGCATGCGCGGGTCGTCCCAGCCGTCGACGATGCCCTCGTCCACCAGCAACTTGAGCTTGCGCTTGGAGGTGAGGGTGTAGTTCATGTTGAGCCGCGCGAACTCGATCTGGCGCGGCTTGCACGGCACCGGCAGGTTGTCGAGGAACCACTCGTAGAGCGGGCGGTGGTCTTCGAACTCGAGGGTGCAGATGGAGTGCGTCACCCCCTCGATGGCATCCGTCTGACCATGGGCGAAATCGTAGGAGGGGTAGATCTTCCAGGTATCGCCGGTCTGGTGGTGATGGGCGTGACGAATGCGGTAGAGAATCGGGTCGCGCAGGTTGATGTTGGGCGAGGCCATGTCGATCTTGGCCCGCAGCACCTTCTCGCCCTCGTTGAACTCGCCGGCCCGCATGCGCTCGAGCAGGTCGAGGTTCTCCTCGACGCTGCGCTCGCGCCAGGGGCTCGGACGGCCCGGCGCGGTCAGCGTGCCGCGGTATTCGCGGATCTCGTCGGGCGAGAGGTCGTCCACGTAGGCCTTGTCCTCGCGAATCAGATGCTGCGCCCAGGCGTAGAGCTGATCGAAGCAGTCAGAGGCGTAGCGCACCGCACCCGCCCACTCGAAACCGAGCCAGCTGACGTCCTCCTTGATGGCGTCGATGTAGGCTTGCTCTTCCTTGGCCGGGTTGGTGTCGTCGAAGCGCAGATGACAGTCCCCACCGAACTGCTCGGCCAGGCCGAAGTTGAGACAGATGGACTTGGCGTGCCCCACGTGCAGGAAACCGTTGGGCTCCGGCGGGAAGCGGGTGACGACCTTGTCGGCACGACCGGCCTCGATCTCGTCGCGGATCTGGTTGCGGATGAAATTCGGCGCACTGGCGTTTTCGGTGGTCATGTTGTTGCGGCAAACCTCTGGTTGGATCGCGAGTCTGGGTGGGGCCCCGAATGTCGATGAACCCGACACGCTTCGCGCATCGATGCAAAACGGCTATTATAACGCCACGCCCATGCACGGCGCCAAGGCGCGCTCCCATCGTACAGGAAACTTCGATGATCATTCTCGAGACCAGCTTCGGCGACATCGCCATCACCCTGAATCACGAACAGGCGCCCAAGACCGCAGCCAATTTCGAGCAGTACGTGCGCGACGGCCACTACGACGGCACCTTGTTTCATCGCGTCATCCCCGGCTTCATGATTCAGGGTGGCGGCTTCGATCAGGACTTCAATCAGAAGCCGACCCGCGACCCGATCGAAAACGAAGCCGACAACGGGCTGAAGAACCTGACCGGCACCCTGGCCATGGCCCGTACCCAGGACCCCCACTCCGCCACCGCCCAGTTCTTCATCAACGTGGCCGACAACGACTTCCTCAACCACAGCGGCAAATCGCTGCAGGGCTGGGGCTACTGCGTATTCGGCGAAGTTGTGGACGGCATGGACGTGGTCGAGCGCATCACCGCCGTGAACACCACCCGCCGCGGCATGCATGCCGACGTGCCCGCCGAAGACGTGACCATCGAGCGCGCCTACGTCAAGGACGAAGCAGACGACAGCTGAGCCGCAGCCAACCACGGGATAGCTCATGAGTTCCACCCTGCTGATCTCCGACCTGCACCTGCACCCCGGTGCGCCCGACGTCACCGAGGGCTTCCTCGGCTGGCTCGAGCGCAGAGCCCGGGGCGTCGATGCACTCTACATCCTGGGTGACTTCTTCGAGGCCTGGATCGGCGACGATCTGCTCGATCACGCCGACCAGGATCCCAGCGGCACCGGCAAGCTGGCCCTGCGTGTGGCCGCCGCCCTGCGCCGCCTGAACGACGAAGGCACCCAGATCTACCTGATGCACGGCAACCGCGACTTCCTGCTCGGCCACCGCTTCGCTTCCGCCTGCGGTGCCAAGCTGGTCACCGATCCGGCCGTGCTGCGCTTCGCCGACGAGCCGGTATTGCTGATGCACGGCGACAGCCTGTGCACTCGCGACGAGGCCTACATGACCTTTCGCGAACAGGCCCGCAACCAGGCCTGGCAGGAGCAGGTGCTGGCCATGCCGCTGGCCGACCGCCTGCAGCTGGCCGCCGCTCTGCGTCAGCAGTCCGGCGAAGCGACCTCGAACAAGGCCGAGGACATCATGGATGTCACCCCGGAAGAAGTCGTGCGCACCATGCGCGATTACGGCGTGACGACCCTGATCCACGGCCACACCCACCGCCCCGCCGTGCACGAACTCGAGGTGGGCGACCTCCCGGCCCGTCGCATCGTGCTGGGAGACTGGCAGCCCGGCAAAGGCTGGGAAATCGAAATCGGCCCCGATGGCGACCCCACCCTGCGGGAAATCGCCCTCTGAAGCCAGCTCAAGGCAGCGCATCGACCTTTTCGCCCCTGACACGACAGGCGTGAATAGCGGCGAGAAGGTCGTCTGCCGGCGGCATCACTGCCGCCTCGCCGATAAGCTCCAGGCGCGAGTCCTGACGCCAGGCACTGACAGTCAGGCTCGCCGCCCCCTCGCCCCGGTTGTAGAGCCGCCACCCCGCATCGGTATGCAGCACTCCCTTCACGCGCAGCCCGGACGGCAAGCGATCCAGCACCAGGGTCAGACGGTCGAGATCGAACACCTCGGTGGGACTCCAGCGCCACCCCTGCGTGTGGTAGCCCAAGGCCTGGCCGCGCGCCGCCACCGGCCGGCCCGGCTGAGGCGCCTGCGTAACGAACTCGTCCAGTACCAGCATCCGAGCGCCAGGATCGCGCAGCGCCGCATGTCGATCGCTCACGCCCCCAGCCGCCGGTGTGTGGCGGCCGCTTTCCATCAGCACGTTCACATCCAGCTCGCCATGGGCAGCGTGCGCCACCCACTTCTTGGGCGGCCAGAGCTGCTCCACGAAGGCCTCGGCAGCAGCAACCGCCTGCGACCCGGCGCGGTCGGTCATGGTCAAGGCAACGGCGTCGGCCATGGCCAACTGGTCGTTGAAGGTGTCGTGCTCGCGCGCGCGGGGATCCTCGAGCCGGGCCGGATCGAGCAGCGCCACGATGTCCTGTACCACCAACACCTCGGCAAAGGCATCGCTGCGCAGCGTGTCGAGCAGACCGGCGGGATGCCCGAGCCCCGAGGGCTCGATGAGCAGTCGATCGGGTCGATGACGGTGCAGCAGGTTGACCAGCGTGGCCTGCAGCACGAAAGCCAGCTGGCAGCACATGCAGCCGCCGGGAAGCCCTTTCACGATCACATCGTCCCGCGACTCGAACATCGTCTGATCGATGCCGACCTGGCCGAACTCGTTGATCAGTACCGCCCAGCGCTCGTTTGCCGGCTTCTGCTCGATCAGACGCCGTATCAGCGTGCTCTTGCCGCTGCCCAGAAAGCCGGTGAAGAGATGTACGGGTATCGATCTTAGCGGCGTCGCAGCCATGAGCGCTCCTGCAAAACCAATTGTTATAGAGTAACACAAAGGCCGGCCATAGCAGCAAGCTTAACTAAAGAGAAGATAACGGTATAAACCTGAATGGAGAATAAGGGGGCGGTGCCCCCTTATCGGTACTGCATGGCAGGCTGTCGCATTTAGCGACGAGTGATCTCGGATGTCTCCCGCAGATGACTGCGCAGGCCCTGCACGGCCGCTTGAGCGCGCAGCTGCTCGGCCATTCGCGCCACGAAGGCATCGACCTGCTCGTCCGGCTCACCGGTGGCCACCTCGTCAAGCGCGATCAGGACCACCCTCTCCCCATCGCTGGTGTGGCCGAACACGGCCTCGCCCGCCTCGGGATGCGGCAACCGGAAGGCAGCCTGGAGCACGGAGCGCGGCACATTGTCCCGCTGGCGTGTGGCCCCTTCGACCTGCTGCCAGTCAATATCCAGCTCCTCTCCGGCACGCAGCCGCTCTACCTGCTGACGCGCCACGTCGAGCAGCATCTCACGCTGCTTGATGCGGGTCACGGATGCCGCCACGCGCTCGCGCACCTCCTCGAGGGGCAGCACGGTGGCCTCACGATGCTCGGCGACCCGCAGCACCATGCGGCGATCGTTGTCGAGCTCGATGACTTCGCTGTTGAAGCCCTCGACCAGCACATCCTCGCTGAACGCTTCGCTCATCACGCCCGGCTCGGAGAGTATGCCCTCGCCGCCTTCACGCGACACCCAGTCGCTCTCGTGCAGTTCGAGCCCCAGCCCATCGGCCACGCTGGCCAGGTCATCGGCGGCGAAGCTCTCATCGATCAAGGACTGAACACGGCGGTTGAAGTCGCTGGTTACCTGGCCGAGGGCCATTTCACGGGCAATATCGTCGCGCATCTCCTCGAAGGACGGTTGATCCAGCCCCGTGACCTTGATCAGATGCAGGCCGCTGCTGGTCTCCACGATGCCGGAGACCTGCCCGGGAGCGAGCGAGAAGGCGGCGTCGTCGAAGTCATCGCCGAAGAAGCCGCGACTGATCACGCCGAGATCGCCACCCTGCTCGGCGGAGGCAGGATCGTCGGAGTACTCGAGCGCCAGGGCCTCGAAGTCATCGCCCTCGGCCAGCCGCTCACGAACGGCTTCCAGTCGCTCCACGGCTTCTTCACGGGTGCGTTCGCCATCGTGCGTGGCCATGATGTGGGAAACTCTCCGATCGGCGTCGCGACCGCGATTCTGCCACTCCTGACGCAGCGCCTCCTCGTCCACCTCGACCTCGCCGGCCATCTCCTGACGATCGACGATCACGTACTCCAGACGCACCTGTTCCGGCCGCTGGTAGTTCTCGCGATGCTCCTCGTAATAGGCGAGCAGCTCCTCCTCGCTGACCTCCACCGGCTCGTCGAGCGCTTCGGCACCCAGCGCATGGTAGCGAAAGCTGCGCACCTGAGCCTGCAGCGCCGCCAGAGTCTCACGCTCGCTGTCGAGCACGAAGTCGCTTACCGCCAGACCCTGCTGCAATTGCTGACGCTTGAGGTCGACGCGCAATGCGGCACGAAAGGAGGACGGCGTGAAGCCGGCACTGGCCAGTCGATTGCGGAACAGGTCGGTATCGAAGCGGCCGTTCTGGTCTTGGAACTCGGGCAAGGTCACGATGACCTGATCGAGCTGCTCATCGGAGAGATGAAGGCCACCCTCCTCAGCAAAAGCCAGCAGCAGGCGCTCGCCAATCATCTCGTCGAGCACCTGGCCACGCAGGGCGCGCTCCTGCTCAGGCGGCACCTGACCTGAGCGAATGGCACGCTGCACCTCCTGCTCCAGCTCCTGGCGGGTAATGGACTGGCCATTGACCTTGGCGACTTCATCGCCGCCACCACCGAACAGCCCCACCAGGGACTCGACACCGAACAGCGCCATGGTAACGACCACGGCACCCACGATGATCTTGGCACCCCAACTTCTGGAGCGGTCACGAATACTTTGCAGCATGCAGGCCTCGGTAACTGATTGTTGGCTGGCAGTGGGGCCATATTATACGGCGACCAGGCCTCGCGGACCATGGCTGCACCGCCCGGCTCGTCATCGATGTGGAAGCCGCTTCCGACAACGACGCCAAATAAGACGTATCCGCCAAAAAATAAGGCGCACCGCCGAAGCGGTGCGCCTGATGGTTTGCTTCCGACGCTGAATAGCCCGCTACCGGACTGGCGGAGCAAACAATCCGTTGTCTCAGTTGACGGAGTCTTTCAGTGCCTTGCCAGCCTTGAAGGACGGCACCTTGGCTGCACTGATCTCGATCGGCTGGCCGGTCTGCGGGTTGCGGCCGGTACGGGCGGCACGCTCCTTCACCGAGAAAGTACCAAACCCGACGAGTGAAACGCTATCCCCTTTCTTGAGGCTCTCGGTAACGGTATCGACCATGGCATCCAGTGCACGAGACGCAGCGGCCTTGGGAATATCGGCAGACGCGGCGATGGCTTCGATCAGCTCGGATTTGTTCACACTTCACCCCTTGACGGTTTCAGTAAATGGCTCTAATCGGCGTGCCTTTCGCCCGGCAACACGATCACAGCACGGCTGGCAGTTTATAGCAATGCTGTAAAAGAGGTGTCAAGCAACTGCGGCGCCAAACCGCGCCATTGCGAGCTTTTCTTCCCGAAATGGCACGGCAATTATCGTTAATGTGTACTGATCATCGTTGAAGAAGAAGCCGAATCATCCGTTCGGGATTCTTCCCCGTTGGTATCGGGACTTGCAACCAACGCCGACGCCAGCACCTCATCGATCCAACGGACTGGCCGGATATCCAGCGCGTCCTTGATGTTATCCGGAACCTCCTTGAGGTCACGGCGGTTCTCTTCCGGAATTAGCACGATCTTTATACCACCGCGCCGTGCCGCCAGCAATTTCTCCTTCAACCCGCCGATCGGCATCACCTCACCACGCAGATTCACCTCGCCGGTCATGGCCAGGTCGCAGCGAATGGGGCGCCCGGTATAGGCAGAGACCATGGCAGTCACCATGGCGATGCCGGCACTGGGACCGTCCTTGGGTGTAGCACCTTCCGGCACATGAATGTGCAGGTCTTCCTTCTCGAAACGCTCGGGCTCGATGCCCAGCGACTCGGCGCGAGCACGCACCACGGTATGCGCCGCGCTAACGGACTCCTTCATCACGTCGCCCAGCGAGCCGGTCTTGTTGATGCGCCCCTTGCCGGGCGTGACCACCGACTCGATGTTCAGCAGCTCCCCGCCAACCGACGTCCAGGCCAAGCCGGTCACGCGACCCACCTGATCCTCCTTGTCGGCCAGACCGTAGCTGTAACGACGCACCCCGGCATATTTCTCTATGTCGGCTGCGGCGAGTAACACCGGCGCCTGGGCCCCCTTGCCTTCGTATTCGAGCCGTTCGCGAAGCACCTTGCGGCACACCTTGGCGATCTGGCGCTCAAGCTCGCGCACGCCCGCTTCGCGAGTGTAGTAACGAATCAGCTCCAGCAGCGACTCATCGGAGAAGGCGAGTTCGTCCTCCTTGAAGCCGGTGGCCCGGAGCTGCTTCGGCACTAGGTAGCGCCGGGCAATGGCGAGCTTCTCGTCCTCGGTGTAGCCCGGCAGGCGAATCACTTCCATGCGGTCGAGCAGCGGGCCGGGAATGTTCATCGAGTTGGCGGTACAGATGAACATCACTTCCGAGAGATCGTAATCGAGCTCCAGGTAGTGATCGTTGAACTTGTCGTTCTGCTCCGGATCGAGGACTTCCAGCAGCGCCGAGGCGGGGTCGCCGCGGTGATCCATGCCGAGCTTGTCGACCTCGTCCAGCAGGAACAGCGGGTTCTTGACCCCGGCCTTGCTCATGCGTTGGATCAGCTTGCCGGGCAGCGAACCGATGTAGGTGCGGCGATGGCCGCGAATCTCGGATTCGTCACGCACGCCGCCGAGCGCCAGCCGCACGTACTTGCGGTTGGTGGCTCGTGCGATCGACTGGCCGAGCGAGGTCTTGCCCACCCCGGGCGGCCCCACCAGGCACAGCACGGGCCCCTTGAGCTTCTTGACGCGCTTCTGCACTGCCAGGTACTCGAGGATGCGCTCCTTGACCTCGTCGAGGCCGTAGTGATCCTCGTCGAGTACCTTGTGGGCGTGCGGCAGGTCATGCTTGACCCGGGTGCGCTTCTTCCACGGCACGCCCACCATCCAGTCGAGGTAGGAGCGTACCACCGTGGCTTCCGCGGAGCTCGGCGACATCATCTTGAGCTTGCCCAGCTCTTGCAGGGCCTTCTCCCGCGCCTCCTTGGGCATGCCTGACTCTTCGATGGCAGCCTCGTACTTCTCGGCCTCGTTGGGCACGTTCTCGAGCTCGCCCATCTCCTTCTGGATGGCCTTCATCTGCTCGTTGAGATAGTACTCGCGCTGGGACTTCTCCATCTGATCCTTGACCCGCGAGCGGATGCGTTTCTCCACCTGGAGCAGGTCGATTTCCGACTCGATCAGCGCCATCAGATGCTCGATACGGTCACGCACGCGATCCATTTCCAGCAGCTGCTGCTTGTCGTGGATCTTGAGCGAGAGATGAGCGCAGATGGTATCGACCAGACGGCTCGGGTCCTCGATGCCCGAGAGCGAGTTGAGAACCTCGTTGGGCACCTTCTTGGACAGCTTGACGTACTGCTCGAACTGATTGAGCAGCACGCGCACCAGCGCCTCCTGCTCACGCTCCGTCAAGGGCTCGCTGTCGCGCAACACCGCATCCGCCATGCTGTGTCCGCCGTCGGCATGGTGGACTTCGCGCAGGTCGGCCCGCGAGACACCCTCGATCAATACCTTGACGGTGCCATCCGGCAGCTTGAGCAGCTGCATGATCTCGGCAATGGTGCCGATGGTGAAGAGGTCGTCGGTGCCGGGGTCGTCCTGGCCGGCTTCGCGCTGGGCTACCAGCAGTACGCGCTTGTCGGCAGCCATGGCGGCGTCGAGCGCCTGGATCGACTTCTCTCGGCCGACGAACAGAGGGATGACCATCTGCGGATAGACGACCACGTCGCGCAGTGGCAAAAGGGGCAGACTGAGAGTCTGAACGGCGTTCTGCTGCATCGCAGACGTTCCTCAAACAGAAATCGGTGAATACAGGGGGTGTGGGGGCAGCACACCCCCTTTGCAAGGGGGCGCGGGCGACCTGCATGAAAAAGGGGCCGCCCGAGCGACCCCTTTTCGTCACGGGCGTGACGGCAACTTCCGGACGGCCTCAGCCGTCGGTGCCGTCCACCCGCTGGTCCTGCTGAGAATAGATCAGCAGCGGCTCGCTGTCCCCGGCGATGACCGAAGCATCGATGACCACCTTGGTCACCCCCTCCATGGAGGGAATCTCGTACATGGTGTCGAGCAGAACCGACTCGAGGATGGAGCGCAAGCCACGCGCCCCGGTCTTGCGCGCCATGGCCTTGGCCGCCACCGCACGCAGCGCGTCCTCGCGGAACTCCAGCTCCACGCCCTCCATGTCGAACAGGCGGGCGTACTGCTTGACCAGGGAGTTCTTGGGCTCGGTCAGGATCTGAATCAGCGCGTCTTCGTTGAGCTCGGTGAGCGTGGCGATCACCGGCAGACGACCGACGAACTCGGGGATCAGGCCGAACTTGACCAGATCCTCCGGTTCGACGTCGGCGAGCAGGTCGCCCACGCCCTTGGTCTCGTCCTTGCTCTTCACCACCGCGCTGAAGCCGATGCCGCCCTTCTCGGCGCGGTCTCGAATGACCTTGTCGAGGCCGGCAAAGGCGCCCCCCACGATGAACAGTATGTTGCCGGTGTCCACCTGCAGGAACTCCTGCTGTGGATGCTTGCGCCCGCCCTGCGGCGGCACGGAAGCCGTGGTACCCTCGATCAGCTTCAGCAGCGCCTGCTGCACGCCCTCGCCCGACACGTCGCGGGTGATCGAGGGGTTGTCCGACTTGCGCGAGATCTTGTCGATCTCGTCGATGTAGACGATGCCGCGCTGGGCCTTCTCCACATCGTAGTCGCACTTCTGCAGCAGCTTCTGGATGATGTTCTCGACATCCTCGCCGACATAGCCCGCCTCGGTGAGGGTGGTGGCATCGGCGATGGTGAAGGGCACGTTGAGCAGACGTGCCATGGTCTCGGCCAGCAGCGTCTTGCCGCTGCCGGTAGGACCGATCAGCAGGATATTGGACTTGCCGAGCTCGACGTCGTCGCCCTTGATGCCGGCGCGCAGACGCTTGTAGTGGTTGTACACGGCCACGGACAGCACCGTCTTGGCGCGGTCCTGACCGATGACGTATTCGTCCAGGGTGCGACGAATCTCGCGGGGAACGGGCAGGCGCTCCTCATCGCTCTCGGCATCGGCATCGAGAACTTCCTCGCGAATGATGTCGTTGCACAGGTCGACACACTCGTCGCAGATATAGACGGACGGGCCTGCAATCAGCTTGCGCACCTCGTTCTGATTCTTGCCACAGAACGAGCAGTAAAGCAGCTTGCCGCCTTCGTCCTTGCCTTTGCCGTCGGCCATTCGCGTACCTCTGTCACTTCGGCGGCCCGACCGGCCGCCGCTAATCACGTATATGAAGCGTGTCTGAATTCACGCTATCAGGATGTGGGCCGCTTATCCAGTACGGCATCTATGAGACCGTACTCCGTTGCCTGAGTGCCGCTCATGAAGTTGTCACGATCGGTGTCGCGGGCAATCGTCTCGATATCCTGCCCGGTGTGATGCGCCAGGATACGGTTGAGCTTGTCACGGATGCCCAGGATCTCGCGGGTATGGATCTCGATATCGGCCGCCTGCCCCTGATAACCGCCCAGCGGCTGGTGGATCATCATGCGCGAGTGGGGCAGTGAATAACGCTTGCCTGAGGCGCCGCCAGCCAACAGCAGCGCCCCCATACTGGCTGCCTGACCGATGCAGACCGTGGAGACATCGGGCTTGATGAACTGCATGGTGTCGTAGATCGCCATCCCGGCCGTCACGGCGCCGCCCGGCGAGTTGATGTAGAGATGGATGTCCTTGTCCGGATTCTCGGACTCGAGGAACAGCAGCTGCGCCACGATCAGGTTGGCCATGTGGTCTTCCACCGGCCCCACCAGAAAGATCACCCGCTCCTTCAACAGCCTGGAGTAGATGTCGTAGGCCCGCTCGCCGCGTGCGCTCTGCTCAACCACCATCGGCACCAGGCCGCCGGCGTTCCGGGTCTCGAACTCGTTGCTCATCAGTGTGATGTCCTTGCATCCGATGAATGGAAGCGACTGCACCTGCCGGCCGCACTCTCGCGGCCGGCAGGTCGAGGGGCGTGACGCCGAATCAGCTCTTGGCCTCTTCCTCGCCTTCCTCATCTGCGCCCTCTTCGGCCTGCTCGCCCTGCTGAGCGGCTGCGAGAGCCTGCTGGTAGCTCATCTCAACGTCCTTGACGGTCGCTTGCTCCAGCAGCTTGTCGACGGCTTTCTCCTCAAGGATAGCCGACTTGACCTGGGTCTTGAGTTGATCGTTGCCCATGTAGTAGTCAACGACCTGCTGCGGATCCTGGTACTGCTCAGCGAGCTCCTCGACCTTGGCGCGAATTTCGTCGTCGCTGGCGTCGAGCTCGTTGGCCTTGATCACCTCGGCCAGCAGCAGGCCGATCTGAACGCGGCTCTTGGCCTGCTCGGAGAACAGCTCGTTGGGCAGCTGGGACACGTCGAAGTCTTCGCCCAGGCCGAACTGCTGGGCCGCCTGGCGCTTGAGCGCATCAGTTTCCTGCTGGACCAGGGACTGCGGCACCGGAATGTCGTTGGCCTTCTTCAGCGCCCCGAGCACCTGCTGCTTGACGCGATTGTCGACGGCCTGCTTGGCCTCGCGCGCCATGTTCTTCTTGACCTCTTCACGGAACTTCTCGACGTTGCCATCCTCGACGCCGAAGCGCTTGATGAACTCTTCGTCGACTTCCGGCAGGGCCTGGCCCTTCACCGCGTGCACCTTGACCTTGAAGGTGGCTTCCTGACCGGCCAGATGCTCGGCCTGGTAGTCCTCGGGGAAGGTGACCTTGATCTCCTTCTCTTCACCTGCCTTGGCGCCGACGAGCTGGTCCTCGAAGCCGGGAATGAAGTTGCCGGAGCCCAGCACCAGGTCGTGACCTTCAGCGCTGCCGCCTTCGAACGGCTCGTCGCCCAGGAAGCCCTTGAAGTCGATCTTGACCTGATCGCCCTGCTCGGCGGCACGCTCGACCTCTTCCCAGGATGCATTCTGCTTGCGCAGAGTCTCGACCATCTCCTCGAGATCGGCATCGCTGACTTCGACCTGCGGACGCTCGACCTCGGTACCTTCGATCGAGGCCAGCTCGATTTCGGGGTAGACCTCGAGGGAGGCCACGAACTCCAGGTCCTTGCCGGTCTCGTCGACCTTGGGCTCGATGCTCGGGAAGCCCGCCGGGTTGAGGTTCTGCTCGGTGATCGCACGCACATAGCGCTCACGCATCAGCTCGCCCACGACCTCGTCGCGCACGCCGCGACCGTAACGCTGACGCACCACGGCCATGGGCACCCGGCCCTTGCGGAAGCCATTGAGACGAATGTTCTTCGCCGTGTCCTTGAGGCGGGCCTCGACGGCCTCGTCGACCTCGGCGGCCGGCACCTGGAACGTGACACGGCGCTCGATCTGGGAGGTCGTTTCGACGGAAACTTGCATGAATGGTCCTCTACCACTAGGGGCGTTCTTGGGAAGCATGAATGTAAAAGAGAGATTCTAAGAATCCCGCCCTACGCTGGCAAGCATTACACCCATTGGTTGGGGCGCGACGGGCGCTTTACAAGGGCGTTTTGCAAGGCATTTCGTCCGGCACTTCATTATGCGGGCATTGTAACCCGGCCTCGGCAAGCCATGACCACCCTGTCTTTGACAACCAGGTCTTCGACAACCAGTGCCCGACGAGCATCCACTCAAGAGAGCGAACATGATGACAGCGCCACCAGCGGCAATGAAAGACTCGCGGCAACGAAAAAAGATAGAGGAAAGGAAAGGTACAGAAAAGTATAACAGAGGTGCAATGGGGTGGATGATGGGGATCGAACCCACGACCACCGGAGCCACAATCCGGGGCTCTACCACTGAGCTACATCCACCATTGCAGAGATGAGGCGTCACAAGAGTCGATTGGGGTGGATGATGGGGATCGAACCCACGACCACCGGAGCCACAATCCGGGGCTCTACCACTGAGCTACATCCACCATATCGACACTACTACCTACTACATCACTCGCTACCACACCACTCGAACCGGAGACCCGCCGCGGGCAACAGCATTGGCACGCCCAGCAGGACTCGAACCTGCAACCTACGGCTTAGAAGGCCGTTGCTCTATCCGGTTGAGCTATGGGCGCATTCTACGATCCATGGCGTCTGACCGCAACCCTGATTCGCCATTTCCTCAGCGTAAACAAAAGGTTGTGGTCGGGGTGGAGGGATTCGAACCCCCGACATCCTGCTCCCAAAGCAGGCGCGCTACCAGACTGCGCTACACCCCGCCGGCCTTCGCACGGCCCTCGACAGCCAACAACCAGGCCTCGTCGAGCGCTGCGTATTCTACGCGAGAATCCTTCGCGGTCAATAGCTATCTGAAGCAGCGAGGCTTTTGCGCTTTGCCTGGACGGCGCGGCATGCGAAAATCGGCCCCCTTCGAGAACTTACGGTCGGCATTGGCAGCGCCGCTCACTCATTCACCACAGGGGAGAAACGATGACCGCCCAACTCATCGACGGCAAGGCCATAGCCGCTCAGGTCCGCGAGCAAGTTGCACGCCAGGTCGAAACGCGCCGCACCGAGGGCAAGCGCATACCGGGCCTCGCCGTGGTTCTGGTGGGCGAAGACCCGGCTTCCCACGTCTACGTCAGCAACAAGCACCGCGCCTGCGAGCAGGCCGGCATTCTCTCCTTTCGGCACACTCTGCCCAGCGATACCAGCCAGCAGAGCCTCGAGCGGCTGATCGACGAGCTCAACGCCGACCCGCGCATCGACGGCATCCTGCTGCAGCTGCCTCTGCCGGCCCACCTCGACGCGCGCCCGATCCTCGAGCGTATCCTGCCGCACAAGGACGTCGATGGGTTCCACCCCTACAACCTGGGACGTCTGGCGCAGCGTTTGCCGGTACTCCGCCCCTGCACCCCCAAGGGCATCATGACCTTGCTGCAGGCCAGCGGCCTCAAGGTGCGCGGCATGGACGCCACCGTGGTCGGTGCCTCCAACATCGTCGGCCGCCCCATGGCACTGGAACTCATGCTGGCCGGCTGCACCACTACCGTGTGCCACCGCTTCACCCGCAACCTCGAAGAGCATGTGCGTCGCGCTGAGCTGCTGGTGGTGGCGGTCGGCAAGCCGGGCCTGGTCAAGGGAGAGTGGGTACGCGACGGCGCCATCGTCATCGATGTGGGCATCAACCGCGAGGAGGACGGCAGACTGGTCGGCGACGTGGAATTCACCTCGGCCGCCGAGCGCGCTGCCTGGATCACGCCGGTACCGGGTGGCGTGGGCCCGATGACCGTCGCTTCGCTGCTGGAGAACACCCTCTACGCCGCGGAGCGCCACGATGCCATGGAACAGGAATCCGCCACGCTCTGATAGAACTTGGCAGCCTGAACCTGACAATCAGGATCTGACAGCCAGAACCTGACAACCTAGCGTCGCTCCGCTAGAATACGCCCCTCCTCAGAACATACCTACTCACGACACGGCGGCCCGGCCGCCTTAGCGGAGCAAGCGACTCGAGATGAAACGCATCGGTATCATCGGCGCCATGGCCCAGGAGGTCGACTACCTGGCTTCGCAACTGGAAGGCCGCCGTACCCGCACCCATGTGGGCTGCACCTTCCATCACGGCAAGCTGCACGGTGTCGATGTGGTCATCCTGCAGTCGGGCATCGGCAAGGTCAATGCCGCCATCGGTACTACCCTGCTGCTCGACGTCTACCAGCCCGAAGCGATCATCAACACCGGTTCGGCCGGCGGCTTCGGTGAAGGGCTGGAGATCGGCGACATCGTGGTATCCAGCGAGGTGCGACATCACGATGTGGATGCCGTGGCGTTCGGCTACGAGCATGGCCAGGTGCCGCAGATGCCCGCCGCCTACCTGCCCGATGCCCGTCTGGTCACGCTCGCCCGGGAGTGCATCGAGGAGCTGGGCGAGGTCAAGGTGGTGGAAGGCCTGATCGCTACCGGCGACGTCTTCATGGCCTGCCCGGAGCTGGTCACCAAGACCCGCACACGCTTCCCCACCATGCTGGCGGCCGAGATGGAAGCCGCCGCCATCGCTCAGACCTGCCACCTCTACAGTTGTCCGTTCGTGGTCATCCGCGCGCTGTCCGACATCCCCGGCGGCGGCGACAATCACCTCTCGTTCGAGCAGTTCCTGGAGCAAGCTGCCGCGCACTCGGCACGCATGGTGGAGCGCATGGTCCTGCGTCTGGGCAAGACCGAGCCGCAACCCGACATCGAACTCGCCGCCAGCTAGGCATCAGGCTTCGCCTGAAAAAACAGGGGAGCGGCAATGGCCGAGACCATGACCGCTCCCTGCCTGCCAACGCACCGCTCCCCAGCGCCCCCAGCAAAGCCGTCCTGCCTCAGTGGCTACACACCTTGCCCCGGCCCATCAGACGCTTGATCGCGATACGCAGCGAATCGCTGAGCGCATGAAAGACGATTTTCAAGCACATGCTGCGGTTTCTGAATCCTAGCATCAGCGCCAGCAGAAGCGAGAGATCATAGGGTGCCCGCACCTTGCGGCATACGCCCATGTACTGACCGGTATACTGCAGAGCACGCTTGCGGATATGACGCCGGCAACTGCGATAGGCGGGGTCGCGATAAAGCTCCAACAGCGACCCGAGCAGGCCATGCAGGCCCTTCACGTGCTTCATGCACTTGGCCATCGTCATGGTGGAGTTATGACGGATTCTGCGCCGGAACAATACACGATCGGTCACCACATGACGTCTGGCTGAAAAGATCAGGGGATAGAAGACCTGTTCATCCTCGTGATAGTAAGCCTTGAAGCCCAATCGATCCCCCCACAGCATGCGCTTGCTCAGATAGAGACAAGGGCTGCAGGAGCCGCCGCCATGCCGTTCGAACGCCGCCAGGAGGTCAGCCGCACTGGTGTACTCGCCTTCGAACCCGCGGCGGTAGGAGCGCACCAAACCCAGCCCTTTCGCCCCTTCGTCGAAGAACGCAGCTCCCGAAAAGAAGATGATGTCCGGGTAGTGGGTGGATGTGATGAGGGCATGCATCTGCTCGATGAAATCGGATTCCAGCAGGTCATCGGCATCGAAGAAGTAGACGTAATCGCCCGACGCACTGGCAATCCCAAGGTTTCGGGCCCTACCCTGCCCCTGGTTGACCGTCGCTATCAGCTCGACGCGATAGGGATGAGGAAATGCACGTAGACGCTCCCAGGTGTCATCCTCGCTGCCATCGTCAACGATGATGACCTCGTGGGGCGGTAACGTCTGGCTGGCCAGGCTCTCAAGCGCGGCCTCTATATAGGAGGCCACGTTGTAGGCCGGGACGATGATGCTGATGGTCGGCTCGCGCATGTCCATGACCGTCACTTGAATTCGTCGAAGGGAAAACTGGCGACCAACCGCTCCGGTTCATTCAGATACTTCGCCACCCCACCCCGTGCAGGCAACGCCGCCATGCAATCGTCGGCCTCAGCCCGCCCCCTTAGCGTCAAGACGACGGTATCGGGAGCGTCCGTCGTACTGTAATAGTCGCGAAACTTGAACTCGCCACCGATCAGGGCATCGGAGAACCGCACCCAACGATTGGGAATTCGGTAGCAATCGGCAAGAATCAACCCATGCAGCGAGGAAGAAACGATCGCATCGCATTCGGCGAGGGCATCAATGAACGGCTCAGGCTGCTGCCCCACGTCGATCAACTTGACGTCGGGCAGACCCGCCATATAGCGGACCACGGGGTTATCCAGATCGATATAGTGAGGCACCAGCCCGACACGGTAGTGCCGATCGCAACGCACAGGCTGGTAGAACAGAGGCATGAGGAGAGCAGGATCGCCCAGTATCGCTCTTGAGACATCCGCGCCATTGGCAGCCAACAGCTGTTGGGTAAGCCGACCCCTGAGCGCCAGGAAGCGGGCATGCTCGAGAGCCTCTCGTCCTGGTAGCCACCGCGGGTCGATGACACCGCTACCCCACACCAGACTCCGACTTTTCGCCTGGTGAAGGATGCTTCCCACACCCAACAGATGCGCGCCCACGTTCGAGTGAACGCGGTAGGCATCCTTACCGGTGAGCCGCCGTACCAGGTAAGGCGTGATCGCATCTCCGACGTTCAGCCGTTTGTCGAAATATACGACCGGAATCCTCTCCCTGGCGAAGGTCAGCAGCAACGCAAACTCGAGCAGGCTGCGAAGCCCCTTGCGAACCTGCTTATGAGTCGACCTTGTCATCCTGGATCGTTCTCGACGCATACCTACGGGCACCCTGCGGCCAAGCCTCAGGCACTCAGATGGAACGTAAGTAGCGATGAGAGAGTACTCCCTGTACTCAACTCACACGATAGACTAGCCGTCACGGCTTCGCCGCAGGAATGTCATCGAACATGATACCCATCACCAAATGCAGAACGGCCGCCCGAAGGCGGCCGTCTCGCTTCCGCTCGAGCGGTCAGTCGCGCAGCTTCCACATCAGCGTTTCCCCCGCCTTGAGCGGCACGATGCGCTGACCGTTGGCATAGGGCAGCGAGTCGGGCAGCGTCCACTCCTCCCGTACCAGGGTAATAGTGTCGGCGTTGCGCGGCAGGCCGTAGAAGTCCGGCCCGAAGTGGCTGGCGAAGCCCTCCAGCCGGTCCAGAGCACCGGCCTGCTCGAAGGCAGCTGCGTAGAGCTCGATGGCCGCCGGTGCGGTATAGGCGCCGGCACATCCGCAGGCCGACTCCTTGTCGCCCTGAGCGTGGGGCGCGCTGTCGGTGCCGAGGAAGAACTTGCCGCTGCCCGAGGTGGCGGCCGCCAGCAACGCCTCGCGATGGCGCTCGCGCTTGAGGATCGGCAAGCAGTAGTAGTGCGGGCGAATGCCGCCCACGAGCATGTGGTTGCGGTTGAACAGCAGGTGGTGAGCGGTGATGGTCGCACCCACGTTGGCCGGAGCCTGAGCGACGAACTCGGCGGCATCGGCGGTGGTGATGTGCTCGAATACCACATTGAGATCCGGATGACGCTCGAGCAGCGGCTTCATCACCCGCTCGATGAACACCGCTTCGCGGTCGAAGATGTCGATCTCGGCATCGGTGACTTCGCCATGCACCAGCAGCGGCAAGCCGAGGCGTGCCATGGCGCCGATGGCGGCATCGCAGTGCGCCAGATCGGTGACGCCCGAGTCGGAGTTGGTCGTCGCTCCGGCGGGATAGAGCTTCACTGCATGCACCAGACCGCTTGCCACGGCCCGCTCGATCTCTTCCGCCGGGGTATTGTCGGTGAGGTAGAGCGTCATTAGCGGCTCGAAGGTGGAACCCGTGGGGCGAGCCGCCAGAATTCTCTCGCGATAGCCTTGCGCCTGCTCGGTGGTGGTGACCGGCGGCTTGAGATTGGGCATGATGATCGCCCGCCCCATCTGACGCGCAGTGGCGGGCACCACGGCTGCTAGCGCCTCGCCGTCGCGCAGGTGGAGATGCCAGTCATCGGGTCGGGTCAGGGTAATAGCGGTCACGGGGCGTCCTGTCGTTCAACATGAGTGTCGATGCCAGAGTATACCGGAAGGCCCGACCAAAATGGCGTACCGCTCGCGTACCACCCGCCCGCTGGAGCTATCGAGAAAATCGCTTTCGCGGCAGCAACAGACGCCGTTTTGCCGTATCATCGACGCCGTTTTTCGCCGTGAGAGTCGCCGCCAATGCCTCGGGTTCGCCACTACGCCGATATCGTCGCCATTCTGGCCGGTCTGATGTGGATCGTGTTCTTCTGGTCGATCAGTATCTCGGCGCAGATTGGGAGTGTCGAACCGACGCTTGCCGCCCTGCTCGCCCTCGGCGCCATGATTCTGGTCAGCTCCGTGCATCGACCGTTTCGGATCCACCTGAGCCGCTACCACGTGCGCAAGCGCCGCACCGAGATGTGGATGCACATCCTGGCCTTGCCCATGGCCCTGGCATTGCTTTTCGGCGTTTTCATCGAGAACATGCTCGCGCCCATGAGCGGCGAACAGAAGATGCTGCTGTTCAACGTACTCGCCACCGCCGGCTGGGTGGTCTACGTCATGACCCTGGTGATCAAGTTCGTGCACCATCTGTTCCGCCGTCGCCGCAATCGGGCCAAGCCGTAGGCGCCTGGCCCAGGACACTCAAAAGCGCTCGGCGCGAAACGGCGCCATATCCACCGCCGTCGGCTCACCTTCCATCATTTCGCTCAGTACACGCCCCGTGGCCGGTCCCATGGTGAAGCCCTGGTGCCCGTGGCCGAAGGCGAACCACAGCCCCGCATGGCGCGGTGCCGGCCCGATCACCGGCTTCATGTCCGGCAGACAAGGGCGCGCACCCTTCCACGGCTGTGCCTCCAGCCGCTCACCCAAGCCGGGGAAGAGCTCCCGCGCCTTACACTCGGCCGCGGCCAGCTGATCGTGGGAAGATGGCGCATCCAGCGGCGCCAGCTCGGCCCCGGTGGTCAGCCTGATACCGGCCCGCATGGGCGCCAGGATGTAGCCGATGTCGGCATCGGCCAGCCAATGATCGATGCGCTGCCCTTCCGCCGTACCGTAGTGCATGTGGTAGCCGCGCTTGACGAAGGTCGGCAGGTGGTAGCCGAGATCTCTCAGCCAGGAGCCTGCCCAGGGGCCCAGGGCTACCACGACATCACGGGCATCGATACCGCCCTGGTCGGTATCGAGGCGCCAGCCGGACTCCGCCTGACGCACACCCCTCACTTCCGCCTGCAGAAACTCTCCTCCCGACTGCTCGAAGCTGCGGGCATAGGCGGCCACCAGCTCACCCGGATCGGCCACGCTCCAGGAGTTGGTCCAGTGAATCGCCCCGGCCAGCCCGCCGCCGAGGCCCGGCTCCTTCAGCGCCAGACCCTGGCCATCGAGCAAATCGTGAGTCACACCGAAACGCCGGGCAGAGTCCTCGGCCTCGAGCGCCCGACGCTCGAGCTCCGTCTGGCTGCGGTGCACCTCGAGCCAGCCCTCCTTGCCGATCAGCTCCCTCGCGCCGGCGGCTTCGATCATCGGCGCATGCTCCTGGGTCGACAGCGCGATCAACGACGCGTACTCGGGGATGATGCGTGCATAGTGACGAGGCGACGAGTAGCGCCAGTAGTCGAACAGCGGCCCGGCGAACTGCAGCACCCCGCTCCAGCGATAGCGAATGTCGACCCGCCGGTTGGGCAGCGAGCTCAGCAGCTTGCTCAGCTCGCGGGGAAAGGTGTAGGGGCGAACCGCCTCGCGCTGGATCAGGCCGCCGTTGCCATAGGAGGTCTCGCGACCGGGCGGGAGACGATCCACCAGCAGCACCGAACGCCCACGACGGGCCAGGTGCCAGGCAATGGAAACACCGACCATGCCGGCTCCCAGGACGACGGTTTCACGAGACATGCCTCTCCTCCACGATGCGCTGACGCGACCGGCCCCCTGCCGGAACGAGCGCACCAGTCTACCAGTACGTCTCGGAGCATGGCGGGCCAACCTCTCGCTTGTCGGCCTGGATCAAGAAAGTCGCTATTGCGCCTTGCCTTGAACCTGCAATTTGGTGCGGATGAAGTCGGAATGGCTGACGTGAAGCAGATCGGCCAGACGCCGGATACGGTGCTCCTCGAGAGCGTTGTGATTGGCGTCGGCATTGGCCAGCACCCACATCATGCGCACCAGCTCGCGACGCTGGTCGTAGTCGTAGTGCTGCTTGATCAGGCTGACGAACTGATAGTGGTCCACGGAGTTCTCCACTTCGTCGCGAGCCATCTCCATCAGTTCCTCGACCGCCGCACCGGAAAGCTGAAAATGCGATATGAGCAGCTCACGCAGCGCCGCGAGCTGGGTCTCGTCGGTGTGATAATCGGCGCGCATCACCTCGCACAGCAGCGCGGCGGTGGCACGCTCCAGGGTCGGAGCGGGGTCGTCCGAGCGCTCGGGCTCGGCCAGGGTTTGCTGGAAGAAGCGCTGAATGGTGTCGAGCATGGCGGATCCCCTGCGATGGTATCGCTTCAGACCGGCGGCAGCCTCGGGCGTTCCGTTCGAGGCTGCCGCCGCCTTCAATAGCCCATCGTGCGCGGCAGCCAGGTCGTCAGCGTCGGCAGCGCGATCAGGATGAGAATCGTCAGCAGGATCGGGATCAGGAACGGCAGGATCGAGATGACGATCTGCGCATAGCGCAGCCGGGTGATACCCACCATCAGAAACAGCACCGTGCCGAATGGCGGAGTGATGACCCCCACCGACAGGGTGATGACCATGACGATGCCGAAGTGAATCGGATCGAGCCCAGCGGCCAGGGCAGCCGGCACCACGATCGGTGTGAAGATCAGGATGCTCTCGATCACCGACATGAAGCAGCCGATCAACAGGAAGAACAGCGCGAAGGCCAGCAGCAGCAGGATCGTCGGCATGTCGATGGCGGCGACCTGACCGGCCAGCGCCTGAGGAATGCCGATGCGCACCAGGATCCAGCCGTAGAAGCTCGATACGGCGATGATCAGCAGGATCGCGGCGCTGAACATCAGCGTGCGGCGGAAAGCCTGGAACAGATCGCGCAAGGAGAGATCGCGATAGACCAGCCCGCCGAGAATGAGCGCATAGACCGAGGCCACCGCCCCCGCCTCGGTAGGCGTGAACAGCCCGGTCCAGATCCCGCCCACGATGATGGCCGGCATGAACAGCGGCAGCACGGCGCGTCTGCCGGTGCGCAGCACCTCCTTACCATCGAACGGCACCGGCGGCGGCATGGTCACGCGCTTACCCGCCCCCAGCACCACGGTCATGCCCATGAACAGCAGAGCCATGAGAATACCGGGCACCAGCCCAGCCATGAACAGCGCGCCGATACTGACGTTGGCCAGCCAGCCGTAGACTACCAGCGCGATACTCGGCGGCAGAATGGGCCCGATGACACTCGAAGCCGCAGTGATACCGGCCGAGTAGCCGAGGTCGTAGCCGCGCTCCTTCATGGCCTTGATCTCGATGCTGCCGAGGCCGGCGGCGTCGGCTACCGCGGTGCCGGACATGGTGGCGAAGATCGAGCTGGCCACCACGTTGGCATGACCCAGGCCGCCCTTGGTGAAGCCCACCAGCGCCGTGGCGAAATCGAAGATCCGCGTGGTGGTCGAGCCCGTGTTCATGATGTTGGCAGCCAGAATGAACAGCGGAATGGCCAGCAGGGTGAAATTGTTGAGCGTCTGCACCATGCGCAGCGACATCAGCTCCACCGGCAGGCCGCCGGTGCCGGTCACCGCTAGGGCGATGAAGGAGGTGATGCCGATGGCCACCACCACCGGCAAGCCGATGGCCATGAGCAGCAGCAGACCGCCGACGAAAACCATCAGTTCCTGCATCAGTTCGTCTCCCGCTCGGCCTGCAGCTCGGTCTGCCAGGCCACCGGCCCCCGCAGCGTCTGCCACAGCGCCAGCACGGCCATGCCGGCAAAGGCGATGAATATGCCGTAATAGAGGTAGCTGAAGCTGATCCCCAGCGACACGGTGCGATTGTTGGCACTGGCTACCGACATCGTCAGCGCCCCGTAAGCCGCCAGTACGAAGAATCCACACGACAGCAGCGCCACCAGGCGGTACTGCAGCGCACGCGCCACATCACCGAGACGATGGCTGAACAGATCCACCACCAGATGCTCGAAGCGCACCCAGGCAGACAGCGAGCCGAAGGCCACCGCATAGATGGCCAGTATCGAGGCGACCTCTTCGGTCCAGGGCATGCCCAGGCCGATGAAGTCCCGGGCGATGACAGCCGACACGATCAGCAGCAGCACACCGGCCAGCATCAGTACGCCGAGAAAATCACAGATCAGCGTGACGCCTTTGAGCAGATAGAAGGCAACCCGATCCAGGGCGCCCCGTGGCGGCGTTGATGAAAACGTCAAGACAGCGATCCTCCAGACGGAAAACATCAGCGGCGCCCCGAAGGCCGCCGCTGAGGGTCACTTGGCGTGCATGGCAATCAGTCGTTGCCGTTCCCGCCCGTGGCATCCTCCAGCACGCCGTCGGCCATGTCGGCCATGACGCGCTCGATGGAGGGCATGGCAGCCTCGCGAAAGGCTTCGATATCCGGCTCGACGATGGTCATGCCGGCCTTCTCGAGTTCTTCGAGGTAGTACTCGTCCAGCTCCCGCTCCACCTCGGTGCCGTGCTGCCGCGCGACATGGATGGCCTCGGTGATGAGCGCCTGATCCTCTTCATCGAGGCCGCTCCACCAGCGCGAACTGGCCACCCAGTTCCATGGGAACTGCACGTGGCTGGTGAGGATGATGTGATCCTGCACTTCCCACAGGCGGCGGGTATAGGGGGAGGACAGCGAGTTCTCGTGACCGTCCACCTGGCGGGTCTGCATGGCCAGATAGATCTCGGGTGCCGGCACGTTGACCACCTGGGCACCAATCCCCTCCCAGACCTGCAGCCAGACCGGCAGCGACGGCAGACGCAGACGGAACCCTTGCAGGTCTTCGGGGGTATGGATCGCCTTGTTGGCGGTCATGTGACGCGGGCCGCGATGCTGGGTACCGAAGTACTTGAGACCGCCCTTCTCTTCGGCGATCTCCACCAGGCGCTGGCCGGAGGGGCTCTCCATGTAGGCGTCGACCTCCTCCCAGGTGGAGAAGAGGAACGGCACGGTGATGGCGTCGTACTCCGGCGCATACTGCTGGCGCCAGTTGCCGCCGGTGATGGAGATTTGGGTCTGCCCCAGGTTGAGCAGCTCGAGGATCCCATCCTCACTGCCCAGCGAGCCGGCGAGGAAAGGCCGAACGTTGAAACGGCCCGGCGCCTGCTCTTCGAGATATTCGGCGAAACGCTCCACGGCGGCGCTTTCGGAGCCGCCCTCGCTCATGGTGTTGTTGACCTGGATTTCGATGGTGCTGGCAAGTGCGAGCGGGGCGCTCAGCATGCCGAGCGTGGCCAGCGTGGCAAGCAAGGACTTGCGCATGAGGTGCTCTCCTGATCGTTATCGTTATGTTGGTTATCGTGATGACGATGTCCTGATCTTGAAACATGCTCAGGCTGCGCTCAAATCGGCTTTGATGAAGGGAGGCTTCGTGCATCGCGATGCCTCTGGAACGCCCGCCCAGCGGCATTTTCCGGCTGCCCCGCGGATAAACTGCGACCAATGGCTAATATCATGCAGCGCCAGGCAGCATCTCAATGGAAGTATCGTTCCTGGAGCATTCACCATGCACGAAACCACGCCCATCGCTTTCATCACCGGCGCCACCTCGGGCATCGGCCGGGCCTGCGCCGAGGCCTTCGCCAATGCCGGCTGGGGGCTCGTCCTCACCGGTCGCCGGCAAGAGCGCCTGGACGCCCTGCAGCAGCGTCTCGCCCAGGTACCGGTTCACACCGCCGTGCTGGACGTCACCGACCGCGATGCCGTTCAGCAGGTCGTCGACTCGCTTCCACCTCCCTTCGAACGTCCCAGAGTGCTGCTCAACAACGCCGGCCTGGCACTGGGCAAGGGGCCGTCCCAGGAAGCCGATCTCAACGACTGGCACGCCATGATCGAGACCAACATCAAGGGCTTGGTCACGGTCACACGGCTGTTGCTGCCACGACTGGTGGCTCACGGTGCAGGAGCGAGCGTCATCAACATCGGCTCCATTGCCGCTCACACCCCTTACCCCGGCGGCCATGTCTACGGTGCATCCAAGGCCTTCGTCGAGCAGTTCAGCTACAACCTGCGCTGCGACGTCAGTGCCGCCGGCGTGCGCGTCACCGATCTGGCACCGGGCATGACCATGAGCGAATTCACCGAAGTGCGCATGAAAGGCGATCGCGATGCCGCCGACCGCTATTACGCCGGCACCCACGCCCTGCAACCCGCCGACGTGGCCGCTCAGGCGCTGCACATCGCGGAACTGCCACCCCACGTGAACATCACCCGGCTGGAAGTCACGCCGCTGTGTCAGCAGTGGTCGCCGTTCACCATACTGCGCGAGTGACTCAGGCAGACTCGCCGATGCCCTTCACCACGTAATCCCGCGCCACGCCAATGTGGTAGTCGATAGCCTCGTGGCAACGCCGCGGATCGCCGCTGGCCAGCGCATCCAGCAATTCCCAGTGGCAGGTGGCGATGGTGTCGGGTTCGGCATGGGTCTTGCCGATCAGGGCAATGCAGAGACGCAGCTCGTGAGTGATGTCGTCGAAAGCCTTGAGCAGCCGTCGATTGCCCGAGAAGTCGATCAGCATGCGATGGAAGACAAGGTCCTCCTCGATCTTGCGGCTATCGCTGTCCTGCAACGCCACCTCGCACATCAGCTCGACCTGACGGCGCAGCGCCTGTTCCTTCTGTGCATCGTAGCTTTCGACCAGGCGCGCCATCGCATGCCGCTCGAGGCAGAGGCGAAGATCGAAGACATCGATCAGCTCACTGGCATCCAGCGCCCGCACGAAGAACCCACGGCGAGGCTGGGAGACCAGCAGCCCGCGGCTCTCCAGCAGCCGCGCCGCTTCACGCACGGGGGCTCGGCTCACCCCGAGGTCGCGAGCCAACTGAACTTCCGAAAGCCGCTCACCGGGCGCATAACGCTGACTGATGATGGCCTGGGTCAGGTAGTCGGCGACCTGCTCCACCAGATTGCGCTGCTGGATGATCGCACCGCTACCGAAAGCACTCGAAGGGGTCATGCACCTGGCTCTTGTCGCTTTTGTAGCTACAGTAAGACGATTGACACGACCTGTCGACCGTCGATTGACGACTGTCGACAGTTTCAAATGTCACTGCTATGGTCAAAAGGGCTGATAGTCACTACCTATCATCAGAGGGAAGAAGCACAACAAACACCCGAGACAACAAGAAGGAATTCGATGATGAGACTGACCCCTCTGGCCGCGGCCGTTGCCGCCCTGGCCTTCACTTCTGCCTTTGCCGATGAACCCCGCTCCGGGGGCACCATCAACACCATCATCCAGCCCGAGCCACCCGGCTTGGTGCTCGGCATGATCCAGAACGACCCCACCCGCAAGGTCGCCGGCAACATCTATGAAGGGTTGCTGCGCTACACCACCGACCTGGAACCGCAACCTCAGCTGGCCGAATCCTGGGAAGTGAGCGACGACGGTCTGGTCTACACCTTCCACCTGCGCGAGGGCGTGCTGTGGCATGACGGCGAGCCCTTCACCGCCGCCGACGTGGTGTTCTCCGCCGATGAATTCCACCGCGAGCTGAACCCCAGCGCCCGCGCCGTGCTGCAGCACGTGGAAAGCATCGAGGCGGAGGACGATCACACCGTGGTCTTCACTCTCTCCGAACCCTTCGGCCCCTTCCTGCTCTCCTTCGAGGCCGGCACCTTCACCATGGTGCCCAAGCATCTCTACGAGGGCACTGACTTCCGCGACAATGAGCACAATAGCCATCCCATCGGCACCGGCCCGTTCAAGTTCGAGAACTGGGACCGCGGCACCGTCATCGAGCTGGTACGCTTCGACGACTACTACGAGGAAGACCTGCCCTACCTGGACGGCATCAACTGGCATGTCATCCCGGATGGCGCCTCCCGCGCCGTGGCCTACGAGAACGGCACCGTCGACGTGCTGCCCAACGGCACCGTGGAGAACTTCGACATCCCGCGCCTGACCGCCATGGACAACACCTGCGTGACGGAGGAGGGCCATGAGTACTTCAGCCCCTTCGCCATGCTGTGGATGAACAACCGCGAAGGGCCCACGGCAGACAAGCGTTTCCGCCAGGCGGTGATGTATGCCATGGACCGTGAGTTCGCCCGCGACGTGCTGTGGAACGGCCTCGGCGAGGTGCCGCTCTCCTCCTTCGGCTCCAATGCGCGCTTCCGCCACGACGGCCTCGATCCCTACGACCACGATCCGGATCGCGCCCGCGAGCTGCTCGAGGAGATGGGCTACGACAACGAGGAGGTACGCCTGTTGCCGCTGCCCTACGGCGAAACCTGGACCCGCTGGGCCGAGGCCGTGCAGCAGAACCTGCGCGAAGTGGGCATCAACGTGCGCACCCAGTCCACCGACGTGGGTGGCTGGAACCAGCGCCTCTCAGAGTGGGACTACGACCTCGCCTTCACCTTCCTCTTCCAGTACGGCGATCCGGCACTGGGCATCACCCGCTCCTACCTCTCCGACAACATCGAGCGCGGTTCCCCGTGGAACAACGTCGGCGGCTACGAGAACGAGCGGGTCGACGAGCTGTTCGACGAGGCGGCCACGGCCTTCCCCGACGAGGAGCGCGAAGCCCTCTATCGCGAAGCCCAGGAGATCATCCACGAGGACGTACCGGTAGGCTGGCTGCTGGAGCTCGGCTTCCCGACCATCTACCGCTGCGACGTCCAGAACCTGGTCACCTCCGGTGTGGGGGTCAACGACGGCTTCAGGGACGCCTGGCTCGACCGCTGAGTCGACGTTCGCCCTGACGGGGCGGCGGTATAGCCGCCCCTTACCACCGTCACGCAAGAGGCCGGTTGTATGCTCTACGCTCGACTGATCGTGATGCGGCTGCTCAAGGCCGTCGTCGTCCTGTTCCTGATCGTGATCTTCAATTTCTTCCTGATTCAGATGGCACCGGGCGACCCCGCCGCCATCCTGGCCGGCGAGGCTGGCGCCACCGACGAGGAGTTCCTGCGTCAGCTGCGTGAACGCTTCGGCCTCGATCAGCCGATCTACGTCCAGCTGTGGCGCTACGTCTCGGGTATCGCCATGCTCGATTTCGGCTGGTCGTATCGCCAGGGCATGCCGGTGCTCGACCTGATTCTCGCCCGCCTGCCGGCCACCCTGCTGCTCACCGGCACCGCCTTCGTACTGTCGCTGGCGCTGGGCATCGTGGCCGGCTCCATGGCCGCGGCCCGGGTCAAGAAGCCTTCCGGCTCCATCATCATGGCCCTGGCCCTGCTGTTCTACGCCACGCCGCTGTTCTGGGTGGCACTGATGGCAGTGGTGCTGTTCTCGGTCTTCCTCGGCTGGCTGCCGGCCTACGGCATGTACACGGTGGGCGCTGGACACACCGGCTTTGCCCTGGTGCTTGACGTGGCCAAGCATCTGATCCTGCCCGCCACCACCCTGGCGCTGTTCTTCATGGCCATCTACACCCGCATGACCCGCGCCTCGATGCTCGAGGCAAGCCAGCAGGACTACGTCAAGACTGCCCGCGCCAAGGGGCTCGCCCCGGGCGTGATCCAGCGACGCCACATCCTGCGCAACGCCCTGCTGCCGATCATCACCCTGGCCGGCCTGCAGGCGGGCCAGATGGTGGGCGGCGCCATCCTGACCGAGACGGTGTTCGCCTGGCCCGGCATCGGCCGGCTGATGTTCGAGGCGCTGCAGCAGCGCGACTACAACCTGCTGCTGGGCATCTTCTTCTTCTCCGCCGCACTGGTCATCGTCTTCAACATCATCACCGATCTGGTCTATCGCCTGGCGGATCCGCGCATCAAGGAGGCCTCATGAGCTTCTTCGCCCGCTTTGCCCAGAACCGCGGCGCTCTGGTCGGCCTGTTCATCCTGCTGGCCATCATTGCGATGGCGATGCTGGCCCCCTTCCTCTATCCCGAGTCGCCCTGGCGTATGGTGCAGCGACCCTTCCTCGCCCCCATGGAGGTGGATGGCTTCTGGCTCGGCACCGACACCATGGGCCGCGACGTGGCCGCCGGACTGATGCACGGCGCCTGGGTCTCGCTGCTGATCGGCCTGGTCTCGACCTCGGTAGCGCTGCTCATCGGCGTGCCACTGGGCGCCATCGCCGGTTATTACGGCGGCTTGATCGACGACGCCCTGATGCGCTTCACCGAGTTCTTCCAGACCATCCCGAACTTCGCCCTGGCCATCGTGCTGGTGGCGATCATGCAGCCCAGCGTGACCTCCATCGTACTGGCCATCGCCATCGTCAGCTGGCCGCCGGTGGCACGCCTGGTGCGCGCCGAGTTCATGTCGCTGCGCCACCGCGAATACGTGGAGGCCGCTCGCCTGGTCGGCCAGACCAACCGCACCATCATCCTGCGTCAGATCCTGCCCAACACCCTGTCGCCGATCATCGTGCTGGCCTCGCTGATGGTAGCCACCGCCATCCTGCTGGAGTCGGCCCTCTCCTTCCTCGGCCTGGGTGACCCCAACGTGATGTCCTGGGGCTACATGATCGGTGCCGCCCGCACGGTGATCCGGCAAGCCTGGTGGCTGAGCTTCTTCCCCGGCCTGGCGATCCTGCTTACGGTGCTGGCGCTCAACCTGGTCGGCGAGGGGCTGGATGATGCCTTGAACCCCAAGCTCGCCCGCGAACGCTCCTAGGAGAACGACATGAACGACAACGCTCCGGTATTGAGCATTCGCGGCCTGACCCTCGCCCTGCCCAAGGGCGCCGATCGCGACTACGCGGTGGAGGAGGTCAGCTACGACGTGGCCCGCGGCGAGATCATGTGCGTGGTCGGCGAGTCCGGCTCAGGCAAGTCGATGGCGGCCAACGCGGTGATGGGTTTGCTGCCCAAGGGCGTTCGCGCCACCACCGGTGAGGTCCTGTTCGACGGTCAGGACCTGCTGGCACTGACGGAAAAGCAGCATCGCAAACTGCGCGGACTGCGCATCGGCATGATCTTTCAGGAACCGATGACCGCACTGAACCCGCTGATGCGGGTCGGCGCCCAGATCGCCGAGGTGTTCGAAGCGCATGGCAAGTTCACTTCGAAGGAGCGCCAGCAGAGAGCACTGGCGCTGCTCGAGGAGGTCGGCATCCCCGAACCGGACAAGGCGATCCGCGCCTACCCGTTCCAGCTCTCCGGCGGGCAGCGCCAGCGGGTGATGATCGCCATGGCACTGGCGCTGGAGCCGGAGTTGCTGATCGCCGACGAGCCAACCACCGCGCTGGACGTCACCACCCAGGCGCAGATCCTGGAATTGATCCGTGACCTGCAGCAGCGCCGCGGCATGGCGGTAATGTTCATCACCCACGACTTCGGCGTGGTGGCCGAGGTGGCCACCCGTGTCTGCGTGATGCGCTACGGTCGGGTCGTCGAGCTCGGCACGGCCCAGGAGGTGCTCGAAAATCCTCGCCACGAGTATACTCGCGCCCTGCTCGAGGCGATTCCCAGCAACATCATTCCGGACGCCGTCGCTCAGGAGCGGCCCGCGCCGCTGCTGGAGGTGCGCAACCTCAACAAGGTGTTCCGCTCACGCGGCGGCCTGTTCAAGCCGGCCCGCGAGGTGCGCGCCCTGGACGACGTCTCCTTCACCCTGGCACCGGGTGAGACAGTCGGAATCGTCGGCGAGTCCGGTTCGGGCAAGTCGACCCTGGGCCGCTGCGTGGTGCGCCTGGAACGGCCCGACAGCGGCTCGCTGAGCCTCAGCGGAACCGATTTCTCGGCCTTGAAGGGAGACGAACTGCGCCGGGAGCGGCGCCGGGTACAGATGATCTTCCAGGATCCCTACGCCTCGCTCAATCCGCGCCACCGGGCCGGCTACGCCATCGCCCAGGGCCCCATGGCCAATGGCGTAGCGCGCCGGCAGGCAATGCAGCAAGCCGAGGAGCTGCTGGAGCTGGTCGGCCTCGGCGCCGTGGCGGTAGATCGCTACCCCCACGAGTTCTCCGGCGGCCAGCGCCAGCGCATCGGCATCGCCCGTGCCCTGGCGCTCAACCCGGAGCTGATCGTAGCCGACGAGGCGGTGTCGGCCCTCGACGTGTCGATCCAGGCCCAGGTGCTCGAACTGCTGGAGGAGTTGAAGCAGAAGCTGTCGCTCTCGCTGCTGTTCATCACCCATGATCTGCGGGTGGCTGCACAGATCTGCGACTCCATCATCGTCATGCAGCACGGCCGCATCGTCGAGCAAGGTACCGCCCAGGAGGTGTTCCTCAGGCCACGGGAGGCCTATACCAAGCAGCTGCTGGACGCCATACCCGGCCGTGCGCACGAAGCCGCCATGGCCTGATGCCCCGCAACGATCGAGAAGGATGAAGCAGATGCAGTCGCTGTTGGAGAGAATCGTCGCCATCGTTGGCGAGGGCAACGTGCTGACCGGCGATGACGTCGCCCAGCGCCGGGTCGACTGGATGAGCGGGGCGAGCTGTCGCGCCGGCGCCATCGTCCGGCCGGCCAACACCGACGAGCTGGCCCAGGTGATGCGCCTGTGCCACGCCGTCGCTCAACCGGTGGTGACCCATGGCGGCCTCACCGGCCTGGTACATGGCGGCGAGGCGAGCCCGGACGAGCTTGCCATTTCGCTGGAGCGCATGACCGCCATCGAGGCGATCGACCCCATCGGCGGCAGCATGACGGTTCAGGCCGGTATCGCGCTTCAAACCGTGCAGGAGGCCGCTGCCGAGCACGACCTGCAGTTCGCACTCGACCTCGGCGCGCGGGGCTCCTGCACCATCGGCGGCAACATCGCCACCAATGCCGGCGGCGTACGGGTCATTCGCTACGGCATGATGCGCCAGCAGGTGCTGGGGCTCGAAGCGGTGCTGGCCGACGGCAGCGTGGTCAGCTCGATGAATCGCATGCTGAAGAACAACGCCGGCTACGACCTCAAGCAGCTGTTCATCGGCAGCGAGGGCACCTTGGGTATCGTCACCCGCGCCGTGCTACGGCTGCAGCCGAGAATGACCAGCGAGCGTACCGCGCTGGTGGCCTGCCCCGACTTCGAGGGCGTGACCGGTCTGCTCAGGCACCTGGGGCGCGCGCTGGGCGGCAGCCTGGGCACTTTCGAGGTGATGTGGCGCAACCACTACGCGCTGCTCACCGAGGAGAGCGGCCGCAACACGCCGCCCCTGCCGGCACGCTGGCCCTTCTATGCCATCGTCGAGTCGCTGGGCAGCGACGACGCGGCCAATATCGCGCAGTTCAGCGCGGCACTGGAGTCGGCCCTCGAAGCCGGCCTGATCGAGGACGCCGTGCTCGCCCAATCCGACGCCCAGCGCCAGGGCATTTGGGATATCCGCGAGGACATCGAGGGGCTGATCGACCACCTCTCCCCGCTGTTCACCTTCGACGTCAGCCTGCCCATTCCCGACATGGCCGACTACGCCGATACGCTCGAGCGCAGGATCAGCGAACGCTGGCCCAAGGGGCGCATGGTGATATTCGGCCATCTCGGCGACGGCAACCTGCACGTGTCGGTGGGGGCCGGCAGCGGCGATCCCCAGACCCGCCGCGAGGTGGAGCAGATCGTCTACGGCCCGCTGGCCGAGCTGGGCGGCTCGATCTCCGCCGAGCACGGTATCGGTCTGGAGAAACGCGACTACCTGCCGCTCTCCCGCAACCCCGGTGAGATTGCCCTGATGCGCACGCTGAAGCAGGCGCTGGACCCGAAGGGATTGCTCAATCGTCACAAGATCCTGGCACCCGAGGAGTGAGCGGGTCATGCCCTCTCAGCCCAGTCCGCAGGCAAGCGTGCCGCTGCACCACACCGGTACGACCCTGCTGTTGATCCTGGCCATCGGTCTGTTCTGGGGCGGCAACTGGCCGGCCGTGCGCTTCAGCCTGATGGACATCCCGCCCTTCACTCTGCGCGCCATCGGCTTCGTCACCGGCGCCGTGATGCTGCTGGGCTGGGCATGGCTGAAAGGCTGGCCGCTGGCCATCGCGCCAGGCGAGCGACTGTGGCTGGCCGTGACCGGCGGCTTCACCATCCTGGGATTCAACGTCGGGACTGCCTTCGGTCAGCTGCACATGCCCACGTCCCAGGCGGCCATCATTGCCTTCACCATGCCGTGCTGGGCCCTGCTGCTGGCTATCGGCCTGCTCGGCGAGCGGGTATCGCCGCGCCAATGGCTGGGACTCGGGCTTGGCCAGACCGGACTGCTGGTACTGCTCGGACCGGCTGCCTGGCACGCCGGCCTGGCAGGCCTTGCCGGGCCGGCATTCGTGCTGGGCGCCGCGCTATCGTGGGCACTCGGCACCGTGCTGACCAAGCGCCGCGGCACCTGGCAGGGCCATGCAGTGGTCATCACCGGCTGGCAATTCGCTCTCTGCGCCCTACCCATGATCGTGCTGGCGTCGCTGTTCGAGTCACCGGGCACGCCGGCCGCCTGGCAGGTTTCGACTTGGTTCGGACTGGGCTACCACTTGGTCTTCGCCATTTGCCTGGCCCAGATGCTGTGGTTTCGCAACGTCAACCGTCTCAGCGTGGCGCAGTCCACCATCAGCACGTTGCTCATCCCGGTGGTCGGCGTCCTCAGTGCCGTGATGCTGCTCGGCGAGGCACTCACACCGAGGCTTCTGGTGGCGCTTGGCCTGATACTTGCGGCCGTAGCCAGTGTCATGACCCCACGCTGGCCCGCGACTTGAGCCAGCCCCAGGCTTCTGCAACGATCTTTCGTCAACGCGTATATGGAGTGCAGCATGCCCCGCTTTCCCGATCACCTCAAAGGCTCCGGCCCCAGCAACCCCTTTCCCGGCATCAAGGTGCTGGAACGGCGTATTGGCCGCGAGATCCCCCACCGCCTGGGCTCCAACGAGGGCCTCGACATGCCCCATCGGGCGCTGCGCGAACGCTTCGGCGATGCCATGACGGAGCATGTCTACTGCTACGGCGACGCGGAAGCGCTGGGCGTACGCCAGCGGCTCGCCTCGCTCTACGGGCTGCCGCTGGAACACACCCTGGTCGATGCCGGCGCCGACAGTCTGATCGCCCTGGCCCTGCGCACCGTAGCGGAACCCGGTTGCCCGGTGGTCAGCGCCAGTGGTACCTACCCCACCTTCGGCTATTTCGCTCGCGGACAGAACTGTCATCTGGTGGAGCGGCCCTATCGCGAGGCGCCCGGCCTGCTCACCCCCGACCTCGAGGCGCTGCTGGCTGCGGCCCATGAGCACCGGGCCCGACTGGTCTACGTCGCCAACCCGGACAACCCCAGCGGGCATCTGCACGGCGACGACGAGATCCGCCGCCTGCGCGCTGAGCTGCCCGAGGATTGCTGGCTGCTGCTCGACGAGGCCTACCACGACTTCCGCGACGATGCCGACTCGCCGTTCAGCCGCGAAGCACTGCCCGGCGTGATCCGTCTGCGTACGCTGTCCAAGGCCCACGGGCTTGCCGGAATGCGCATCGGCTACGCCATCGCCGAGCCGGAAACCCTGGCAATGATGATGAAGGTGCGGATCCACTATGCGGTATCCAGCCTCACCCAGGTCATCGCCGAAACCGTGCTCGACCGCCACGCCGAAGTGGAGGCGCACATTCGTGAAGTGAAGGCGCGCCGGGAACGCCTCGCCCAGCATTTTCACCAACTGGGCGCCGAGGTGCTGCCGAGCGCCACCAACTTCATCGCCCTGCGCTTCTCGAGTGCGGAACTGGCCGGACGGCTGAACCAGGAGCTGCTCGAGGCCGGCCGCCTGATCGCCCGCCCCGCGCACCCGGACCTCGGCCACGTGCTGCGTATCACCGCCGTCGAGGATGCCCTGGTACCGGGTCGCTTCGACATTCTGGAGCGGGCGCTGGCGTCGGGTGCATGACGCCGGCCCGCCCAGCGGCGCTCATAAGCCCAGCGACACTCATAAGCCCAGCGGCGCTCAAAAGCCCAACCATGGCGCCGGCCAGCGCAGCTGCAGCACCTTGCCCAGACCCCACAGCAGGATGACGATACCGGCGGCAAGCCCCAGGCTAGGCAGCCAGGGGCTGCGAAACTGAAGCTTGAGCAAGGCCAGCACGAACAGCCCGGCTGCCGGCAAAGCACCGATGCCAAGAAACAGCACCACGAAGGCGAGCATCCAGGCGAAGAACAGCAGCCCCTTGGCGAAGAACAGCGGGCTGTCGTCCTCGTCGCCCAGGTCGGTGTAATCGCTGGCCTCCCGCGCCCCCCGCCGCAGCCACTGTCGCCCCAGCTCCAGCAGCGCCAGCAGGATGCCCAGCGCGGCCACCACGGTGGGAAACAGCCTCGCTCCGAGCGAGAACGACTGGCTGATCGTCAGCACGGCCACCAACCCCACCAGCACGAAAAGCACGAATGGCGTCTGCAGATGGCGGGTGAAGATGCCGATCAAGCGGGCTTTCATGGGCGGCTCTCCTTGTCGATCTCGGGTCTCTCGGCCGCCTGTATCGCCTCGACCCGCTGGCTGGTGTTGCGCTTGAGCCTGACGCTGGCCACTATCAGCGCCACCGCCAGCGCGCCGATCGTCAGCACGCCGGGACGCGTCAGCCATTCCCAGTCGTAGAGGTTGTAGGACATCCACAGATAGCGCTCGGCCAGGCCGCTGAGAATGAAGCCGATCAGCAGCGGCGGACGCGGCATGCCGCTGCGCTTCATCAACCAGCCCAGCAGCCCGAAGCCGAGCAGGAAAGCCAGATCGGCCCAGTGCCGGGTCTCCTGCCAGGCGCCGACGATCACGATGACGATGATGACCGGGGCGATGTAGTGGAACGGCACGAAGGTCAGCCGTGCGATGGGCCGTGACAGCAACAGGCAGATGAAGGTACCGAAGACGTTGGCCAGCGCCAGCGACCAGATGATGACGAACACCAGGTCGAGATCGCGGGTCAGCATCTGCGGGCCGGGCTGAACGCCGAAGATCATCAGCGCCCCCAGCAGCATCGCCATGGCCGAAGAGCCCGGTACGCCGAACAGCAGGGTCGGCATCAGCACACCGCCTTCCTTGGCGTTGTTGGCACTCTCGGGGGCGATCACGCCGCGCACGTCGCCCTTGCCGAAACGACTGCGATCCTTGCTGGTCTGGGCCACGATGCCGTAGTTGACCCAATCGATGATCGATGACCCCATGCCGGGAATGGCACCGATAACCACGCCGATCACGCTATGACGAATCACCAGCCACTTGTGCCTCAGCGTGTCGCGTACCCCATCCATCCAGCCGTGGCCGAGGCCGCGAGCCCGCTCGGCAATGGCACCGCCACGGGCCAGCAGGTCAACGATCTCCGGCAGCGCGAACAGCCCCAGCGCCACGATGACCAGCGACAGCCCGTCGTAGAGGTAGAGAAAGTCCCCCGCGAAGCGATATTCCGCCGCCACCGGCGCGCCGCCGACGGTGCCGATGGCCAGCCCCGCGACTGCCGCCAGCATGCCCTTGAGCGGTCGATTGCCCGACAGCACACCTATGATGGAGAGCCCCAGCAGGGTCAGCATGAACAGCTCGGGTGAGCCGAAGGCGAGAATCAGCGGGCGCGCGAAGGGCACCACGGCGGAGAGCGCCAGCGCCCCGATCAGGCCGCCGATCAGCGACGCCGTGAAGGCCGCCCCCAGCGCCCTGGCGGCCTCGCCTCGGCGGGCCATCGGATAGCCGTCCATGATGGTGGCCTGAGAGCCGGAAGAGCCGGGAATGCCCATCAGCACCGAGGGAAACGTATCGGCGCTGGGCACCGCCGCCGCAATACCGATGAGCAGGGCCACCCCGGCGTAGGCATCCATGCCGAACAGGAACGGCAGTACCAGCGCCATCCCCATCAGCCCACCCAGTCCGGGCAGAATTCCCACGGCAATACCGATCGCCACCCCGGAAAAGAGCATCAACAGGCGAAAGGGGTCGAGCAGAATCCAGAACGCATTGACGAACGCATCCAGCATGAGCACCTCATGTCAAAGCCCGTGCACGCGACGAGCCGCCCGAAACCCCGGGCGGCTCGTCGCATGCAGGCATCTCAGTTGAACTCGGTGCCGAAGCGCTCGTTCAGCATGTCGCGCAGGTAGTCGAGAACTTCCGGTGAGGCGGCATCCATCGAAGCCTTGATCTGCCCCAGGTCGTCACCCCACATGATCTCGTAGCCCTCGAGGATGTTGGCACTGGCCTCCTGGAACTCCGGGTCGTTGACCATGGCCTCGACCCCCGCCTGCAGGGCCGCCATCGCCTCGTCGGGGATATCGCCATGTACCCAGACGGTACCGCGGGTGTTCTGCACCAGCGGCACGGTGACCTTGAAGGCCTCCCAGATGGTGCCGGAAGGCATCTCGCCGTGGATTTGCTCGTAGAGCTCAGGGGCGGTGATCATGTCCGGTACGGCAGGGTCGCGCTGCGGATTGCCCTCGCCATCGATGAAGCCGATGGCGTAGAGCGGCATGGCCATCCCCTCGTCCACCAGCGGCTGTACGCTGTTGAGATAGGCCGGCGTGCTCTGAGTGTTGATCATCAGTTCGCCACGCTCGAAGGCAATGCGCGTATCGCCGCGGCCGCCGTAGCCGGGTACCGCGCGGTAATTCAGCTCGAACATCTCCAGCGCTACCAGCGACTCGAGCAGACCCACGGGATCGGTGATGCCCTTGGTCAGCCGGCCTTGCGCCTCGAGCAGGTCGGCCGGGTCGTCGATGCCTGCCTGGGTGGAGATGGCCGTCACGTGCCCCATGGGCGCGGCCACCACCGGCTCCAGCGCGTCGAGGTCGAGCCTGAGCCCCTGCAAGCCGAGGAAGGCGCGCAGGTTCAGGTGGCCCGAGGCGGTCATCAGAGTGAGACCGTCATGGTCGACCCGCTCGGCGAATTCGTTACTGCCCAGCAGACCGCCGGCACCGGTGACGTTCTCGGATACGATGGTGGGGCTGCCGGGGATATGACGGCCCAGATGCTGACTGATCAGCCGGCCGAAGGTATCCGTCCCGCCACCCGGCGAGAAAGGAATGATCATGCGAATGGTCTGACCGGCGTAGTAGTCGTCGGCGTGGGCGGCAGGAAGCATGACGCTGGCGCCAAGGACCAGGCCGGTCGCGATGGCGGCGATCTTGTTATAGGTTGTGCGGGGCATGGGTAGCTCCAAGGTCGAAACGGAACGGAAGGCGTTACTCACCCAAACCACTATAGACAGTGTTCCCCGTCACGACCTCGTGACATCGAGCTCAATCGGCCCGGCGCTCGATCCTGAGCCCATGCCGCTTGAGCTTGCGCACCACGCTGGGCTGGCTGATCCCCAGCCGCTCGGCGATGGCATAGGTGCTGGAGAGCGACCGACACAGCGACTGAAGCACTTCGCGTTCGACCCGGGCCAGGTAAGCGGAGAGTCCTTCGTTCTCGGTCAGCTCGGCCGGCTGCGTCGTCTCTGCGTGTGAAGACGTCGGCGTCACGGATGAAACGTAGCCCCGTGTCGGCGAATGGATCGAATCGTCCGGGCTCGACAGCCAGGCGCGCTCAAGCCAGTTTTCCAGCTCTCTGACGTTGCCCGGCCAGTCGCCCCCCATCAGCTCCGGCCACACGCTGCCGTGCAGCAGCTTACGCTGGCCATAGCGCTGATTGAGGCGTTCGAGACATGCCTCGGCCAGCGCCGGGATGTCTTCGCGGCGCTCACGCAGCGGCGGGATGGTGACCGGAATGACGTTGACGCGATAGTAGAGGTCGAGGCGAAAGCCACCGCTTTCCACGCGCCTGGCCAGATCCTGATTGGTCGCCACCACCAGACGAAAATCGACCCGCCGCGGCCGGGTATCGCCCAGGCGCAGCACGCTGCCGTCCTGGATCACCTTGAGCAGCTTGGTCTGCATGGGCAGCGGCAGCTCGCCGATTTCGTCGAGGAACAGGGTACCGCCCTCGGCCTGCTCCAACAGTCCCGCCTTGCCCTGGCGCGCCGCCCCGCTGAAGGCGCCGGGCTGATAGCCGAACATCTCCGACTCGAACAGGTTCTCGGGAATCGCCCCGCAGTTGACCTCGATGAACGGCCCCTGCCGCCGCCGGCTCCAGCGATGCAGCTGCTTGGCAAAGGCGCTCTTGCCGACCCCCGATTCGCCGAGCAGCAGCACCGTGGCATCCGAAGGCGCCACGCGCTTGAGCAGCAGCGCCAGCTCCCGCATCACGTCGCTGCGCACCTCCAGGCTGCCCATCGCCTCGTCCAGTTGGCCATCCTCGTGACCAGCACCGACCCCACTGCGCTTGAGGTGTTCGCTGAAACGCTTCTGCAGTAGCGCATATTCGTCCTGCAGCAGCTGCAGATCGGTCAGGTCCCGGGAGCGGCTGACGATGCGCTCGAGCCTGCCATCGACATGCACCGGGTGCGCCTCGGCGATCACTCGCCGGCCGGTTCCCGTCACCTGCATCAGCTGTACCGGCCTGCCGGTGCGGATCACCTCCAGGCTGATGGAGGGCCGGAGTACGCCCTGCGCCTCCAGCTGCTGCACCGTGCTGCCGACCAGTTGCTCCCGCGGCAGGCCGTAAACCGCCGCCGCGCCAGGGCTGACGTCGAGTACCCGCCCGTCGCCGTCGACGATGAAGAAGTGGTCGTTGGCCGTCTCGACGATGGTACTCACCACCGCGCGGTCGATGTCGCTCATCAGGATACCCAGCCGATGCATGAATGAATCAAGGATGCATTATTGCATCACCGCAGCGCCACTGACGATTCGAATTTGCATCACATGCCCTGACAGGCCCCGTGACAGCGCGAGCTCCGGCTGGCACGAAACCTGCTAGACCTGATGAGTGAGGGATGACACTTCCAACCATCAGGAGCCCAGCATGGCCGATTTCAACCAGCCGCTTGGCGGCAACGAGATGCCCCGCTTCGGCGGCCCCGCCACCATGATGCGCCTGCCCACCCAGCCCAGTGCCGCAGGGCTGGACGTCGCCTTCATCGGCGTACCGCTGGACATCGCCACCTCGAATCGCCCCGGCACGCGTTTGGGGCCGCGCCAGATCCGCGACGAGTCGCGCATGCTGCGTCCCTACAACATGGCCACCCGTGCCGCGCCCTTCGACAGCCTGCAGGTGGCCGACATCGGCGACGTGCCGATCAACACCTTTCACCTGCCCAAGACCGTGGACATCATCAGCGCCTTCTATGACGAGGTGCTCTCCCACGGCTGCATCCCGCTGACCCTGGGCGGCGATCATCTCATCACCCTGCCGATCCTGCGCGCCATCGCCAAGAAGCACGGCCCGGTGGGGCTGATCCACATCGACGCCCACGCCGACGTCAACGAGCACATGTTCGGCGAGCCCATCGCCCACGGCACGCCGTTTCGCCGCGCCCAGGAAGAGGGCCTGCTGGCCCACGGCAAGGTGGTGCAGATCGGCCTGCGCGGCACCGGCTACGCCGCCGAGGACTTCGACTGGTGTCGCCAGCAGGGCTTCCGCGTGGTCACCGCCGAAGAGTGCTGGTACCGCTCGCTGGCGCCGCTGATGGAAGAGGTTCGCAGGCAGATGGGCGATACCCCGGTCTACGTCACTTTCGACATCGACGGCCTCGACCCTTCGGTCGCCCCCGGCACCGGCACCGTCGAGATGGGCGGCCTGACCTCGGCCCAGGGGCTGGAGATCGTGCGCGGCGCGACCGGACTCAACATCATCGGTGGCGATCTGGTCGAGGTCTCACCGCCCTACGACCCCAGCGGCAACACGGCGCTGATGGGCGCCACCCTGCTCTACGAAATGCTGTGCGTACTGCCCGGCGTGAAGCGTCGCGACTGATACGAGAGCGTCGCGACCACCCCCTACCACCCCCTACAACGACAACCCCCCCACAACGACAAACATAGGGATACCCGTATGTCCTCTACCGACACGACACACCGAACCCGCACCGAGGAAACCCCTTTCGAGCGCAACAATCTGCTCAAATTCCTGATTCCCTCAGCGCTTGGGGTCGGTCTGTTTCTGATCCCCTTCCAGATCGGCGACACCATCAACATCGGCATGGGCTTCATGGCGGACGGCCTCAAGGCGCTGCTCGACGGCGCCCTGCCGGCCATTGCCGTCATCGTGCTGGTGCTCTCCGTGCTGGCCACCACTTGGATCAAGCTCACCCATCCAAGCTGGGCCGAGAAAGGTGTGATGCGCGATATGTTCCATGTCGGCCCGGTGTGGTTCGGCATGCGCATCCTGGGGGCGGCCTTCGCCCTGATGACGTTCTTCCAGTTCGGGCCGGAGTTCGTCACTGCCTCGTTCACCGGCGGCGTGATGCTCAACGACCTGGCGCCGGTGCTGCTGACCTTCTTCTTCTTCGCCGCCCTGCTGCTGCCGTTCCTGGTCGAATTCGGTTTCATGGAGTTCATCGGCAGCCTGGTGCGCAAGCCGTTCCGGGTGATCTTCAACCTGCCCGGCCGCAGTGCCATCGATGCCACCGCCTCGTGGATGGGCTCCGGCACCGTGGGCGTGCTGATCACCACCCAGCAGTACGAGAAGGGTTTCTACAACCGCCGTGAAGCCTCGGTGATCGCCACCAACTTCTCCATCGTCTCGATCGCCTTCAGCCTGCTGATCACCAGCTTCGTCGACCTCAACCACATGTTCATCCAGTTCTACTTCACCGTGGTGGTGGCCGGCCTGATCGCGGCGGTGATCGTCCCGCGCCTGCCGCCGCTGTCGCGCAAGCCCGATACCTACTACGAGCCGGTGGGCTGCCAACTGGCCGAGAAGCGCACCGAGGAGATGGGTCTGCTGCGCTACAGCCTGACCCAGGCGGTGCGCCGCGCCGAGCGCGCTCCGGGCCCCAGGGAACTCGCCCGCAACGCACTGTTCAACGTCGCCGACATCTTCCTCGCCCTGCTGCCGCTGGTATTCGCCATCGGCACCGTGGCACTGATACTGGCCGAATTCACCCCGCTGTTCACCTGGCTCTCCTACCCCATGGTGCCGGTGCTCGAACTGCTGCGCATTCCCGAGGCCCAGGCGGCGGCACCGGCCACCCTGGTGGGCTTCGCCGACATGTTCCTGCCGGCGGTGCTGGCAACCAACATCGAGAGCGAACTGACCCGCTTCGTGATCGCCTGCCTGTCGCTGACGCAGCTCATCTACATGTCGGAGATCGGCGCCCTGCTGTTGAAGTCGAAGATACCGCTCAAGCTGTGGGAGCTGGTCGCCATCTTCCTGCTGCGCACGGCCATCACGCTGCCGATCATCGCCTTCATGGCCCACACCTTCTTCTTCTGAGGTTCGCGATGACCCGACAAACGATGACCTGTGCCCAACTGCTGCTGACGCTGCTACGCGAACGCTACGCTGTCGATACCGTGTTCGGCATCCCCGGTGTGCATACCGTGGCGCTCTACCGCGGCCTCGAGGGCAGCGGCATGCGTCATGTCACGCCGCGTCACGAGCAGGGTGCCGGCTTCATGGCCGACGGCTATGCCCGCGCCACCGGCAGGCCCGGCGTATGCCTGATCATCACCGGCCCCGGCATGACCAACATCGCCACCGCCATGGGCCAGGCCCTGGCCGACTCCATTCCGATGCTGGTGATCTCCAGCGTCAGCCGCCGCGACACCCTGGGCCGCGGCCAGGGCAGGCTGCACGAGCTGCCGAGCCAACAGCAGCTGATGGCGGGGGTGTCGCGCTTCAGCCATACCCTGCTCGACCCGAGCGCCCTGCCGGAGGTGTTGGCCCGGGCCTTCGCCGTGTTCGAGGGCCAGCGGCCTGGGCCGGTGCATCTCGAGATTCCCATCGATCTGTTCGATGCTCCAGTGGCATTGGCGGAACTGCCGCCACCGGCGCGCCTGTTCCGCCCGGCACCGGACCCCGAAGGGCTGGTCCTGGCCGCCGACTGGCTGCGCGCAGCGAAACGCCCGCTGGTGCTGCTGGGCGGCGGCTGTGTCGATGACCCCGCTGCTGCCAGAGCCCTGGTCGAGCGCCTCGATGCGCCCACGGCGACCACCATCAACGCCAAGGGCGTGCTGGGTCGCGCCCACCCTCTCGACCTGGGCGCCAATGCGGCGCTGCCCGCCGTGCGCGAGCTGGCCCGTGAAGCCGACGTGATTCTCGCCGTCGGTACCGAGCTGGGCGAGACCGACTACGACGTGGTGTTCGACGACGGCTTCGAACTGCGCGGTCGGCTGATCCGCATCGACCTCGATGCCCAGCAACTGGTGCGCAACCAGCAGGTCTCGCTGGGCCTGGTGGCCGATGCCGGGCGCACGCTGGCGCTGCTGGCGGAGCACTTCCCTGAGCCGCTGTCACGCGGCGGCACCCAGCGCACTGCGGACGCCCTGGCCGCGCTCGATCTGAACAACGATCCGGCCTTCGCTCCCTTCGTGCCGCTCTACGCCACGCTGCAGGAGGTTCTGCCCCAGGCACTCCTGGTCGGCGACTCCACCGCACCGGTCTATGCCGGCAATCACCTGGTCTCGCAACCCGCGCCACGGCGCTTCTTCAACGCCTCCACTGGCTACGGCACCCTGGGCTACGGCCTGCCGGCCGCGCTGGGTGCCCAGCTTGGGCAGCCGACGCTTCCCGTGGTGGCCCTGGTCGGCGACGGCGGCGTGATGTTCACCCTCAGCGAACTTGCTACCGCCGTGGAAGAGTGCCTACCGGTCGTGATCGTACTGTGGCACAACCAGGGCTACGAGGAGATCCGTCGCTACATGGACGCCCAGGGCGTCACGCGTTGCGGCGTCGACATCCAGGCGCCGGATTTTCAGGTGGTCGCCGCCGGCTTCGGCTGCCAGGCGGTGCGGGTGGGCGATCCGGCCGGCCTGGCCCAGGCACTCGCTTCGCGACCGCTCGACGCGCCCCTGCTTGTCGAAGTGAATGCCGACGCCTGGCAGCAGGCTGCGACCTCGACTGACGATCTCCACTGACGATCTCCACTGACAGAGAGAAGCGCCATGCAACAGCTGGATCAACAGTTCATCGACAACCGCTGGACGCCCTCCCGTGGCGAGCGCTGCCTGCCGGTGATGGATCCCTATCGCGAGGTGGTCATCGCCGAAGTCAGCGCCGGCCATCCGGACGATGTAGACGATGCCGTGGCCGCGGCGCAGCGTGCCCTGCCGGCCTGGCGCGCGCTCAGCGGTGCCGAGCGAGCCGACTATCTGGAACGCTTCGCCGATGCCCTGGCTCGCCGTCGCGACGAGCTGGTACGACTCTCCTCGTCCAACAACGGCAAGGTGCTAGCCGAGGCCGGCATCGACCTCGACGACGCCATCGCCTGCTATCGCTACTACGCCGGTCAGGCACGGGAGCTCGACCAACGCCAGGGCCGGCTGGTGGAGCTCGAAATGGCAGGCGTCGAGGCGCGCTGTTACCACGATCCGGTAGGCGTGGTGGGGCTGATCACGCCGTGGAACTTTCCTCTGGTGACCAGCGCCTGGAAGCTCGCTCCGGCGCTTGCCGCGGGCTGTACCGCGGTGCTCAAGCCGTCCGAGGTGACCCCGCTGCCCGAACGTGCGCTGGCGGAGATCGCCCTGGAGATCGGGCTACCGACCGGCGTGCTCAATCTGCTGTTTGGGGATGGCGTCGGGATCGGCGCACCGCTGGCCGCTCACCCAGGCATCGACAAGGTTTCCTTCACCGGCAGCAATCGGGTCGGCGAAGCGGTGATGCACGCCGCCGCCGAACGCACCGCCGACGTCTCACTGGAGCTAGGTGGCAAATCGCCGATCCTGGTGATGGAGGACGCCGATCCCGAGCAGGCCGCCGACTGGGTCATGGCCGGCATCTACTTCAATGCCGGCCAGATCTGCTCGGCCACCTCGCGCCTGCTGGTTCACGAAGCCATCGCCGAACCGCTCTATGCCGCGCTTGCCTCACGTATCGACGCACTGACGCTGGGCGATCCCCAGACCGAGGGCACCGACATGGGGCCGCTGACCAGCGCCCGCCAGCGCGAGAACGTGCTGGCCTATCTCGCCGTCGCCGAACGGGAGGGGCTCCGGGCAGTACGCGACGCCAGCCACCGGCAGCTACCCGCCAAAGGATATTTCGTCGCCCCGACGCTGCTGCGTGACGTACCGACCACGAGCCGCCTGTGGCAGGAGGAGATCTTCGGCCCGGTGCTATGCGCCCGCAGCGTGGCCAGCGAAGCGGAGGCAATCGAACTGGCCAATGCCAGCGACTTCGGTCTGGCGGCAACCGTGGTGTGCGCCGACCGGCAGCGGGCCGTGCGCATCGGCAGGCAACTTCAGGCTGGCAGTGTATGGCTCAACGGTGAACAGCTGGTACTGCCCGAAACCGGCTGGGGCGGCTTCAAGCGCAGCGGCATCGGCCGCGAGCTGGGACCCTGGGGGCTTTCAGCCTATCTGGCGGTGAAGCATCTCGTTGGTCCGATATGAAGCGCATGAGCGATCTTTCCACGCTGACATGACGTAAAATCGGGGCCGATGCCAGGTATCAAGGAGGAGACCATGATCCGCATTCGCCCTTATCAGTCCGGCGACTGGGCCGCCATGTGGGACTTCATCGCTCCGGTGCTCCACGCCGGCGACACCTATGCCGTGCCGAGTCGGATCAGCGAGCCCGACGCCTACCGCATGTGGGTGGAGTTGCCGCGTGCGGTTCGAGTGGCCGAAGACAGTGCCGGCAACCTGCTCGGCACCTATTATCTCAAGCCCAACCAACCCGGCCCCGGCGACCACGTGTGCAACTGCGGCTATCTTGTGGCCGAGCACGCCCGGGGTCAGGGTATCGCCAACAAGCTGTGCGAGGATTCCCTGCGGGTGGCGCGTGAGTTGGGCTTCACCGCCATGCAGTTCAACATGGTGGTATCGACCAACGAGATCGCCATTCGCCAATGGCAGAAACACGGCTTCGAGATCGTCGGTACCCTGCCCTGCGCCTTTCGCCACCCCACCCAGGGGCTGATCGACGCCTACGTCATGTACCGTCTGCTGTGAACTGCCTCGAAATGCAGGCGCGGACCGGTCCGCGCCCTCGCCCCAACCTTGACGACAACTCTGTTACGCAATGTCAGCGTTACGATTGACCCTGTCGAGTTGGCTGGGGCATGCTCCTGAGCGGATCGAACCGACAAAGGAAAATTAAAAAATGAAGATCTTTGCACGCAGCACGCTGGCACTCGGCATCTCTCTTGCGCTGGTTTCCACCGCCCAGGCCTCCGAATTCGCCGACATGGATCCCGTCACCCTGCGTCTGGCCCACGTGGTCAACGAGCAGGATGGTTTCCACATTGCCGCGGTGAAGTTCCAGGAGCTGGTCGCCGAGCGCACCGAAGGCGCCGTTTCCGTCGACATCTACCCCAATGCCTCGCTGGGCGACGAGCGCACCCTGCTCGAGGGCATGCAGATCGGCACCGTCGACATGGGCGTGATCACCAACGGCCCGGTAGCCAACTTCGTCGAGGAGATGGCGGTCTTCGAACTGCCCTTCCTGTTCCCCTCGCCGGAAGCCGCCTACGAAGTGCTCGACGGCCCCATCGGCCAGGAGCTGCTCGACAAACTGGCCGAGGTCAACCTCAAGGGCCTGGCCTATGCCGAACGCGGCTTCCGCAACCTGACCAACAGCGAACGCCCGGCCCGCTCGCCAGAAGACCTCAACGGCCTGCGCATCCGTGTGATGGAAAACCCCGTCTACACCGACACCTTCCGTGAACTCGGCGCCAATGCCATTCCCATGGCCTGGACCGAAGCCCTCACGGCCATGCAGCAGGGCACCATCGACGGCCAGGAGAATCCGGTCAACGTCATTCACTCGTTCAAGCTGCAAGAAACCCAGGACCACATGACGCTGTCGCGCCACACCTACGCGCCTGCCATCTTCGTCATGGGCATGCCGGCCTGGAATCAGCTGCCCGAAGCCGCCCAGGAAGTGCTGGTACAAGCCGCCCAGGAGGCTGCCGAGCATGAGCGCCGTGTGAATGCCGAGATGGAAGCCGGCCAGCTCGACGAACTGCGTGCCGCCGGCATGCAGATCATCGACGATGCCGATCTCGAGGCGTTCCAGGCTGCCGTGCGTCCGGTCTACGAGAAGTACGGCGATCAGTTCGGCGACTACCTGCCGCGCATCCTGGAGGCACTGGAATAAGTGAGTTCACCGCTGCACGCCCTCACGGGCCTGCTGCAGCGTAGCGAACGCGCCCTCGACGCCGTCATCCAGCCCATCGTGTTTCTGGGCATGGCGGCGTTGATCGGCGTGATCACGCTGCAGATCGTCTCGCGCACCCTCTTCACCGCCGTCGGCTGGACCGAAGAGGTCGCCCGCTTCCTGCTGGTGTGGATCACCTTCCTGGCATCCACGCTGGCCTTCCAGCGCGGTCGCCATATCGCCGTGACCTTCGTCGTCGACGCCCTGCCCGCTCGCCTGGCACAGCTGGCGCGCATCGCCGCGGTGCTGGTGGCGCTGGGCTTCATGCTCGCCCTGGTGGTGATCGGCTACCGCTACATGCAGGTGCAGAGCTTCCAGCGCTCCGCCTCGCTGCGGCTGTCGATGACCTACGTGTATGCCGTGATCCCCATTTCGGCCGCCATCATGGCCTGGTACGCCCTGATCGACGCGATCGAGCTCATCGTCAAGGGGCCTCAGGCGGCCGACACCGGCAGCAGCACGGCCGAGGAGCCACCGCCATGACGGCGCTACTGTTCGTACTGTTCTTCGCCTTCATGCTGCTCGGCGTGCCGATTGCCCTGGCCATCGGCGCCAGCACGCTGCTGGCACTCAACGCTCAGGGCGTCCCGCTGATGGTGGTGACGCAGCAGATGTTCCAGGGCATCAACTCCTTCGCCCTGGTGGCGGTACCCATGTTCATCCTCGCCGGCGATCTGATGGCCCAGGGCAAGGTCAGCGAAAAGCTGGTGGATTTCGCCGACTCGTTGTTCGGCTTCCTCAAGGGCGGGCTTTCGCTGGTATCGGTGGGAGCCGGCATGTTCTTCGCCGCCATTTCCGGCTCAGGTGCCGCCACCACCGCGGCGGTGGGCTCGAGTCTGGTGCCGGAACTCAAGCGCAAGGGTTACGATCCCGCTTCGGCGGCCAGCCTGATCGCCGCCAGCGGCACCATCGGCGTGGTGATCCCGCCTTCGGTGCCGATGATCATCTACGCCGTAGTCGCCCAGCAGTCGGTGTCGAAGCTGTTCCTCAACGGCATCGTACCGGGCATCCTGATGGGCATCGGGCTGGCGGCCATCGCCATCACCCAGGCCTACCGGCGCAACTACCCACGCGGCACCGCGCTGTCGCTTACGACCATCTGGCGTACCTTCAAGAGTGCAAGCTGGGGCCTGATGACCCCGGTGATCATCCTGGGCGGCATTTTCTCGGGCATCTTCACGCCGAGCGAAGCAGCGGTGGTGGCGGTCAACTACGCCCTGCTGGTCTCGCTGTTCGTCTATCGCGATCTCTCGCTCGGCGACGTCTACCGCATCCTGATCCGTTCGGCGATCACCACCGCGGTGATCATGCTGGTCATCGCCACCTCGGCGGTGCTGAGCTGGACCCTCTCCAGTTGGCAGGTGCCGGGCGCCATCGCCCAGGCCGTGCTGTCGCTCTCCACCAACCCCTACGTGATCATGCTGCTCATCGTCGCGGTGATCCTGCTCACCGGCGTGTTCATCGAAACCGCCAGTGCCCTGATCATCCTCACCCCGGTACTGCTGCCGCTGGTGCTGCAGCTCGGCATCGACCCGATCCATTTCGGCATCGTCATCGTGATGGGGCTGGCCATCGGCATGATCACGCCGCCGGTGGCGATCAACCTGTACGTCGCCTCGTCCGTGACCCAACTGCCGCTGGAGCGCATCACGCGGGCCATCCTGCCCTATATGCTGGGGCTGATCGGCGTGCTCCTGCTGGTGGTCTACGTGCCAATCATGCTGGGGTGGTCGGGATGAAGCCGTTTGCCTCTTGACGACCGTGCGGCCTGGCCTCAGGCTGGCCGCATATCCACCTACCACCCATCGAAGGGACGCCACGTGTCATCCATTCTGCGTATCGCCACGCTTTCTGGCCTCGTTGTGCTTGCAGGTTGCACCACCTACACCTACGACGACGGCAGCCGCCAGACCCTCTGGGGCATTCCCGCCGAAGAGGAAACCCGGCGCTATGAAGACGATCGTCAGGCCGAAGGCGTACGCTATCGGGTGCCGGGCCAGATCGAAGAGAACAGAAGAGAGGATTGAGAGATGCAGCTCAAGGATGCAGGCGCAGCACCACGCTGAGATTGTTGGCCGGCATCTCGACGACCTGCTCCAGCACGAAGCCGTGTTGCTGCGCCTCGCCGACCACCTGCTCCAGGTCACGCACGCCCCAGCGCGGATCGCGCGCTTTGAGGTCGGCATCGAAGGCCTCGTTGCTGGGCGCAGTATGGCGCCCATCGCGCCGATAGGGGCCGTAGAGGTATAGCACGCCCCCCTGGCGCAGCCGCTCTGCGGAGCGCGCCATCAGCGCCTCGCACACTTCCCATGGCGAGATGTGGATGAGGTTGATCGCCACCACCGCATCGTAAGGGCCTGCGGGCCAGATCCCGGTGACGTCCAGCAGCAGCGGTTCACGAAGATTGTCGAGCCCGGCGCTCTCGCGCCAGGCGCTGATGGAGCCCCGCGCCTCGGCATTGGGGTCGCTGGGCTGCCAAGTCCAGCCCGGCCTGGCCTCGGCGCAGTGCACGCCATGTTCGCCACTGCCGCTGGCGACTTCGAGAATAGTCGCCCGCTCGGGCAGGATCCTGCTCAGCACGTCGAGGATCGGCTGGCGATTGCGAGCCGCTGCAGGGCTCTTCATGCGGCGGCTCATGTTTCGACCTCATGACCAACGGCAAAAATTGGACTGTGCCCCGGCTTCGGGTGAAGCCGGGGCAGCGATGAAAGACCTCAAGGGTGACGGCGTTGCTCACGCCGGGCGGACGAGCCGCCACGGCGGCGAAAGCCAGTGAGCATTTCCTTGCCCTTGCGCTTCAGCCTCGCGCGATTCTCCGGTTTGCGCAACCACCAGGCAACCGCGAGTCCTAACAGTTTTCTCATCACGACCTCCTGTCTTGGATAACTGCCCTTGCCCTCTTCCTGTATGGACGCCGCCAGGGTGCCGGTCAAGCGTAAACGGCGAGGTTCACGGCCCCCGTTAGCCATTCGGCGTTTCCTCTGCCATGGTGGGTAGTGAATGGACTCACCAGCATGGAGGATGCCATGACGCGTACCGCAAAAGTCGAGCCGATACAGCGGGAGACCCAGGAGGCGATATTGGTCAGCGGCTGGCGGGTGGTCGACGTGACCGACCCCGACCAGCCACAGGAGATATCCCGCCACGACAGCGAGCCCGAAGCCATCCGCGCCGCCCGCGACTACGAACACGAGACCTCGCTCGAGCCCGGCTCGCCGCCCGACGACACTCAGGACTACGACGCCTCCGATCCCCAAGGCGGCAAGGAGCTGCCCTGATCGCTCAATGCCGCCAGGGCTGTCGCTGGCCCCGGGTCAGCGAGCGCCACAGCCACTCGAGCGGCCCATAGCGGAAATGGCGCAGCCACAGCGGCGCCAGCCATAGCTGCAGCAGCCAGATGCCCATCACCATCAGCATCTGGCCGCTGCGCTCGACGTGCCCGAACATGCCCAGACCGTGGCCATAAAAGATCAGGCTGCAGATCACGCTCTGCAGGATGTACTGGCTGAGGGCGGTCCTCCCCACTGCTGCCAGCCGTAGCCGCAGGCGCCCTATGGCATTGGCTCGCAGCAACAGCATCACGACGCTCACCCAGCCGAAGGCAACCAGCACGCTGCCCCAGTAGTTGAACTGGGTGCCCACGAACATCGAACGCGGGCCCCAGGCGTTGGCAAAGTTCCAATGCACACCGTAGAGGATCGTGGGCACGCCCAGCAGCAAGGCGACAGCCAACAGCGAGAGATAGGTCCTGCGGCTGGCCCGGCCGGTCAGGATACCCCACCGGAACAGCGCCATACCGATCAGCATCAATCCCGCGCTTCGCCACAGACCCCAGATAAGCAGGGTAAAAGTCTGCATCTCGAAGGCCATTTCGGCTCGCTGGGGAAGCTGCTGCCACCAGCCGCTGCGGTAACGCTCGACTTCGCCCGCCAGCTGCGTTGCGGATGGCTGCCATTCGGCCATGAACGTCTGGCGGTCCGCTTCCGACCATGCCGGCACCGTCGCATCGAAGGCCAGAAACAGCAGCGAGGTCACTGCCAGCAGCACGACGCCCAGCGCCAGCTGCCGCGACGGAGCAAGGTGACGGAGGGGAAAGAGCACCAGCGCACAGACGGCAAAGGTGAAGAGAATGTCGCCGTACCAGAGGAGATAGGCGTGGGCGATACCGAACAGTATCAGCCAGGCGTAGCGCCGACTGTGCAGCGGCCAGGCCCGCTTGCCAGCCGCCTCGGTCCGCTCGGCGGAGAGCACGATACCGGCCCCGAACAGCATGGCGAACAGCGCCATCATCTTCTGATCGGCCAGCACGTGCCCAGTGAGCCAGACCGCCAGATCGATGCCTTCGAGCCGCCCCCAGGCGGTCGGGTTCAGATAGGCAGCCTGAGGCATCGCGAACGCCTGAACGTTCATCACCAGAATGCCGAGCAGCGCCACGCCGCGCAGCACGTCGAGTGCCTCGATGCGTGCCGTCGCGCCCTGATCGGCACGACGGCACGCTTGCCGGGTCCGGCTCACCCGCCACCCTCCCGACTCAGTCGGGCGGTGGGATCACCGTCATGCATGAGTACGCCTGGCAAACTCAACTGAACTCCTGTATTGCCGAGTCATGAATGCCGACTAGCCGCTCGGAGTCGGTTCGGCAGGCATGGCCTTGGCAATGGCCTCTTCCGTGCGACGATGAGCGGGCCGATCCTTGAGGCCATTCCAGTAGGCTTCGAACTCCGGGCGCCTGTCCAGCGTGCCGAACTGCATGCCCCAGCCGATGTGGGAGCCGACATAGATGTCGGCGGCGGTGAAGCTGTCGCCGGCAATGTAACGCCGTCCCGCTACCGCCTTGGCCAGGGTGTCGACCGCCGTCTCGCAGCTGCCGCAGCCGAACTGCATCTGCTGCTCCGAGCTCAAGGTGAAATTGGCGGACTTCAGAGATATCGCCATCTCCAGCGGCCCGGCTGTGAAGAACAGCCAGCGGTAGTAGTCGCCTCGACCTTCGGGCGTCGGCAACAGACCGGCCTCAGGGAACGCCTCAGCCAGATAGGCGCAGATGGCGGCCGCCTCGGTGACGACGGTGTTGCCATGGCGTATGGCCGGCACCTTGCCCATGGGATTGATGGCAAGATACTCGGGCGATTTCATCGGCGGACCGTACTCGATCACCTCCATGCGATAGGGCTGCCCCAGCTCTTCCAGCATCCAGTGCACGATGCCACCCCGGGACCAGGGGTTGGTGTAAAAGACGATCTCTTCCTGCATGTTCCGCTCCCTCTTGTGGTGTGTGTCACAGGCAGGATAGGCCCCATCGCTGACAGATTCTGGCAGCAGGGTGCTCAACCACTCGCGCTCGAGTACCGCCCGCGGCCGGGCGTAACGCTCCCCCGTGGCAGTGGCGGCCTCGATACGGTCGGCACGGAAGTTGCGAAACGCCTGCCTGAGCTCACACCAGGCGGCGACGATACGCGCCGATTCGAAGAAGGCGATCACGAAGGGCCAGATGACTCGCTCCGAACGCCTGCCATGCTGGTCCGAGTAAAGAATGCGCAGCTTGGACTGATGACGAATGGCCCGGCGCAGCTCCTCGAGATCGACGTGTTGGCGTCTCTCCCAACCTGGTCCCACCAGCAGCGCAGAGTCCTGCATTCGATGCCTGTGCTCGCCGGGCAGCACTGCCGCCACCTTGGCCAGCGCATCGCCCGCTGCGTTCGCGAGGCCGTCGTCGGCTCGCCGCTGCACCCAACGCAACCCCAGCGTGAGCGCCTCGATCTCTTCCTCGGAAAACATCAGCGGCGGCAGCATCAAGCCCGGCTCGAGTCGATAGCCCATACCCGGCTCGCCTTCGATCTCGGCGCCGATGGCACGCAGCGAAGCGATGTCGCGATACAGGGTACGCAACGAGACCCCCAGTTCCTGCGCCAGCGCGGTACCACTCACCGGGCAGCGGTGACGCCGCAGTATCTGCAGCAGGTCGAGAAGGCGCGTCGTCCGGGACATGGTGGAGTCATACTCGCGTCGGTTGGCAATACAGGGTCGGTTGGCAACGTAAGGTCGGTTGGCAACGTAGGATCGGTGGACTCAGCGGCCCGGCTTCGTGCGGCGGGGTTTGCCCCCCTTTCCGCTCTGACCACCGGCCGGCTTGGGTTTCCCGTGCAGCGACTTCTTGTTTCTGGCATTGGCTGCCGGCTTCGCGCCGCCTCCCTTGCCGGCGGCTCCAGCTTTTGCCGCTTTTCCCGCAGCGGTCTTACCCTTCGCGCGACCGCTCGCAGACGACCTGCCCTTGGCGTCCCGCCTCGCCGTGGCCGCCGCTCCCTTCGCGGCCTGCCCCGTCTTGCCCTTGTTGGCTACCCTGGTAGGCGATGGTTTCCTGCTCTTGGGCGAGGCATCTGAACTGGAACTCTCGGTCAAGGCAATGATGGTGTCGACCTCCTTCGCGGTCAGGTCGCGCCAGTCTCCCAATGCCAGCCCCTTGAGCGACACGTTCATGATGCGTATGCGTTCGAGCCTGGTGACTTCGTAACCGAATTTTTCGCACATCCGCCGGATCTGACGATTCAACCCCTGCACCAGCGTTATGTTGAAAACGAAGGTCGACTCCTTGACGACCTTGCAGCGCTTGGTCACCTCTCCGAGGATGCGGACACCTGAAGCCATCCCCTCGACGAATTCATCGGTAATCGGCTTGTCGACGGTGACCCGATACTCCTTTTCATGATTGTTGCTAGCTCGCAGGATCTTGTTGACCAGATCACCGTTGTTGGTAAGGAAAATCAGCCCTTGGGAATCCTTGTCCAACCGGCCGATGGGAAAGATACGTACCCCATGCTTGACGAAGTCGACGATGTTGTCCTTCTCGCTCGGCTCGGTGGTACTGACGATGCCCACAGGCTTGTTCAGGGCAATGAACACGAGATCTTCGGCTTCCTGGGGTTCGATGAGCTGACCGTTGACCTTGACCTCATCGCCGGGAAAGACCTGGTCTCCCGTCTTGGCACGCTTGCCGTTGAGCCACACGTTGCCCTGTTCGACATAGCGGTCGGCTTCGCGCCTGGAGCACAAACCGCTTTCACTGATGTATTTGTTGATACGTGTAGAAGAACCGAAGGCCATGACGCTCTTTCCAGAGGGATGCGGGAAACGGTACGGCATTCAAGCATGCTACGCCGTGCCGGCGAAAGCCCCTGTCGGAACGCCTCGGGTCAAGCTGCGCCGACTTCGGCGCTTTCGATCACTTCGGGCTCCGCCCTGGCCTGCTCGGCCCACTCCTGCATCGGCGCCGAGCGCAGCAGCGTCTGGCGGTAGGCTTCGGCAGACGGTGAGAGCTTCACGCCGTAGCTGGCAAAACGAAACGCCACCGGTGCGAACATGCAGTCGGCGATGGAGAACTCGCCGAAGAGCCAGGGACCGCGGTGCCCGTAGCGCTCGCTGCCCTGGGTCCAGATCTGCTCGATCCGCCTGATCTCTGCCTCGAGGGTCTCGCTGATCGATACCCGTCGTCCGCTGGCGCGGCAGTTCATCGGCATGCAGGTTCGCAGCTCGACGAAGCCGGCATGCATCTCGGCGCTGAGCGCGCGCGCTTCGGCTCGCTCATGCCGCGACGCCGGCCAGCCGGCCCCCGACAGGTAACACTCGGAAAGGTACTCGCAGATCGCCAGCGAGTCCCAAACGGTCAGCTCGCCATCGTGCAGTACCGGCACCTTGCCCGCCTGAGTGTGAGCGGCCAGCGCCTCCCGAGTCGTGTCCTGCGACAGGGGGATGTGGATTTCCTCGAACGCCAAGCCGTGCATGCGCAGCAACAACCAGGGCCTGAGCGACCATGAAGAGTAGTTCTTGTTACCGATGACGAGCTTCACGCGGCCTCCCAATGCGTCATGTCAGGCCCCTACTGTGCAATGGCTGCCGCATGGCGTCCAGCCGGGCACAGGCAAACGGCGCCCCCGAGCGCAGCGCGTTACGCTCGAAAGGCGTGCTCCTGCCGCATCAGTTGAACAAGATACCCAGGCGTGAACTCAGCGTATAGTCGGCTTCCAGCGCCATCAGGGCCGCCAGGAACAGCAGCACCGCCGGCGGTACCAGCACCGTATAGACGATTGACAGACGCTCCCAGGCCATATGCATGAAGAAGGCCACGATCAGCCCGGCCTTGAGCAGCATGAACAGGGTGATCAACCCCCATTTTGGCAGGCCTTCGAGTCCTGAGAGATCCACAAGATACGAAAACACGCTTAGCACGAACAGCCAGATCCATACGCGCAGGTAGACGCGCAGTGCGGGCTGTTGATGGCTGCCTTGGTCCATGGTGCCCCCTACCACAGATAGAAGAACGCGAAGATGAAGACCCAAACCAGGTCGACGAAGTGCCAGTAGAGCCCCAGGCTTTCGATCATCCCGTAGTTGCCCTTGCGGCCGGTGAGGAAGCCGGGACGGCTCCCTTCCAGGGAGCCGCGCATGACCTTGACCGCCATGATCACGATGAAGATGACGCCGATGGTCACATGGGTGCCGTGAAAGCCGGTGATCAGGAAGAACACCGCACCGAACTGCGCCGCTCCCCAAGGATTCTCCCAGGGACGAACGCCCTCACCGATGAGAATGCTCCACTCGAAGGCCTGCATACCGACGAAGACCGCCCCGAGCAGCGCAGTGACGAGCAATAGCACGGCCGTCTTGCGGCGGTCCTTGGCATAGCCGTACTTCACCGCCAGCGCCATGGTGCCGCTGCTCGAGATCAGGATGAAGGTCATGATGGCGATCAGCAGCAGCGGGATCGACTGGCCGCCCACGGTGAGGGCGAACACTTCACTGGCATCCGGCCAGGGCTCCACGGTCGATATGCGCAACACCATGTAGCCGACCAGGAAACAGGCGAAGATGAACACATCGCTGAGGATGAACAGCCACATCATCGTCTTGCCCCAGGGCATGTCGAACACACGGCGTTCTGCCGCCCAGTCGTTGACCAGGCCGGCCATGCCCGCCTGAGGCGTCGGACGGTTCATCTCTTGTGGCGACAGCGGACTGCCGGGATGCGGAGTGGCCATGATCCTGTCCTCATGTAGTCAGCAGCAGCACGAAGAGAATCCCCCATACCAGCAGCAGGAAATGCCAGTACAGCGCACACAGTTCGACGCTGGGCAGCATCTCCCGCGGTGTGGCCCCCCGCTGCAGGCGGAACAGGCTGCGCGACCAGGCAAACAACCCGCCCAATAGATGCAGGACGTGCAGCGCCGTGAGCAGGAAGAAGAAGGCGTTAGCCGGGTTAGCGGCCAGGTAGATTCCTCTGGCCTGCAGCTGCCACCAGGCCAGCGCCTGGCCCAAAATGAAGGCGATGGTAAAACCACCACCCACCAGCAGGCCTCGCCGCAACCGCACTGCATTGTCACGTCGCGCGGCCTGCCAGGCGGACTGCAGCGCCACACTGCCGAGCACCAGGCAGGCACTGTTCCACCACAGCAGACCGGGCACTGCCAGTGGGCGCCAGTCGTGGCCCATCTCCTGTCGCATCAGGTAGGCGCTGATGGTCAACGTGGCCACCGCCAGAAACACCGCCAGGCCGACGCGCGGAGCGGTCATCGCAGGGGGCAGTTGGCTGCGCTGAGTACTGGCGCCCTGTGCCTCCCAAGGGCGCACGTTGATCGAATGACTGAACAGCCAGCCGCCGAACAGCGCCATCATCACGGCCAGAAACACCAGCGTCACCGTCATGTCGGCAGCCTCCCTTGTGCCGCCTCCTGGCTCATCGGATCGACCTTTTCGACCTCATCGGGCGGCATGTTCTGGGGAATGAAGTCATGCTTGGCGCCAGGCACGCCGTAATCGTAGGCCCAGCGATAGACCACCGGCAGCTCGGCGCCGAAATTGCCGTGGCGTGGCGGGGTGTGCTCCGTCTGCCACTCGAGGGTAGTCGCCTGCCAGGGATTGGGCCCCGCTTCGCGGCCGCGGAAATAGCTGCGTATCAGGTTGTAGAAGAACACCAGCTGCACCAGCGCGACGATGATTGCCGCCACGCTCATGAAGGCATTGAGGGTCTGAATCGAATCAGGAATGTAGGCGGTCTCGCCGTAGCCGTAGTAGCGGCGCGGCACGCCGGCAAAACCCATGAAGTGCATCGGATAGAAGATCGCGTAAGTGCCCAGGAAGGTGACCCAGAAGTGGATCTTGCCCAGGGTGTCGTCGAGCATGCGCCCGGTGATCTTGGGGTACCAGTGGTACATCGCGCCGAACACCACCAGCACCGGCGCCACCGCCATCACCATGTGGAAATGGCCGACCACGAAGTAGGTATCCGCTAGCGGCACGTCGACGGTGACGTTGCCCAGGAACAGCCCGCTGAGCCCACCGTTGACGAAAGTGAAGATGAAACCGATGGCGAACAGCATCGGTACCGTCATGCGAATGTTGCCGCGCCACAGCGTGAGCACCCAGTTGTAGACCTTGATCGCCGTGGGCACCGCGATGATCAGCGTGGTGGTGGCGAACAGGAAGCCGAAGTAGGGATTCATGCCGCTGATGAACATGTGATGAGCCCAGACCACGAAGCTGAGCACACCGATGATGATGATCGCCCAGACCATCATGCGGTAGCCGAAGATGTTCTTGCGCGCGTGAGTGGCGAGGATGTCGGAGACGATACCAAAGGCCGGCAGCGCAACGATATAGACTTCCGGATGGCCGAAGAACCAGAACAGATGCTGATAGAGCAAGGGGCTGCCACCGGCGTGGGTGGACTGCTCGCCGAGGTTGAGCATCTCCGGCATGAAGAAGCTGGTGCCCAGCAGCATGTCGCAGAGCATCATCAGGATCGCCACCAGCAGTGCCGGAAAGGCCAGCAGCGCCATCACCGTGGCCATGAAGATGCCCCAGATGGTCAGCGGCAGGCGCATCAGCGTCATGCCGCGGGTGCGCGCCTGCAGCACCGTGACCACGTAGTTGAGCCCGCCCATGGTGAAGCCGGCGATGAACACCCCCAGCGACGCCAGCATCAGCAGAATGCCGCCGTCGATCCCCGGAGTGCCGGGACTGATCGCCTGGGGCGGATACAACGTCCAGCCCGCCCCCGTGGCTCCGCCGGGCACGAAGAAGCTCGCCACCAGGATCAGCACCGCCGCCAGATAGAACCAGTAGCTCAGCATGTTGAGATAAGGAAAGGCCATGTCCCGCGCCCCGCACATCAAGGGGATCAGGTAGTTGCCGAAGGCGCCCAGGAAGAGTGCGGTGAGCAGATAGACCACCATGATCATGCCGTGCATGGTGACGTACTGCAGGTAGCTCGAGGGATCGATCAGCGCGAAGGTGTTGGGAAAGCCCAACTGCAAGCGCATCAGGATCGACAGCACCAGTGCCACCAGCCCGATGGCAATGGCAGTCAGGCCGTACTGGATGGCGATCACCTTGGCATCCTGGCTCCACACGTACTTGCCGATGAAGGACTTGGGGTGAACCAGCTCCGCATTGTCGAACTCGCCCGCCTGGGCATGAGGCACTCCGTGATGTCCAGGTTCCGCCATGACTCACTCCTCCACACCGCCTGGGTTTACCGCCGCCATGTCCACCCTGGGCTGCGGCAGGGTCGTGATATACGCCACCACGTCTTGAACCGCCCGGTCGTCGACCAGCACCTGGGCCATCTCGATCATCTGGTTGCCATACGGGTCATCGCGATGCCGCCCACGCACCCCGTGGCGGAAATTCTGCAGTTGCCGCTCCAGATACCAATCCGGCAGTCCCGCCAGACGCGGCCCATTGGTGGCACGTATACCCTCCCCCTGCTGCCCATGGCAGTTGGCACAGGTACGATAGCGCCGCGCGCCCCGTTCGGGATCGCCGCCGACAAGTCTGGCCTGGGCGGGTTGGTCGGGCAGGGTCTCGATGAAGGCCGATACGTCGGCAATCGCCTGACGGTCGGCCAGCAAGGTGGCGAACGGCCGCATCTGCTGGCCATAGATGTCGTCTTCGTGGCTGCCGCGGGCACCGGAGCGAAACAGCCCGAGCTGGCGCTCGAGATACCAGGCATCCAACCCGGCAAGTTTCGGCGCGTTGAGAGCCTGGTTGCCCTGCCCCTCGGCCCCATGGCAGGCGGCGCAGGTGACATAGAGCCCCGCCCCAGCCGCAGGGTTGCCCGGCGCCAATTGGGCAAGTTCGGCAAAGGTGGGCTGTTCCCCGAGCCAGGCATCGAAAACCTCCTGCTCGACCACTTCGATACGCCCACGCATGGCGAAATGGGCGATGCCGCACAGCTGGGCGCAGACGATCTCGTACTCACCCACCACCGTGGGCGTGAACCAGAAATAGGAGGTCTGTCCCGGCACCATGTCCATCTTGGCCCGGAAGTTGGCCACCTTGACGTTGTGCAGCACGTCCTTGGAGCGCAGCACCATCTTCACCGGACGATCCACTGGCAGCATCAGATGCGGCGACGTGATAAGGATGTCGTCCTGGCCGGCGGGGTCGTCGACCATGCCGAAAGGGTTGCGCTCGTCGATGAAGCGATTGTGTGCGGCTCCGAATCGCCCATCCTCACCGGGAAAGCGAAAGCTCCAGTGCCATTGCTGCCCCACCACCTCGACCTGGTGGGCATCTTCAGGCGGCGAAACGAAAGCGCCCCAGACGAGCAGCCCAGGCGCCAGCAGGCCGGCGATCCCCAGTGTGGTGACCCCGGTCAGCCACAGCTCGAGCGACTTGTTCTCGGGGTCGTACTGGGAACGCCGGCGCTTGTTGAACCGGTAGCGGACGACCACATAGGCCAGGAACAGATTGACGGCCAGGAAGACCGCCCCGGTCACCCAGAGGGTGATCGTGATGGTGTCGTCGATCGTTCCCCAGTTGGAAGCCAACGGGGTGAGATACCAGGGGCTGAGGAAGAAGAACAGCACTGACCCCACTGCCAGCACGATGACCGCAACCGCAATAGCCATGGCTCTCTCCTTCCTCCAGGCAAAGAGCAGGATCCTGGCAAAGAGCAGGATCGACGACAGCGACGCACAGGTCTAGATACCGGTCCCGCAATGATGCCGGCGCTCTTCCGCTGTGACCTTGTCGATGACGACCTCGGGATGATGCCGATGTATCGCCGAATAGATCATCGACTCGCGCTCGTTGGGGACATCCACCATCATCAGATAAGCCCCGTGTTCGATCTCATCTTCGTACTTGTCGACCTTCACGTCGTGTACCGACACTCCGACCATGGTGCTGGTCCAGATACCGAACAAACCGCCAAAGATGCCCATGCCGATGATCGTGGTGGCTATGCCGGCGCTGGTGAAGCCTTCGCCCAGGAAGTAATAGACCACCACCCCGAGCACGCATCCCAGAGGAATGCCGAACAGCAGGCCGCGCACGGCGGCGTGTGCCACGTCCGAAGTCTGCAGCAGCGTGGCGCAGTTGATGCCGTGCTCCTTGAGTTTCAGCCAGTCACGGCCAGTGACGTGAACTTCCTTGTCAGTCAGGCCCAGATCGGTGAGCTCATGGGCGACGTTGACGGTAGTAGCCAGATCAGGGGTTAGGAAGTAGAGGCGCTGCATGGCATGCCCTCCTCTATTATTAATGTCAGGGGAGACGCAGCGCGATTGGGGGCCACACTCAATTGTGCGGCACACTTCCAGTGTGTAACGTTCTTCCTTAATTAATTATTCCCTAAAACATCACGGCGTCTTTAGTTGACCCGATCCGTTGGGTATTTCCTTTATTAAAGTTGTCCAAATCGCCTCTCTGGGCAAGTTCCTTTTGACGGCGCATGTTTCATGACACAAGCGGACCGCCTGGCAGCGCTCTCGCGGCCATCTCCCGGCAGGTGCCTTGGGCCCGACATCCGGGTAGACTGCGTGTATAGACAATTACCTCGCCAGAAAGGACTCAGCTCAGCATGGGCAGCACGATTCCACTTTATCTGCAGATTCAGCAGCATCTGCTGGAAAAAATACGGAGCGGCACCTGGCCGGCACACCATCAGATTCCCCCCGAAGAGCAGCTGGCCCGTGACTTCGGTGTCAGCCGCATGACCGCCAACAAGGCGATCCGCGATCTCGTGCAGCAGGGTTACCTGACCCGCCAGCCCGGGCTCGGCACCTTCGTCACCGACCGCAAGGCGGAATCGTCATTGGTCGACGTGCACAACATCGCCGAGGAGGTTCGCGGCCGTGGCCATCGTTACGAGTGTGACGTGCTGCTGGCCGAGGCCATCGCCGCCGACGACGAGGTGGCGCTGCGACTGGGCGTGCGCCTGGGCACGCGGGTGTTCCACACGCGTATCGTCCACCGAGAGAATGGAGTGCCCATCCAGCTCGAGGATCGCTTCGTCAATCCGCGCTGGGTGCCGGACTATCTGGAAACCGACTTCCATCGCCACACCCCCAACGAAGTGCTGGTGGCAGCCTGTCCGATCACCGACGTGGAGCACGTGGTCGAGGCGGTACAGGTCGACACCACCACCGCCGAACGCCTCGAAATGGATGCCACACAGCCCTGCCTGAGCATGATACGCCGCACCTGGTCGGGCGAGCATCTGATCAGCTACGCCCGCCTGATCCATCCCGGCGACCGCTACAAACTGCGCTCGGCGCTCTCTCGCCGCGCCAGCTGAGCCCGGATCGTGACGCTTCGATGACGCTGAGCGAGGCCGGTGTAGCCGGCCTCGCTCAGCGGTGGCAAGCGCTATTGCGCGGTGGGAACCTCAGGCCCCGCTCAGCGCCTGAGCCAGGAAGCCTGCCGGCACGGCCAGCATCAGGCTGAGTGCCACGCGGATGAACCACACCACCACGATGCGCCCTACCGAGAGCGGAATGCTGGTGGCCAGGATGCAGGGGATGGAAGCGGAGAAGAACAGCACCGCCGAGACCGATACCACCCCGGCCGCAAAGCGAGCGACGAACTCGGCCTCGGCCATCAGCAGCGCCGGCAGGAACATCTCGGCCAGCCCGGCGGCGGAAGCCTGGGCCAGCGCCATGCCATCTTCCAGCCCCCAGATTGCCACGAAGGGATAGAACAGCAGCCCCAGCCACTCGAACAGCGGCGTGTACTTGGCAGCCAGCAGACCCAGCAGCCCCACCGACATGATCGACGGCAGGATGCTGATCGCCATCAGCAGCCCTTCGCGTACGTTGAGCGCCACGCTGCGATGCAGCCCCGGCGCCTGAGCCGCCACCTCCAGGCCGGCTTTCCATGCCGTGTTCAGCCGCTTGCCGGGTACCGCCTCGGGCTCGCCATCGCTGCGCTCATTGTTCATCTGCGACAGCGGCGGCAAGCGAACGGTCACGGCAGTGACGGCAAAGGTGATCGCCAGCGTCAACCAGAAATAGAGGTTCCACACGCTCATCAGATCCAGCGTGCGCGCCACGATGATCATGAAGGTGGCCGACACCGTGGAGAAACCGGTGGCGATGATCGCCGCCTCCCGCGCCGAATACTGCCCCGCCTGATAGACGCGGTTGGTGATCAGCAAGCCGATGGAGTAGCTGCCCACGAACGAGGCCACGGCATCGATGGCACTACGCCCCGGCGTGCGCCAGATGGGCCGCATGACCGGCTGCAGCAGCACGCCGATCAGCTCCAGCAGGCCGTAGCTGATCAGCAGGGCCAGGAACACCGCGCCGATGGGCACGATCAGTCCTACCGGTATCACCAGCCGATTGAACAGGAACGGCAGCATGTCCGGCTCGTGCAGCAACCCCGGCCCCCAGCCGGTCATCGCCATGATGGCCACGGCGACGCCGGCCAGCTTCAGCACGGTGAAGATGCGGTCGGTGAGACTGCGCCGCCAAGTGCCCTTCCACAGCGGGTAAGCCGCGCCCGCCACGATCAGCGTCAGCGCATAGAGACCTGCAGCACCGCCCAGAAGCTCCCGCGCCGCGGTCACCATGTGGTCCAGCAGGATGGTGTTCCTGCCACCCAAGGTGACGGGAATGAAGAAGATCAGAATCCCCAGCGCGCTGGGTACGAACAACTTGGCCACGGTGAGCCAATTGAAACCGCTTACGCCCCGGGTGACCGGGTCCGGAATCGCCATGGGTGTCGTCCTCGTCTTGTGATTGATGCGTGGCGCCTTATTGTATATACAATGCGTTCGACAAAGGCGCCATGCCGAGGTGACGCAAGCACCTACACCTTTAGTCTAAACCCGGAACGGGCTGCAACGCCGAACCTCACCTCCAAGGCTGAAGACATACTCAGTACAAATAACAAGTTAGATAGCATTCTGAGCAGACTGCCCGGAATCGAGAGCAAACAATTCACGTCTTGCCCTTGACCTCCGGCCGATCACGATTTAAATGTATATACATTAAATCGTCAGCCATCAGGAGCCCCTATGCCTGCCAACTCCAAACAGCGCCTCGTCTGGCATGACGTCACGCTCTTCGACGGCCACGACACCCTGCCCCAACCGATGGCGGTGATCGTGGCGGGCGACACCATCGAGCGTGTCGTGCCCATGCATCAGCTCGACCCTAGCGAGAGCGTCGACTGTCAGATCCTCGGCCAGGGTGGCGTGATGACGCCGGGGCTGGTCGACTGCCATACCCACCTGGTATTCGGCGGCTCCCGGGCCGACGAGTTCGAACTCCGTCTCGAGGGCGCCAGCTACGAAGAGATCGCCCGCCGCGGCGGTGGCATCCTCAGCACCGTGCGTGCCACCCGCGAAGCCAGCGAAGAGCAGCTGTTCAGCCTGGCCAGGCCGCGGCTGGAAGCGCTGTTGCGCGAAGGCGTGACCACGGTGGAGATCAAGTCCGGCTACGGCCTGAGCGTGGCCGACGAACTGAAGATGCTGCGCGTGGCACGTCGCCTCGGTGAGGAGCTGCCGGTGCGGGTGATGACCACCCTGCTTGGCGCCCATGCCCTGCCGCCGGAGTACAAGGACGACAGCGACGGCTACATCGACCTGGTGTGCCGCGAGATGATCCCCGCCGCGGCCGCCGAAGGGCTGGCCGATGCAGTGGACGTATTCTGCGAGAAAATCGCCTTCTCGGTGGCTCAGTGCGAGCGCGTCTTCGAGGCTGCCGAAGCCCACGGCCTGCCGATCAAGGCCCATGCCGAGCAGCTCTCGAACCTGGGCGGCAGTGCGATGGCGGCCCGGCATGGCGCGCTCTCCGCCGATCACATCGAATATCTCGACGAGCAAGGCGTCAACGCCCTGCGCGAGGCCGGCAGCGTCGCGGTGCTGCTGCCCGGCGCCTTCCACACCCTGCGCGAGACGCAGCTGCCGCCCATCGCCGCACTGCGCGAAGCCGGTGTGCCCATGGCCATCGCCACCGACGCCAACCCCGGCAGCTCGCCGCTGTTCATGCCCACGCTGATGCTGAACTTCGCCTGCACCCTGTTCCGCCTGACGCCGCGCGAAGCCCTGGCCGGCATGACCGTCCACGGCGCCCGGGCGCTGGGCCTGCACGCACAGCAATTGGGCCGCATCGTCCCGGGCGCACCGGCAGACCTGTGCCTATGGGACGTCGGCTCACCCGCCGAGCTGGCCTACGCCGTGCAGCCCGGACGCCTGCGTCAGCGGATGTTCAACGGAGAGATAACCCATGGCTAATCGATGGGCGCCGGGTGTAGCCAAAAGCGAAGCGTCTTTTTCATGGATGAAAAAGTCGAGCGCCCAGGGATGGGTTCACAGCGTCTTCGCGTTGGCTGCTCCCGGGGTAGCCCCGACCTAAGGAGGAAGATATGAACTCCATTTATCTTGATGCCATCGATATGTCCCCCTGGGCCGGGCGCGAAGACCCGGAGCCCGACAGCCTGCGCTGGCATCAGGTCATCACTCCGGTGAAGTCGGACAGCGCCCCCGGCGCCGCCCTGCTCGGCTTCGCCTCGGATGCCGGCGTGGCGCGCAACCAGGGCCGCGTGGGGGCCGCCGAAGGCCCGCGGGCACTGCGCAAGGCGCTGGCACCGCTGGCCTGGCATCGCAGCGCGCCGGTGTTCGATGCCGGCGACGTCAGCTGCCACGGCAACGACGACCTGGAAGCAGCCCAGCAGCGCCTGGCCGAACGGGTCGCCGCCCTGTTGGCCCACGGCCACCTGCCGCTGGTGCTGGGCGGCGGCCACGAGGTGGCCTTCGGCAGCTGGTCGGGCCTGGCACGCCACTTCGAGGCCCAGGGCGAGGCCCGCCCGCGGATCGGCATCATCAACCTCGATGCCCACTTCGACTTGCGCGACCCGAGGCACGTGCGCTCCTCCGGCACGCCCTTCGCCCAGATCGCAGCCGAGTGCCACGCCCGCAACTGGCCGTTCCGCTACGCCTGCCTGGGCGTGAGCCGGGCCAGCAATACCCGCGCCCTGTTCACCCGGGCCAGGGAACTGAACGTGCTGGTACGTGAAGACCACGAGATCGATGCCCTGCGCCTCGAAGCCATCGTGCGCGAACTAGGGCGCTTCATGGCCCGCTGCGACCACCTCTACCTCAGCATCGACCTGGACGTGCTGCCGGCCGCCGAGGCACCGGGAGTCAGCGCCCCCGCCGCCCGCGGCGTGCCCCTTGCGCTGATCGAACCGTTGCTGGAGGCCGTACGCGACACCGGCAAGCTGCGCCTGATCGACGTCGCCGAGCTCAACCCCAGCTTCGATATCGACGGCCGCACCGCCAAGGCCGCGGCACGCCTGATCCACCGGCTGACGCTGGATACCTGAACCGACACACAACGATTTGCAACACCAGAGAGAACACGACGATGAACAGCCATACCACTCCTGCCGATCCCCGCCACGACGTCAGCCGCCGTATCGCTGCGCCCACCGGCTCCGAACTCAGCTGCAAGAGCTGGCTCACCGAAGCCCCGCTGCGCATGCTGATGAACAACCTTCACCCCGACGTGGCCGAGCGCCCCGAAGACCTGGTGGTCTACGGCGGCATCGGTCGCGCCGCCCGCGACTGGCAGTGCTTCGATACCATCGTCGCGACACTCAAGCGCCTGGAAGACAACCAGACCCTGCTGATTCAGTCAGGCAAGCCGGTGGGCGTGTTCGAGACTCACAAGGACGCCCCGCGGGTGCTGCTGGCCAACTCCAACCTGGTGCCGGCCTGGGCCAACTGGGAGCACTTCAACGAGCTCGACCGCAAGGGCCTGATGATGTACGGCCAGATGACCGCCGGCTCGTGGATCTACATCGGCTCACAGGGCATCGTCCAGGGCACCTATGAAACCTTAGTCGAGGCCGGGCGCCAGCACTACGGCGGCGACCTCACCGGCCGCTGGATCCTCACCGCCGGGCTCGGCGGCATGGGTGGCGCCCAGCCGCTGGCAGCAAGCCTGGCCGGCGCCAGCTCGCTGAACATCGAGTGCCAGCAGTCGCGCATCGACTTCCGTCTGCGCACCCGCTACCTGGACGAGCAGGCCGACGACCTCGACGACGCCCTGGCCCGCCTCGAGCGCTACACCGCCGAGGGCAAGGCGGTCTCCATCGGCCTGTGCGCCAATGCCGCCGACGTGCTGCCGGAACTGGTCAAGCGCGGCGTACGGCCGGACATGGTCACCGACCAGACCAGCGCCCACGACCCGCTGCATGGCTACCTGCCTTCCGGCTGGAGCTGGGACGAGTACGTAGCCCGCGGCAAGAGCGAAGCCGAAGCGGTGGTCAAGGCCGCCAAGCAGTCCATGGCAGTGCACGTGCAGGCCATGCTCGACTTCCAGAAGATGGGCGTGCCCACCTTCGACTACGGCAACAACATTCGCCAGATGGCCAAGGAAGAGGGAGTGGCCAACGCCTTCGACTTCCCCGGCTTCGTACCGGCCTACATCCGTCCGCTGTTCTGCCAGGGCATCGGTCCGTTCCGCTGGGCCGCGCTCTCCGGCGACCCGGAAGACATCTACAAGACCGATCAGAAGGTCAAGGAGCTGATCCCCGACGATCCGCACCTGCACCGCTGGCTCGACATGGCCCGCGAGCGCATCAGCTTCCAGGGGCTGCCGGCGCGCATCTGCTGGGTCGGTCTCAAGGACCGCGCCCGCCTCGGCCAGGCCTTCAACGAGATGGTCAAGAACGGCGAGCTCAAGGCCCCCGTTGTCATCGGCCGCGACCACCTGGACTCCGGCTCGGTGGCCAGCCCCAACCGTGAGACCGAAGCCATGATGGACGGCTCCGATGCCGTCTCCGACTGGCCGCTGCTCAACGCCCTGCTCAACACCGCCGGCGGTGCCACCTGGGTTTCGCTGCACCATGGCGGCGGCGTGGGCATGGGCTTCTCCCAGCACGCCGGGGTGGTGATCGTCGCCGACGGCACGGACGACGCCCACGCCCGCCTCGGCCGGGTGCTGCGCAACGACCCGGGCACCGGGGTGATGCGCCACGCCGATGCCGGGTACGATATCGCCAAGCAGTGCGCCCGGGAAAATGGGTTGGATCTGCCGATGCTCGATAAATAAGAGCGCCTCAACGTTCGGCGCGATGAGCGCCGGGAACAAGCCGAAGCGAGGGTTTTTTGCCATGGATGGCAAAAATAGCGCCCAGGGATGGGTTCACAGCGCCCTCGCGCAGACTTGTTGCCGGCACAGCTCATCGCTTCAGCTGCCAACGCATTTTCAGGAGAGAGATTCCATGACCCATCTCGACATTCGACCCGGCAAGATGACCCTGGCGCAGGCGCGCCAGGTGTTCGAGGCGCCGCTGCGCGTGACGCTGCCCGACAGCGCCGACGCCGCCATTCAGCGCGCCGTCGATTGCGTCAATCGCGTCGTCGCCGAGGACCGCACCGTCTACGGCATCAACACCGGCTTCGGCCTGCTGGCCCAGACCCGCATCGACCACGACAACCTGGAAGAGCTGCAGCGCTCGCTGGTGCTGTCCCATGCCACCGGCGTGGGCGAGCCCATGGAAGACGCCCTGGTGCGCCTGATCATGGTGCTCAAGGTCAACAGCCTGGCCCGCGGCTTCTCCGGTATCCGCCGCGAAGTGCTCGACGCCCTGCTCGCCCTGGTCAACGCCGAAGTCTACCCGCACATCCCGCTCAAGGGCTCCGTCGGCGCCTCCGGCGACCTGGCACCGCTGGCCCACATGAGCGTGGTGCTGCTCGGCGAAGGCAAGGCACGCCATCGCGGCGAATGGATCCCGGCCCGTCAGGCTCTCGAGATCGCCGGACTCCAGCCGCTGCGGCTCGCCCCCAAGGAGGGCCTGGCGCTGCTCAACGGCACCCAGGTCTCCACCGCCTACGCTTTGAAAGGGCTGTTCGAGGCCGAAGACCTGTTCGCCGCCGCCACGGTGTGCGGCGCGCTGACGGTGGAAGCCACGCTCAGCTCACGCTCGCCCTTCGATGCCCGCATCCACGACGCCCGCGGCCAGCGCGGCCAGATCGACGCCGCTGCGGCCTATCGTCACCTGCTCGGTGAGCGCAGCGAGATCAGCGACTCCCACGCCCACTGCGACAAGGTGCAGGACCCCTACTCGCTGCGCTGCCAGCCCCAGGTGATGGGCGCCGTACTGACCCAGATCCGCCAGGCCGCCGAGGTGCTGGCCGTGGAGGTCAACGCGGTATCGGACAACCCGCTGGTATTCAGCGGCGAGGGCGACATCCTCTCCGGCGGCAACTTCCACGCCGAGCCGGTGGCCATGGCCGCCGACAATCTGGCCCTGGCCCTGGCCGAGATCGGCTCGCTCACCGAGCGTCGCGTCTCGCTGATGATGGACACCCACATGTCGCAGCTGCCGCCGTTCCTGGTGGAGAACGGCGGGGTCAACTCCGGCTTCATGATCGCCCAGGTCACCGCCGCAGCGCTGGCCAGCGAGAACAAGGCCCTGGCCCATCCGCACAGCGTCGACAGCCTGCCCACCTCGGCCAACCAGGAGGACCACGTCTCCATGGCGCCGGCCGCTGGCAAGCGGCTGTGGGAGATGGCCGACAACGTGCGCGGCATCCTGGCCATCGAATGGCTGGCGGCCTGCCAAGGGCTCGATTTCCGCCAAGGACTGACCACCACCGAAAGATTGGAGCAGGCCAGGAAGGCACTGCGCGGCCAGGTCGACTACTACGACCGCGACCGCTTCTTTGGCCCCGACATCGAGAGCGCCACCCGCCTGCTCGCCTCACGGGTGCTCAACGAGCTGGTGCCGGTGGAACTGCTGCCCAGCCACTGACCCGCCCTGTACGTTGAGGTAAGATATGCTACCCCGGCCCACCAGGCCGGGGTTTTCTTTCGCCCATCCGTTTCGCTTCGGTCCGATCCTCCAGCTCGAGAGCCGTCATGAATGCCATCGTTCTGGCCATCCTGGTCATGGTTACCCTCAGTCTCGCCCGCGTCTCCGTCGTCTTCGCCCTGATCGCCGCCAGCCTGGTCGGTGGGCTGGTCGCCGGCATGCCCATCGGCGCCATCATGGACGCCTTCAACCAAGGGCTCGGCAACGGCGCCACCATTGCGCTCTCCTACGCCGTGCTGGGCGCCTTCGCCGTGGCCCTGTCGCGTTCGGGCGTTACCGAGCTGCTCGCCGAGCGAGCGATTCGCGGCCTGCACCTGGACGACCAGCCGTCGAGCCGCCGCTGGGTCGCCTTCACCCTGATCGGCGCCCTGCTCGCCGCGGCGGTGAGCTCGCAGAACCTGATCCCGGTGCACATCGCCTTCATTCCGGTGTTGGTACCGCCGCTGCTCAAGCTGATGAATCACCTGCGCCTGGATCGCCGGGTGGCGGCCTGCGTCATCACCTTCGGCATCACCGCGCCCTACATGCTGCTGCCGGTAGGCTTCGGCGCGATCTTCCTCAACGACATCCTGCTGGCCAATCTCAACGAGAGCGGCGCCGAGCTGGGCCTGGAGGTGACGCGCGGCATGGTGCCCATGGCCATGCTGATGCCCATCGGCGGCATGGCGCTGGGGCTCGCTGTCGCCGTGCTGTTCAGCTATCGCCGGCCGCGCCACTACGAGGATCGCGACCTGGCTCACGGCGACGAGACACCCGCCGAGGCGGCCAAACACCTGGCGCCCTGGCAGATGGCAGTGCTCGGCGCCGCGCTGGTGGGCACCGTGACGATCCAACTGCTCTCGGGTTCGATGGTGCTGGGCGGGCTGTTCGGCTTCGCCCTGCTCTCGGTCAGCGGCGTGTTCCGTTGGCACGAACAGGACGACATCTTCACCGAAGGCATGCGCATGATGGCGCTGGTGGGCTTCATCATGATCAGCGCGGCGGGCTTCGCCGGGGTAATGCAGGCCACCGGCGAGGTACCCGCTCTGGTGGCGGGCTCAACGGAGCTGATCGGTGACAACAAGGGCCTGGCGGCGCTGATCATGCTGCTGGTCGGCCTGTTCATCACCATGGGCATCGGCTCGTCATTCTCCACCGTGCCGATCATCGCCTCGCTCTACGTGCCGCTGGCACTCAGCTTCGGCTTCTCGCCCATGGCCACCGTCGCCCTGGTGGGTACCGCCGCGGCGCTGGGCGATGCCGGCTCGCCGGCCTCCGACTCGACCCTGGGCCCCACCGCTGGGCTCAACGCCGACGGCCAGCACGACCATATCTGGGACACCGTGGTGCCGACCTTCCTGCACTACAACCTGCCGCTGATCGCCTTCGGCTGGCTGGCCGCCATGGTGCTGTGAGGGTGCTGCGAGGGCGCTTTGAGAGAGCTCTTGCGGAAGATCAGCCCAGGCCGCAGCAGCTCTTGAACTTGCGCCCGCTGCCGCAGGGGCAAGGGTCGTTGCGGCCGGGCTTGAGGCGCTCCATGGTGGGCTCGCCGTCGACATAGAACCAGCGGCCCGCCTCGTGCACGAAGCGCGAGTTCTCCGCCAGTACGCCCCAGCGCCTGCCTTCGCGAAAGGTGGCGCGAAAATGCACGTGGCCACGCTCGCCCGCCGAGCCGTGATCGAGCACCTCGAGGCGTATCCAACTGGTGGCATCGTCCAGGTTCAGGTCCACCGGGCGAGTGCTGGCGTGCCAGGTCGCCAGCAGGTAATCCTCGAGCCCCAGGGCAAAGGCACTGTAGCGGGAGCGCATCAGCGCCTCGGGGGTCGGCGCCGCCTCGCCGGCATGAAAGCGGCCGCAGCAGACATCCAGCGGCAGTCCGCTGCCGCAGGGGCAGCGCGAGATCGTCGAAGTCATCGGTTCTCCGTTCCGTTGAGCCGCCATTCTAGCCCAGCCAGCGCTGCAGTGGCCGAGTGCCATTCGGATACCCACCGAAACAGAGCGACGGTTTCGCTCTCTGCCTGCTGGCCTACACTGGAAGCAGTCTGTACACACCGTCACCGCTGCATCGCCGCGGACCCAACGGCGGCTTGTGTCAGTATCTCTACACCAGCCCGACAAGGAGTTGGGACACGTAACTTGCGCTGGGTCACGGCACAGCGACAGCGCCTATGTTACATCTGAGCTAATTCACACCGCCTTCGGAGATATGGAAATGCCCGATCGCCAAGACGAGTCCCGCGCCGCCTGGCATGCCTTGCCCCCCGATGAAGCCCTGGAGAAGGTCGACGGCAACCGCGACGGCCTGAGCGATGACGAAGCCAAGTCACGCCTCGAGCGCTATGGTCCCAATCAGCTCAAGCAGGAGGAGGGGCGGCCCTGGTGGCGGCGTCTGCTCGAACAGTTCAACAACATCCTGATGATCATCCTGCTGGTGGCGGCGGTGGCGAGCCTGGCCCTCGGCCACATGCTGGACGCCGCGGCCATTGTCGGGGTGGTGATCATCATCGCGATGATCGGCTTCATCCAGGAGGGCAAGGCCGAACAGGCCCTGGAGAGCATACGCAACATGCTCTCGCCACAGGCGTCGGTGCTGCGCGGTGGCAGGCGCAAGACCATCGACGCCGAGGATCTGGTGCCTGGCGACATCGTCATGCTGGAGAGCGGCGATCGCGTGCCCGCCGATCTGCGCCTGCTCGAGGCCAAACGCCTGCGCACGGAGGAGGCCGCCCTCACCGGTGAGTCCACCCCAGTGGACAAGCAGACCGACGCCGTCGAGGAGGACGCCGAGCTGGGCGACCGCAGCGCCATGATCTTTGCCAGCACCATCGTGGTTCAGGGCACCGCTCAGGGCGTGGTGGTGGAAACCGGCACCCGCACCGAGATCGGGCGTATCTCGGAGATGCTGCGCGGGGTCGAGCAGCTCAAGACGCCGCTGCTGCAACAGCTCGACCGCGCCGGCCGGGTGCTGGCGATCTTCATCCTTGGCGCCGCTGCCCTCACCGCCGCCATCGGCGTGGTCCTCCACGGCGAGCCCATCAGCGCCATGTTCATGGCGGCGGTGGGCCTGGCCGTGGCCGCCATTCCCGAGGGCCTGCCGGCCATCGTCACCATTACCCTGGCGTTGGGCGTGCAGGTGATGGCCAAGCGCAACGCCATCATTCGCCGCCTGCCAGCGGTCGAGACCCTGGGCTCCATCTCCACCATCTTCTCCGACAAGACCGGCACCCTGACCCGCAACGAGATGACCGCCCAGGCGATCTGGCTCCCCGAGGGCGAGTTCCGCCTTTCGGGCATCGGTTTCTCCCCGGAAGGCAAGCTGCACGCCGCCCCCGCAGAGAAGGAAAGCGACGAGTACGGCGAGGAGATCTCGCTGGACGACTACCCGGCGCTGGCGCACTTCCTCAAGGTCGGCGTGCTGTGCAACGATTCCGAACTCGCCGAAGAGGACGAGCGCTGGACGATTCACGGCGACCCCACCGAGGGCGCGCTGGTGGTAGCCGGCGCCAAGGGCGGCTTCGACACCGGCGAACTGCGCGACGAGCACCCACGCCAGGATGCCATCCCCTTCGAGTCCGAGCGCAAGTACATGGCCACCCTCAACGAGCTGGAGGGCAAGCGCCTGCTGGTCAAGGGGGCTCCCGACCGACTGTTGGAGATGTGCCACAAGGTACGTGGCGCCGACGGCGACAGCGAGCTGGATCAGCAGGAGTGGGAAGAGCGCATCCACGACCTCTCCTCCCGCGGCCTGCGTGTGCTGGCCCTGGCGGAAAAGGAGGCCGACGACATCTCCGGCGAACTCAGTGACGAGGACGCCGAGCAGGGCCTGGTGTTGCTGGGCCTGGTCGGGCTGCTCGACCCGCCGCGGGAGGCCGCCATCGAGGCCGTCAAGCAGTGCCTCGAGGCGGGCATCCGTCCGGTGATGGTCACCGGTGACCACGGCGTGACCGCCAAGGCCATCGCCGAACAGCTCGGCTTCGCCCACACCGACCGCGCCCTGACCGGACGCGAGATCGAGGAGATGTCCGACGAGCAGCTCGAGGAGTGCATTCTCGAGATCGACGTCTTCGCCCGCGCGGCGCCGGAGCACAAGCTGCGCCTGGTTAAGGCGATGCAGGCCAAAGGTGGAATCTGTGCCATGACCGGCGACGGGGTCAACGACGGGCCCGCCCTCAAGCGGGCCGACGTCGGAGTCGCCATGGGCATTCAGGGTACCGAGGCAGCCAAGGAGGCCGCCGAGATGGTGCTGGCCGACGACAACTTCGCCACCATCGTCGGCGCCATCGAGGAGGGGCGCAAGGTCTACGACAACATCCGCAAGACCGTGACCTTCATTCTGCCCACCAACGGCGGTCAGGGCCTGGCCATCATGCTGGCCGTGCTGGCCGGCACCCTGCTGCCGGTCACCCCGCTGCAGGCGCTCTGGGTCAACATGGTGGTGGCGGTCACCCTGGGCCTGGCACTGGCCTTCGAGAAGGCCGAAGAGGACATCATGCAGCGCGAGCCCCGCGATCCATCCGCGGCCCTGCTCGACCTGTTCCTGCTGTGGCGGGTGGTGTTCGTCTCGATTCTGCTGCTGATCGGCGTATTCGGCATGTTCAGCTGGATCCTGCAGGTCCAGGGCGGCAGCGAGGAGCTGGCGCGCTCCGGCGCCGTCAACATGCTGGTCATGAGCAGTGCGGCCTACCTGATCAACAGCCGCTTTCTGGTCAACAGCACACTCTCTCTGCACGGCATCTTCGGCAGCCGCCCGGTATGGATCGCCATCGGCCTGGTGGTACTGCTGCAGTTGGGTTGGACCTACATCCCCTTCATGCAGACGGTATTCGGCAGCGCCGCGCTGTCACCGATTCACTGGCTGGTGATCCTGGCCGGCAGCGTGGTGCTGTACCTGGTCGTGGAGCTGGAGAAGTTCATCCTGCGCAAGCGTGAGGGATCGGATGCCACCCACTCGGGCCGACATGACGAGGCGACGACTTCTGCCAACTAGGTTCGGCGACTGGCGCGGCTGGGCCGGTCGTCTGGCCCTGCTCGCCTTGCTGTGGTGGATGCTCGGCGGCGGCGAAGCGGAGAGCTGGCGCTGGGGAGTGCCGGCCATCATCATCACCGCCCTGGTGATGCCGATTCCCGATCTGCCGCTGCGGCCAGTGGCCTGGTTGCGCCTGCTGCCGCTGGCCCTGTGGCTCGGCCTGCGCGGCGGTATCGAGGTGGCCTGGCTCGCCTGTCGTCCGCGCATGCAGCTCGACACACGAGTCATCGAGCATCGTTGGCAGCGGCTGGACGACGCCTCCGGCCGCTTGTTCATGGCGACCTTGATCAATCTGCTGCCCGGCACCCTCACCGTTCGTATCGACAGCGACCATCTCCAGGTGCACGTGCTGCACTATCGGGACGGTATCGCCGACAGGCTGCAACGCCTGGAGGGGCAAATCGATGCGCTTTTCGGTGGCCGCCATCTTCGCAACGAGGGCTCCCCATGACGCCGATCTATCTGTTCGCCGCCGTCCTGCTGCTGGCCAATGCCGGTGTCGCTGCCTGGCGCATCTGGCAAGGGCCGACCAGCGCCGACCGCATGGTGGCCGCAGAGCTGATGACGACTACCACCGTGGCAGTGCTGCTGATACTGAGCGCGCTGGTCGAGCAGCCGGCCCTCGTCGACGTTGCGCTGCTGTTCGCCCTGCTTGCCGCGGTGGCCATGGCCAATTTCGTCACCCGCACCTGGACGCTGCTGAGAGAGGACGGTCAGGCACGCGAGGAGGCCAGGCATGACTGAGTGGCTCGAAGTGGTCAGCCATTTGCTGGTGGTCGCCGGCGCGCTGTTCTTCGTCACGGGCAGCCTGGGCTTCATCCGCTTTCCTGATGTCTTCACCCGACTGCACGCCATGACCAAGGCCGATAACCTGGGGCTCGGGCTGCTCTGTTCCGGCCTGGCGCTGCAGGCCGACGGCCTGGCCGAGGCGGCCAAGATCATGCTGATATGGCTACTGGTGCTGCTGGCTTCGGGCATCGGCGCCACGCTGGTGGCATCGACGGCAGCTGCCTGCGGCATTCGTCCCTGGCAGAACCGCACAGGCGCAAGCCGGGAGGCGCAACAGGAGCCGCAGGAATGACGGCGCTGACCCTGGGCTTCGATCTGCTGCTCGCCGCCGGCCTGATCTGGCTCGGCTGGCAGGCACTGTTTCTGACCCGCCGCTTTGCCGCCGTGGTCCACTTGATGGCCTTCAACCTGCTCATGGCGCTGGTCTGGGTACGCCTCGAGGCGCCGGACATCGCCCTGGCGGAGGCCGCCATCGGCGCTGGGGTGACCGGCGCACTGCTGCTCACGGCGCTAGGCCGCCTGCCCAGCACGGCCGCTGTCGGCTCCCATCCGCAGCGCTGGCACCGCTACTGGCGCTATCCGGCCGTCTTCGCCGCGTGCATCGGCGCGGGCTGGCTGGCCTGGGGCGTTCAACGCCTGCCGCGCCCCGGGCTGGCCGCCGAGGTGACGGCCGAGCTGGAGGCCACTGGTGTCAGCCATGCCGTGACCGCCGTACTGCTCAACATCCGCGCGCTGGATACGCTGCTCGAAGTGGCGGTGATGCTGGGTGCCGTGATGCTGGTCTGGTCACTGGGTCCGGCGCTGCGCCCCTTCGCCCCGGCGACCGCCCTGCCCGGTCTGCCCGCCCTGTCGCGCCTGCTGCATCCGCTGTTCCTGCTCGTTCCCACCTATCTGCTGTGGCGCGGCGCCCATGCGCCGGGTGGCGCCTTTCCCGCCGGCGCGGTGCTGGGGGCCGGCGGCATTCTACTGCTGCTGGTAGAGCGTATCGGCTGGATGCAGCAGCCCCGCTTCAAGCCTCTGCTGCGCTTGCTGCTGGTCGCCGGGCTGGCGCTCTTCCTCGCCGTCGGCCTGGGCGGCCTGCTGTTGACCGGGACCTTTCTGGCGATTCCCCAGGCGCTGGCCAAGCCGGCGATCCTGGCGGTGGAAGTCGCCACGGCGCTCTCGATTGCGCTGATGCTGATGGCCCTCTACCTGTACGGGGAGCCCGGCCGATGAGTCTCTTCTACGCTGTCGTGTCTGCCCTGCTCTGCGGCATGGCCCTCATCGGCCTGTTTCGCACTGACGACCTGGTGCGCCGTATCGTGGCGCTCAATGTGCTGGCCAGCGCCACCTTTCTGCTGCTGGTCACCCTCGCCCGCACCGAGGCGGGGATCGATCCGGTCCCCCATGTGATGGTGCTGACGGGCATCGTGGTGGCGGTAAGCACGACGGCCGCCGCACTGGGCTTGACGATCCGCGCCCACGAACGTCGTCATGAGGAGTCGCAATGACGGCATCGGGGCTGGCCGCCTGGACGCTCCCAGCGTTGATCTTCCTGCCGCTCGGTCTCTCGATAGCGGCATTTCTCGGCGCCCTCTCCCCCGGGCGTCAGGTGGCGCTGGGGCTGCCCGTCATGCTGATGAGCCTCGTACTCTCCTTGCCGGCGACGCTGGGCGGGGAGTCGATCGGCATCGCCCTGGGCAACTGGCCGCCACCGCTGGGCATCGCCTGGCATCTCGATTTCCCCGCTCTCACGATGCTGATCATGACGGCCGTCGTGGCAGGCGCTGCCAGCCTGGCCCTGCTGCTGGACCCGTCGACATCCGCCGACCGGCATCTGTGGCCGCTGTGGTGGATGATGTGGGCCGGCCTCAACGCCCTGCTGCTGTCCCAGGATCTGTTCAATCTCTACGTCACGCTGGAGCTCGTCACCCTGGCCGGCGTCGGCCTGGTGGCCCGCTCGCCCCACGATCGCTTCGGCGAGGCCGCCCTGCGCTATCTGATGGCCTCGCTGCTGGCTTCGCTGCTTTACCTGCTGGGTACGGCGCTGATCTACGGCCAGACCGGCCGGCTCGACCTCGGCCTGCTGGTCGACTCCCTGGAGGATGGCGCCACCATGCGCCTGGCGGCCGCCCTGCTTACCCTGGGGCTGCTGATCAAGGCCGCCGTGGTGCCGCTGCACACCTGGCTGCCGGCCGCCCACTCCAAGGCCCAGGCGCCGGTCAGCGCCATGCTCTCGGCCGTGGTGGTTGGGGTGACCCTGTTCGTGCTCTGGCGCCTGTGGCTGGCCCCGCTGGCCAATCTCAACAGCGCCCAGCTCGATTGGCTGGTTGTGATCGGAATGGTGGCGCTGGGCTGGGGCGGTGTTCAGGCCGCGCTGCAGACCCGACTCAAGCTCCTGATCGCCTGGTCCACGCTCTGCCACAGCGGCTACGCGCTGCTGCTGCTCGGGCTCGATGTCGACATGAGCTGGTTCACCCCGGATGAACCGCATGCCCCGGCCTTTTCGGGCGGCCTGCAGCTGCTGCTCGCACATGGGTTGGCCAAGGGCGCGCTGTTCCTTGCCGCCGGTGCCGTCGTCGTCGCCCACGGCCACGACCGCCTCAGCCGGCTGGCCGGCGATGCCGGTCGCCTGCCGCTGGCCTGGCTGGCCATGGCGCTGGCCGGGCTCAGCCTGCTGGGCATTCCCCCGACCGGCGGGTTCTTCGGCAAGTGGTGGCTGCTGCAAGGGGCACTGGCGCAGGACCATTACTTCATTGCTGCGGTCGTGCTGCTCGGCACCTTCTTCACCGCTGCCTGCCTGTGGCGCCTGTTCGACCTGGGCCTGCGCCCCGAGCCGCGCCGGGCAGCCGTTATCGCCTCTCGCCCCACTCACGGCGACACCACCCGAAGCCTCTCCTGGCTGGCACTGGGTCTTGCCGGACTGGCCTGGGGCCTGGGTCCCTTTATGGCGCTGTCTACGCAGCTTCCCGTGGAATTCACTATCAGCCTCGCCCTGGATGCCACCGGCCTGGCCTTCCTGCTGCCGGCGCTGTGCATCTGGCCGCTGGTGCTGTGGGCTACTTACAGCTGGCGGGACACCTTCCCTGCCGCCAACCGCCTGCTCGCCATGCTGGCGGCGGCAGCGGCGATCCACCTGGTCGCCCTGCTCGCCGCGGACCTGCTGACCTTCTACACCGGCGCCGCGCTACTCAGCCTGCTGGGATGGGCCATGGTTCAGCACGACGGGCATCAGTCGTCGCGCCTGGCCGGCTTGGGCTATCTGGTCATGCTGCTGCTGGCCGAAGTGGCGATGCTGGCGGGCCTCGCGCTCATTGCCAACGCCAGCGGCGACCTGCGCTTCGCCAGCCTGACTCACCACGAGCTGCCACCCCTGGCCCTGGGCTGCATGGCGTTTGGCCTGGCCATCAAGGCCGGTGTCATCGGCGTGCATGCCTGGCTGCCGCTGGCACATCCGGTCGCACCGCCCATGGCCAGCGCCGTCCTCTCAGGGCTGATGATCAAGCTCGGCCTGCTGGGTGCCCTGCGCCTGCTTCCGCTCAGCGATGTCACCGTGGCCTGGGGCCCCGTCATGGTAATGGTGGGGCTGGTCGCCGCCCTCTATGCGGCACTGCGCGGCATCGTTCACGATCACGCCAAGGTCGTGTTGGCCTGGTCGAGCGTGAGTCAGATGGGGCTGCTCACCGCTCTGCTGGGCCTGGTGCTCTACAGCAGCTCACCGGCCACCGCCATGACGGCCCTGCTGCTGCTGGCAACAACGCACTCCCTGGCCAAGGCCAGCCTGTTTCTGGGGGCGGGAATGGCCAACCGGGTGCACGGCAGGGAGCACCGCTGGGTACTGCTCGGCATGCTGCTGCCGGCCCTGGCGCTGGCGGGCGTGCCGCCCACGGGCGGCGTGCTGGTCAAGACCACAATGGGGGACGCGCTGGCGGCAGACGGCGGGGCCGGCTGGCTGCTCTCCCTCTCGGGCATCGCCACCGGCCTGCTGATGCTGCGCCTGCTGTGGCTGCTGTGGCGCTCGCCACCCAGCCGGCAGACGCTGCACATACCCGGCGGGCTGTGGCTCGGCTGGGCCACGCTGGCAGCCCTGCCGGTGCTGGTGGCCTGGGGATGGCAGTGGTACGCCCCGCTTGTCGCAGCACCGTTCGCCACCCTGCGCTCCGGCTTGCTGGAGCCATCCCTCGCCCTTGGGCTGGCGGTCGTGGCGGTTCTGCTCAAGCCTCGGCTGCCGCAGCTGGGGCGGGCACGCCTCGCATGGCGCCAGGCGCTGGAACGGGGGGGAGAACGAGGCTTTCGACGGCTGGCCTGGACCCTCAAGCGGAGCGAAAGCAGGCTTCAGCCCTGGCCCGCCTTCGGCATCGCGCTGGGGTTCGTGTCGCTGGGCATGGGCATGGCAGCGCTGCTACCCGGTTGAAGGCGACCGGCGCCGGCTCATGAGCGCCGCTTGGTGCGGGCGGTGGCCTCGGCGGTGGTGGGGTCTTCGGGCCAGGGGTGCTTGGGGTAGCGGCCGCGCATCTCTCGACGCACCTCGGGGTAGCCGTTGGCCCAGAAGCTGGCGAGATCCGCGGTGACCTGAAGTGGGCGCCGCGCCGGTGAGAGCAGGTGCAACAGCACCGCCACCCGCCCCTCGGCGACACGCGGCGACGCCTGCCAGCCAAAGGTTTCCTGCAGCTTCACCGCCAGCACCGGCGCCCGGCCCTCCAGGCACGGCGTGTAGTCGAGGCGTATCTGCGAGCCGCTGGACACTTCGAGACGCCCAGGCGCCAGCGCATCGAGCCGGCTGCGCAGCGACCAGTCGAGGCTGTCGAGCAGAAAGCGACCCAGCGGCAGCCGCGCCACCGCGTCGAGGCTTCTGACGCCGTCGAGGTGCGGCCCCAGCCAGGCTTCGAGTTCATCGAGCAGCGCCGGCAGCGACCAGTCGGGCCAACCCTGCTCATCATCACAGTCTTGATCCCCCCGAGAGCCCAACGCCTGGCGCAGCAGCGCTACCCTGCCGCGCAACTGCTCGGCGCTATCGTCGAAGGGCAGCTCGCCGCGCCGGCGCAGGGCATCGAGCAGTGCCTGACGCACCGCCTCCGGCGGCAGCGACGAAAGCGTTTTGCGCTCGAGCACCACCGCCCCCAGGCCGCGTACCTGCTCGCCGATCAGGCGCCCCTGCTCCTCCGACCACTCCAGGCTCGCCCGCCACTCTCGCGTTTCGGGAAACAGCGCCTCGAGCCGCGCCCGCTCGATGGCCACGCCGCGGAAGATTCGCGCACCGCTGGCCTGGCCGTCGAGCTCGGCGGCTACCAGCAGCTCGGCATGGGCCAGCGGATGGCGCTCGGGCAAAGTCGCCAGGCCCCCGGATACCAGGCGGAAGCGACCCGGCCCGGCCTCCTGCTGAATACGCTGCGCCACCCGGTCCGGATAGGCCAGCGCCAGCAGCTCCCCCACCGGCGCCAGGCTCGTGACCTCCAGGCCCACGCCAGCAATCCGCGCTAGGCGCTGAGCCTCGTGCTGCCATTGACGGTGAGCGGCGGGCTGCGCCAGACGCGCCTGAAGCGTGCGCTCCAGGTCCTGCTCGCCGTCGAGATCGCGCCCCTCCAGCGCCGCCACCAGGGCACAGGCCAGCGGCACGGCGTCGAGTTCGCCGGCACGCGCCAGCATCGCCGCCAGGCGCGGATGAGTGGGCCAGCGCACGCAGGCACGGCCCAGCTCGGTGAGCAGGAAGCCCTCATCCATCAGGCCGAGCCGCTGCAGCAGTCGACGCCCCGCGGCCAGCGCCCCGGCGGGCGGCTGTGTGATCCAGGCCAGACCGGCCGGGTCGACGATACCCCAGCGGGCCAGCTCGAAGGCCAGCGGAGCAAGATCGGCCTGTAGCATCTCGGGCTCGCCGTGAGCCGGCAGCGGCTGCTCCTCGGCCCACAGTCGCAGGCAAAGCCCCGGCCCCTGACGCCCTGCACGACCGCGACGCTGGTCGGCGCTGGCACGGTTGACGCGACGGGTCTCCAGCCGGCTGAGCCCGCTGCGCGGCTGGAACACCGGCACCCGCTCCTGACCGGCATCGATGACGATGCGTACGCCATCCACGGTGACGCTGGATTCGGCGATGGCGGTGGAGAGCACCACGCGACGCCGGCCGTCAGGTTCGGGCTTCAGGGCGCGGCGCTGCTCTTCAAGAGGCAGCCGCCCGTGCAGCTCGCGCACCGCCAGTTCGGGCTGGCGGCTCGCCAGCTCCCGCGCCAGGCGGCGAATCTCGGCCACCCCGGGCAGGAACACCAGGGCATCGCCTTCGCTCAGGGCAAGGGCTTCTCCTACCGCTATAGCCTGCTGGCTTGCGGCGTCGTCGCGAGAGCTGGAGTTGGAGTTGGAGCGAAAGCTGAGAGGACGATAGCGGGTCTCCACCGGGAAGCTGCGCCCCTGACTCTCGAGCAGCGGCGTGGCTTCGCCGAGCACGCCGAGCAGCGCCTCGACGTCGAGGGTGGCCGACATCACCAGCAGGCGCAGATCGTCACGCACCGACTGGGCATCCAGCGCCAGGGCCAGCCCCAGGTCGGCCTCCAGGCTGCGCTCGTGGAACTCGTCGAAGACGATGCCGGTCACCCCTTCGAGCAGCGGGTCGTCCTGCAGCATGCGCGTCAGCACCCCTTGGGTGACCACCTCGAGCCGCGTGTTGGGCCCCACCCGGCTCTCGCCGCGCATGCGGTAGCCCACGGTCTCGCCTACTCTTTCGCCCAGGCTTTCCGCCATGAAGCCGGCAGCCAGGCGAGCGGCAACCCGCCGCGGCTCCAGCAGCAGCAAGCGGCCTTCACCGCGCTCGCCCAGACACCAGGCCTCGTTCAGCAGCGCCAGCGGCACCCGGGTGGTCTTGCCCGCCCCGGGCTCGGCGACGAGCAGCACGCGGGAATGCACGGCCAGCGCCTGGCGAATCGCCGATAGCTGGGCATCGATGGGCAGTTCGCCACCTGATGTCATCGAATTGTCATCTCGCTTCATATACGATTTGCCATATATTTCGCCACACGACGTTCACACACCCGACTCGCTCTCAAGACATGGAGTCCCGACATGACCCTCCGTATCGGCATCAACGGTTTCGGACGTATCGGCCGCCTGGCGCTGCGCGCCGGCTGGACCAACCCGGACCTCGAATTCGTGCGCATCAACGACCCGGGCGGCGATGCCGTCACCTTCGCCCACCTGCTGCAGTTCGACTCGGTGCACGGCCAGTGGAGCGGCGGCGGCGATGATATCACGTCGACCGGGGACGCCATCGAAGTGGCCGGCAAGCACATCGCCTTCAGCGCCAATCGCGAGATCGCCGATACCGACTGGTCCGACTGCGACGTGGTGATCGAGTGCTCGGGCAAGATGAAGACGAGCGCCAAGCTCCAGGGCTACCTGGACCAGGGCGTGAAGCGCGTGGTGGTCAGCGCGCCGGTGAAGGAGGAAGGCGTGCTCAACGTGGTGATGGGGGTCAACGACCACCTCTTCGATCCCACCAGCCACCGCATCGTCACCGCGGCGAGCTGCACCACCAACTGCCTGGCGCCGGTGGTCAAGGTGATCCACGAACGGCTCGGCATTCGCCACGGCTCGATGACTACCATTCACGACATCACCAACACCCAGGTGATCCTGGATAGTCCTCACAAGGATCTGCGCCGGGCGCGGGCCTGCGGAATGAGCCTGATCCCGACCACCACCGGCTCGGCCAAGGCGATCACCGCGATCTTCCCGGAGCTGACCGGCAAGCTCAACGGCCACGCCGTGCGCGTGCCGCTGGCCAACGCCTCGCTCACCGACATGGTCTTCGAGGTGCAGCGCGAGACCACGGCCGAGGAGGTCAACGCGCTATTGAAACAGGCCGCCGAGGGCGAACTGGCCGGCATCCTGGGCTATGAGGAGCGCCCGCTGGTCTCCATCGACTATCGCAGCGACCCGCGCAGCTCCATCGTCGACGCCCTCTCCACCATGGTGGTGGCCGGCACCCAGGTGAAGCTCTACGCCTGGTACGACAACGAATACGGCTACGCCTGCCGCACCGTGGAACTGGCAGCCAAGGTGGGTAAAGCCACCGGGGTGGAGAGCGGCGAAAGATGATCGCCCGCGTTGCCGCCCTGCCCCGCGAGGTTCGCCAGTATCTGCTGGTAACCGGCAACTACTGGGGCTTCACCCTGACCGACGGCGCCCTGCGCATGCTGGTGGTGCTCTACTTCCACCAGCTTGGCTATTCGGCGCTGGAAGTCGCGCTGCTGTTTCTGTTCTACGAGTTCTTCGGCGTGGTGACCAACCTGGTGGGCGGCTGGCTGGGCGCACGGCTGGGGCTCAACCGCACCATGAACCTGGGGCTCGGCTTGCAGATCGTCGCCCTGGCCATGCTGCTGGTACCCACGGCCTGGCTCGTGGTGCCCTGGGTGATGGCGGCCCAGGCGCTCTCGGGCATCGCCAAGGACCTCAACAAGATGAGCGCCAAGAGTGCGATCAAAGGCCTGGTGCCGGCGGGCGACGAGGGACACACCTCGCTCTACCGCTGGGTGGCGCTGCTCACCGGCTCGAAGAACGCACTCAAGGGGGTGGGCTTCTTTCTCGGCGGGCTGCTGCTCACGCTGATCGGTTTCCAGGGCGCGGTACTGGCCATGGCGCTGATGCTCGTCGGCGTGCTCGGCCTCTCGCTTGCCCGCCTCGACGCCGACCTGGGCCGCGCCAAGGCCAAGCCCAAGTTCCGCGAGATCCTCTCCAAGAGCCGGGCGATCAACATTCTCTCGGCGGCGCGCATGTTCCTGTTCGGCGCCCGCGACGTCTGGTTCGTGGTGGCGCTGCCGGTGTTCCTCGCCACCCAGTTCGAATGGGACCATTGGCGGGTCGGCGGCTTCCTGGCGCTATGGGTGATCGGCTACGGGGCGGTACAGGCGGTGGCGCCACGCATCACCGGGCGCACGGCGGGACGCAGCGCCGCTATCGCCTGGGCCGCGGCGCTGGCGGCCCTACCGGCATTGATTGCGCTAGGTCTTCAGTGGGAATGGCAGCCGCACGTGGTACTGCTGGGCGGACTGTTGCTGTTCGGCGCGGTGTTCGCTGTGAACTCCAGCCTGCACAGCTTTCTGATCGTGCGCATGGCGCGCTCGGACGGGGTCTCGCTGGACGTGGGCTTCTACTACATGGCCAACGCCATGGGCCGGCTGATCGGCACCCTGCTCTCCGGCTGGCTCTACATGACCGGCGGCCTCAGCGCCACGCTGTGGGTGTCGAGTGCCATGCTCATGGCGACGGTGGCGATCAGCCTGGCGTTGCCGAGGAAGGCTTGACCTCCCGCCGATTCGTCGGGCGGGACTTGTAAGATATTGCCGACAATTTACGTCAGCCATCAGCGCTTCATGCACCTACCGTCTTGTGCCTTCGTTTCGCTTGCGTAACCTTGCGTTTCTTGTCCTGCCTTTTCATCAGGTTGCTGAAAGGAACGCGCGTATGGCTGCAACTGGATTGCAATTCACCCTCGACCTCGCCGGGGTCGACAGCGCCGAGCTGGCGGTGATCGACTTCACCCTGGAAGAGGCGCTCTCGCAGCCCTTCCACCTCGAGGTGCGTTTCGCCAGCCGCGACGGCAGCCTCTCCGCCACCG